>NZ_JASCAR010000008.1:0-19334 GCF_029967715.1 Klebsiella sp. V115_8
CTACGCTTAGCCGGGCTACGACTGGTGCGCTCCATTTATGCCGGATGGCGGCATACATGCCTTATCCGGCCTACGTTTCTGAGGAGGCCTGCGGGATACCCCCCGTAGGCCCGGCAAGCGCAGCGCCGCCGGGCGGTCAGGCGCCGTACCGGCGGTAGTGCCGGATGGCGGCATAAATGCCTTATCCGGCCTACGTTTCTGAGGAGGCCTGCGGGATACCCCCCAGGCCCGGCAGGCGCAGCGCCGCCGGGCGGTCAGGTACCGTACCCGCGGTAGTGCCGGATGGCGGCATAAATGCCTCATCCGGCCTACGTTCCTGAGGAGGCCTGCGGGATACCCCCCCGTAGGCCCGCGCAAGCGCAGCGCCGCCGGGCAGCTGGCCCAGGTTCCCTCAGTTCACCGTCAGGCGCAGGGCAAGATCCTGCGGGTAGGGGTCAAAATAGTTCTGCGCCTGCAGGTAGCGATCCGGATACTCGGCCAGATAGTGCTTAAGCAGCGTCAGCGGCGCGAGGATCGGCAGCAGCCCGGCGCGATAGTTGAGGATCACCTCCCGCAGCTCGCCGCGCTGGCGGCTGTTCAGCTGGTCGCGGAAATAACCCTGAATATGCATCAACACGTTGGTGTGGTTTTTCCGCGAGGCGGGCCGCTTGAGGATCGCCATCAGCTTCTCGCGGTAGACCTCGAAGAAAGCCTCCAGATCCTCCCATTCATGCAGCGAGGCGACGAAGGGGCCGATCTCGCGGTAGCCCGCCTGGTGATGAGCCAGCAGCTGCAGCTTGTAGCGGCTGTGAAAGGCCAGCAGGCCGTGGCGGGTCAGGCCGCGGGCGCGCAGGGCGTTGAGTTCATGCAGGGCGAAGACGCGCTCGACAAAATTCTCCCGCAGCAGCGGATCGTGCAGCCGGCCATCCTCTTCCACCGGCAGCCACGGGTAGCGCGCCATCAGGGCGCCGGTAAACAGCCCCACGCCTTCTTTACGCCCGCGATTGCCTTTTTCATCATACAGCCGCACGCGCTCCATCCCGCAGCTCGGCGATTTGGCGCAGACGATAAAGCCCGACAGCTCGCCCAAGGTTGCCAGATGGGCGTTGGCGAAATCGGCCATCTTCTCCGTCACATCCTCGTGCGGGGCGTGGCTGAAGCGCATGCGGATCTCTCCGACCGGGGTCTGCACCAGCCGGAGCGCCGGGCGGGGAACGGGCAGGCCGATCGCCATCTCCGGGCAGACGGGCTTAAACGCCACCCACTGCGCGAGCTCATCCATCACAAAGCCCATACGCTTATGCCCGCCGTCGAATCGCACGGCTGAGCCGGTTAAACATCCGCTGATCCCAATGACAGGTTGCGTGTTCATGGCGCTGTCCTCTCTTCTGCTGTGGTTCGGGTAAAGAAAAGGGTCACGGTGGCCACCGTAATGCCGAATTTCTTCATCTCGGTTTTGTTAAACAAATGGCTGCCGTCCTGCAGGAACATCCAGTCGTCAAAGTGCAGCAGCCACCGGCTGCCGCTGGCCTCGACGTTCATGCTGTAGCGCCAGTGAAAGGCATTGCCTGCCGCCTGGCCGCTGGCCACGCCTTCGATATCCCCGGCTGTGCCCTGATAACGGTTATCGCCAGTGCGGCGAATGCGCCACACCCGCTGCTGTTTCTCGCCATCGTCATAGACAAAGCGCTCATGGAGCGTCAGGGTGTCGCCGACGACGTCGCCATCGATCGCGACATGGAAGCGGCGCAGCTGTTTGCCGCTGCGATCCTGCACCATCCCCCACGCCTCGGTTCGGCCCTGAAAATAGTGGAAGATGTCGAGGGCGGGCTGCTGCTGCCGGTACTCGGTGACCTCGGTGCTGCAGCCGGCGAGCATCAGCATCAGCAGCGCCAGGCTACGGGTCAGAATGCGTTTCATGGTGTACCTCCGATCAACTGCTGACGCAGTTCGGGATAAGTGGTGCGCGGATCGAGCCAGATGGCGAGAAAGCGGGTGCTGAACGCCGCCGACTGGCGCGGGCCGAGCGGGGTAAAGGCGGTCTGCGCGGCGCTGGCGCGGTACCAGAACTGCCCCTCGCCGCCGCTAACCACGAACGCCAGCTGGCTGCCAGGCGCGACGTCCGGCCAGATCCCCTGCAGCATGCGCAGCCAGGCTTCGCTGCGCGGCTCCTGCTGCAGAATGCCCTGCGCCTGCCACTGGTCGCGGGTGGCCTCCACCAGCGCCTCGCGATCGATGTCGCGCCGGTAGGTGATGATCAGCGCCCGATCCTGCTGCGGGCCGGCATACCGGCCATTGGGCGTGCGCAGCTGTGAGTGATAGACAGTGAACGGCCCCCAGGTGAGGGTCGCCTCGCCGACGCGGCGCCACGTCAGCCAGTCGGCGGCGTGGGCCGCCGGGGCGATGGCGCTCAGCCACAGCAGTAACAGGGCGAATCTCATTTTTGCCTCCCCATCCCCAGATGGAACAACAGCATGAGCACCAGCCAGCCGCAGGCCATGGCGGCCACGGCAAGCGCCGTCGGTACCAGCAGGGTCATGGCTCCGAGGCGAGCGCCGATCAGGTAGGCCACCGGGCCGCCGACGGTGGCCGCCGCGGCCAGCACCCAGCCGGGAAGCGTCGTGGTGCGGGTCAGCCGGGTCCAGACGACGGCGAACATCAGCCACAGGGCCACCATCCACAGGGGCAGCAGGCTGTCGCCGGGAAAATCAATCAGCCCCGCCAGCGCCCAGCAGGCGTCCAGCCCGCAGCCCGCCGCGGCCAACAGCAGAGCGGGCGGACGACTGGCCGCCGGCAACCGCAGCCAGGCGAACAGCGCCAGCGTCAGCCAGATCAGCAGGCCGCGCTCGCGCAACATCACCACCAGCGTCCAGTAAACATCGAACGCGAGGGCCATCAGCAGGTGCTGCGCCGGGCGTGTCATACCCGCTCCGCGGTGAGCTGCACCACGCTGATGGTGCGGGCGTTAAATCCGGCTTCGCAGTAGCCGAAGTAGTAGAGCCACATCCGGCGGAAGCGCTCATCAAAGCCGAGCTTTTCAATATCCTGCCAGGCGTGGGTAAAACGCTGCCGCCAGTGCGCCAGGGTGCGGGCATAGTCCGGGCCCATGTCGAACAGGTTGCGCACCACAAAATCGGTATGGCGGGTCATCAGCTCGCTCATTGCCGTGATGCTGGGCAAAAAGCCGCCCGGGAAGATATAGCGCTGGATAAAATCGACGCTTTTGCTGTAGTCGCGATAGCGCTGATCCTGGATGGTGATCGCCTGCAGGGCCATTCTGCCGCCCGGGCGCAGGCGCGCCTGACAGGTGCGGAAAAAGGCCGGCAGATATCGCTGGCCCACCGCTTCAATCATCTCCACCGACACCAGTTTGTCGTACTCGCCGCGCAGATCGCGGTAGTCGCAGAGCAGCACCTCGACGCGATCCTGCAGCCCGGCGCGGGCCATGCGCTCGGTAGCCCAGCGGTGCTGCTCCCGGGAGAGGGTGGTGGTGGTGACCCGGCAGCCGTAATGGCGGGCGGCGTACTCGGCCAGCGCCCCCCAGCCGGTGCCAATCTCCAGCAGATGATCGCCGGGAGTGAGCGCCAGCTGGTCGCACAGGCGCGCCATCTTGGCCCGCTGGGCCTGGGTCAGATCCTGCTGGTCGTCGGCAAACAGCGCGCTGGAGTAGAGCAGGTCGTCATCCAGAAAGTGGGCATAAAATTCGTTGCCGAGGTCGTAATGGGCGGCGATGTTCTCCCGCGCCTGAGCGCGGGTGTTGCGGCGGGTCCAGTGGCGCAGGCGGGCGACGGGCTTGCCCAGCAGACGAAAGCCGCGCTCCAGACGCCCCAACACCTCGCCGTTGCGCGCAAGGATCTGCAGCAGCGCCGTCAGCTGGTGGCTCTCCCAGTCGCCGTCCATCCAGGCCTCGGCCGCCGCCAGGCTGCCGCCGGTCAGCAGACGCCAGTACACCTCCGGCGTGCAGACCCGCGCCTCGGCGCGCAGCGCGGCGGCGGGGTCGCCAAAATGAAAAGTCTGCGCCCCTTCGCGCACGGTGAGCGAGCCTTCGCGGAGGTCGCTCAACAGACGAAAGAGCAGCCAGCGCGCGAGCCGCACGTTGCGCGGCACATCGGGTTCAAGCGCAAAGACGGGATCGGTCATGAGCGTTCACTCCTGCTGACAGGATGGTTGTACAGCGGCACGCGCTTCAGCCACAGCCGCAGCGCCTGCCAGTAGATGGCGAGGACGGTTTTCAGGGTCATCATCGGCAGACGCAGCAGCAGCCCGCGCAGGTTGGCGCGGGTTAACGGCACGCGGCTCAGGGCCAGCGTGGCGTCGAACACCTTGCTGGCCTGATGGTTTTCAATATGCATGTGCAGCGTTTTGCCGGGCGCGTTGAAGCGCCAGTGATAGACCATGTCCATCGGGTTAAACGGCGAAACGTGAAAGGCTTTCTCCAGCGGGCGCGCCTGCTGGCCGTCCACCGCGTAGTAATGACGCTCATTCCACGGCGTGTTGCGCACTTCGGCCAGCACCCAGCGCAGGGTGTCGGCCTCGTCATAGCAGTAGTAAAAGTTGACCGGATTAAAATGGAAGCCGAAGTAGCGCAGCTGGGTCAGGAGCATCACGCGTCCCGCCGGGCGGCAACCGGTCAGGCTCTCCAGCCGGTTCAGCGCCTGAGCCTTCAGCGGCGCGCCCAGCGGATAATCGGCGTCGTACCAGGCGGCGGCGGCCAGGCGGTTGCGACGGATGCCCGCCTCAGGCAGCCTGTCCAGTTCGTCGAGGTCGAGCCAGGCCATAAACAGGCGGTAGACGAAGTGGTGCGCCTTCGGCTGCAGGCGACGGTGGCGCAGGACGCCCTGATAGAGGCAGCTGTTCATTTCAGTTGCCCTCCGCCGCGGCGATGCCCTGCACCACGTCGAGCGCGCTGCGCACCCCGTCCTCATGAAAGCCGTTGTACCAGTAGGCCCCGCAGTACCAGCTCCGCTGCTGGCCGTTAATCTCGTCGCGCCGCAGCTGGGCCGACCAGCTTTGCGGGTTAAACAGCGGATGCTCATAGACGAAGCGCTGCCAGACGTAGCGATCGTCCACCGGCGCGTCCGGGTTCAGGGTGACGCAGAACAGCGGCGCGCCCGCGGGCAGCCCCTGGAGAATATTCATGTTGTAGGTGACGCAGGCCCGGGCCCGATCCCCATCGCTCAGGCGATAGTTCCAGCTGGCCCAGGCGCGCTGACGCGCCGGCAGCCAGCGCGGATCGCTGTGCAGCACCACCTCGTTGCGCTGCCAGCCGATGTCCCCGAGAACTTCGCGTTCGGCGTCGGTGGGCGCCGCCAGCATCGCCAGCGCCTGCGCGGAGTGGCAGGCGAAGATCACCTGGTCAAATTGCGCCTCCCCGGACGCCAGCCGCAGGGTAACCCCTGTCGAGTGGCGCTCCACCTGCTGCACCGGCGCGTTGAGCCGCAGGTCCAGGCGGTCGCCGAGCCTGGCGAGCAGGGCGCGAACGTATTCCCGGGAACCGCCGGGCACTACGTACCACTGCGGGCGATCGCGAATGTCCAGCAGGCCGTGGTGTTCAAAGAAGCGCAAAAACAGCGGCAGCGGGAAGCGGCGCATCTCCTGCAGCGACGACGACCAGATGGCCGCCCCCATCGGCAGGATATAGTGGCGGGCGAAGAAGGGGCTGAAGCGGTGGCGGGCGAGGAAGCTCTCCAGCGTCGCCCCCGGATCCAGCGCCTCGGTCAGCGCCAGTTTCGCCAGCCGGTTGAAGCGGACGATCTCGCTCAGCAGCCCCCAGAAGGCCGGCTTCAGCAGATTGCGCCGCTGGGCGAAGAGCGAGGTCAGGCTGTGGCCGTTGTACTCCAGGCCGCTGGCCGGGTTGTGGACCGAGAAGCTCATCTGCGTTTTTTGCCCGTCGATCCCCAGCTCGCTGAGCAGGCCCATAAAGCGCGGATAGGTGCGATCGTTGTAGACAATAAATCCGGTATCGATGGCCCAGGTGCCCTGCGGCGTGGCGACATCCACGGTGGCGGTGTGGCCGCCCGGCGCGGCGCCCGCTTCGAACAGCGTCACCTGATGGTGTCCGGCCAGCCGCCAGGCGCAGGTCAGCCCGGCGATGCCGCTGCCGATGATGGCGATGTTCATGAGCGCACCATCCTGCGCAACAGCAGGCGCTGTATACCTGACGGCAGGCTGGCCAGCAGTCGCAGGATCAGGCTGAAGCCGGTGGGGAAGGCGATGTGGTTTTTGCCCTTCGCCAGGCCGTGGCGGATCGCCGCCACCGCCCGATCGACGCTCACCCGGCCGGGCATGGCAAAGTCGTTTTTGCGCGTCAGCGGGGTGTCGACGAAGCCCGGAGAGACCACCGTGACGGCGACCCCTTTCGGCTCCCAGTCCAGACGCAGGCTATTGGCAAACCAGGTCAGCGCCGCCTTAGAGGCGCCATAGGCTTCCGCGCGCGGGAAGGGCAGCCAGTGCGCCATGGAGCTGACCAGCACCACCCGATCGCCTGCTTCCAGCTGCGTCTGCAGCGCCGCCAGGCAGTTCACCGGCCCGAGGAAGTTGGTGGCCATCACCCGCTCCACGAGGGCGGCATCCACCTGCCCGTGGTCGAGGTATTCGCAGGTGCCGGCGCAGAGAATGATCAGGTCGGCAAAACAGCCCGTCAGCGCCTGGCGACAGGCGTCCCTGTCTGTCATATCGAACAGGCGCGCGCTGATGTTGGGGCTGAACTGCTGCAGCGCCGTCAGGCGCGAAGCATCGCGCCCGCAGGCGATGACCAGGTGGCCATCCGCCGCGAAGGATTTCGCCAGGCCGGCGCCGATCCCGGAGCTGGCGCCGGTGATAAGCACCGTCATCATGAGCGCACCCTCCGTTTCACGCCGCGTACCGCCCAGCCCAGCAGGGGAAGGTGCTCGTAGATCATCTCCCCGGCGTCGTAGTAGTCGCGCTGGTGGAGAACCTGCTCCCCGGCGATGTCCACCACCGAGCAGCCCGGCAGGGCCAGGGTTTCTCCGCCGGCAATACGCGGATGCGACCAGTGCATGGTCCAGGTTACGGCGAACCGCTGACCGTCGCAGAGCGGCGCGTCGATGGTGAACCGGCACTGCTCCACGTTGGCCAGCAGATGGGTAAAGTAGCGCTGGATGGCAAACAGTCCCTGGTGCTGACCAAAAGGATCGCTCAGCGTCGCGTCCGGATGGTACAGCGCGGCCAGCGCCGTGGGCGGCTGCGCATCCAGCCCGGCGTAGTACTCAACGAAACGACGAATGACGGACGGCGTGGTGCTCATGGATCACATCCTGGCTAAACACGGTGGCGTAATGGCATACTTAAAACTTACACAAATAAAATTATTTGTCCAAGTTTGTGGAAAAATATATTTTATTTATGTTTAAAATCATGTTGTTATGATTAGTGTTTTAAAGGGTGAAAATCGCGGGTTGCACGAAGGGCAAACGTGCGCCCGCCGCGCCGCCGGGCGCAGGCGGAACAGAGAGTGGGGGGAAGTGAAAACCGGGGGTTAGAGCGGGATCACCTCGAGGGAGACGACCTGCTGCTGCCAGAGTTCGACCTGCCTCTGACGAGCGGCGGAGAGTTTGCCGCTGGTGACCAGCAGCCAGTTGCGCTGGGGGAAAATCTCCGGCGCCAGCGCGGCGGGAGGCACCGGCAGGACGTCGATGCGATGGCCCTGGCCGGTGCGTTTGAGCGCTTCAAGCCAGATTTCGCAGGCGTCGGTCAGGTGCCAGCCGGTGATCAGAAAGTTGTCCCCGGGCGCCTTCTTGTCGCCTTCGAGGCAAAACGAGGTGTAGGCGATGATGATGCCGTCGAGGATTTCGCGCAGGGTCATGATGGCCGGCACGTTGGCGGAGACCTGGCTGCGCAGCGGACGCAGCACCTCGGTCACCAGCTCCTGGCGCGGATATTCGCGGCCGGCATCGTAGATCAGCTGGCGCAGGGACTCGATTTTTCCCTCTTTCAGCCGCTGCAGCATGGTCTCCTGCAGCGTCAGCCAGTTGTTGGTGCGCCGCGCGCCGGGGCGCGACAGCAGGGGCTTCACCTGGCTGACCGGCACCCCTTTTTTCACCCAGTCGAGGATTTTAAGCGCCTGCTGGACGTCGTCATCGCTGTACAGACGGTGTCCACCATCGGTGCGTAGCGGCTTGAGCAGGCCATAGCGGCGCTGCCAGGCGCGAAGCGTGGTCGCATTTATCCCGCAAAGTCGGGCAAATTCGCCGATGGAGTAAGGCATGGAGGCCACCTGTTAACAAAGAATATTCTCAATATACTACGAATCACGTCGGCTGGCGTGAAGTGTAGCGGCTTTGCACTACACTTTCCCCAACCGCGTAAATGAAAGGAGTTCTCATGAAGCTATGGCCTGTTGTCACTGGCGTCGCTATCGCGTTGACCCTGGTGGCCTGCAAATCGCCCACCCCGCCGAAGGGCGTTCAGCCGATTAGCGGGTTTGACGCCAGCCGTTACCTCGGGAAATGGTATGAGGTCGCCCGCCTGGAGAATCGCTTCGAGCGAGGTCTGGAGCAGGTGACCGCCACCTACGGGGCCCGCAGCGACGGGGGGATCAGCGTCGTCAATCGCGGTTATGACCCGGTCAAAAAACGCTGGAATGAGAGCGACGGGAAAGCCTATTTCACCGGCGCCCCCACCACCGCGGCGCTGAAGGTGTCGTTCTTCGGGCCGTTCTACGGCGGCTATAACGTGATCCGTCTGGACGACGACTACCAGTATGCGCTGGTCAGCGGCCCCAACCGCGACTATCTGTGGATCCTGTCGCGCACCCCCACCATTCCGGCGGCGGTGAAGCAGGATTACCTGAATACCGCGCGCGAACTGGGCTTTGACGTCGATCGACTGGTGTGGATCCGCCAGACGCCGCGCTAGCCTCGCCCCTTAGCGACTGAGCATGCCAGAGTAAACCGCATACAGCCCGGCCAGCGCCGCCACGTTCAGCGCCACGCTGATGAAAAACCACGTCCGGAAGGGCTGCTTTTGCGTTTTATGGCGAAAACACTGCTGGCCGAGGATCGCCCCCGGCCAGCCTCCCGCCAGGCCGAGCACCAGCAGCGTGGTTTCCGGCACCCGTCGCCAGGCTTTGCGCGCCGCCAGCTTGTCGGCGCCATAGATAAGCCATGTCAGAAGGCTGCTCAGTAAAAACCACATCGCCAGCGGGTAGGGGAGCAGGGCGCTGCCCACAGCGGTGAGCAGCAGCAGGGAATAACATACCAGGTTCAGATTCATAGGGACGTTCACGCCGGCCAGAAGAATGGCGCCACTATAGCCAATTTCCCGGACCGGCGTAAACGCGGTGGGCTAGCGGCCGCGCTTGTCCCGATGCCGGGACAGCCACATCAGCTTATACGCCGCCGGAATAATAAACAGCGACAGCAGCGGGGCGGTGATCATTCCGCCAATCATCGGCGCGGCGATGCGGCTCATCACCTCCGACCCGGCGCCGGTGCCCCACAAAATCGGCAGCAGGCCGGCGATAATCACCGCCACGGTCATCGCCTTCGGCCTCACGCGCAGTACTGCCCCCTGATACAGCGCCTCGTCGAGCTTCCCGGCGCTGAAGGTCTGCGGGTTCTCCAGCGCCGGCTCCGCCTCGATGGCGTGGCGCAGGTACATCAGCATCACCACGCCAAACTCCGCGGCCACGCCGGCCAGGGCGATAAAGCCGGTGCCGGTGGCCACCGACAGATGGAAGCCCATCCAGTAGAGGAACCAGATCCCGCCCACAAGGGCGAAGGGCACGCTGGCGATGATCAGCAGCGCCTCGCCGACGCGGCGGAAGGCCAGGTACAGCAGCACAAAGATAATCATCAGCGTCATCGGCACCATCAGCTTCAGCTTCTGATTGGCGCGCTCCAGCAGCTCAAACTGCCCGGAATACGACACGCTGATGCCCGGCTTCAGCTTCACCTCCTTGCCGATGGCCTGCTGCAGATCGTGCACCACTGACACCATGTCGCGGTCGCGGGCGTCGATGTAGATCCAGCTGGTGGGGCGGGCGTTCTCGGTCTTCAGCATCGATGGCCCGCTGACCACCTTCACCTCGGCGACGTCGCCGAGGACGATCTGCTGCTTCAGCGGGGTGAGGATCGGCAGCTGGCGCAGGGTCTGCGGGCTATCGCGGTAGCTCTGCGGATAGCGGATGTTGATCGGATAGCGCTCGACCCCCTCCACCGTTTCGCCGACCATCGCCCCGCCGATAGCGGACGAGACGAACAGCTGCACGTCGCCGACGGTCATCCCGTAGCGGGCCGCCTTCTCACGCTGAATATCAATGTCGAGGTAGCGCCCGCCCACCAGCCGCTCGGCTAACGCCGAGGTCACGCCCGGCACGCTGCGCGCCACCCCCTCAATTTGCCCGGCGATGGCGTCGATATCGGCCAGGTTAGTGCCGGAAACTTTAATGCCGATCGGGCTCTTGATGCCGGTGGAGAGCATGTCGATGCGGTTGCGGATCGGCGGCACCCACAGGTTCGCCAGCCCCGGCAGGCGCACGGTCTTGTCCAGTTCGTCGACGATCTTCTCCATGGTCATCCCCGGCCGCCATTGATCCTGCGGTTTGAGCTGAATGGTGGTCTCCACCATCTCCAGCGGCGCTGAGTCGGTAGCGGTGTCTGCCTTACCCGTTTTGCCGAACACCCGCGCCACCTCCGGCACCGTCATGATCAGCTTGTCGGTCTTCTGCAGCATATCCGCCGCCTGCGAGGCGGAGATCCCGGGCAGCGTTGACGGCATATACAGCAGATCGCCCTCGTTGATCTGCGGCAGAAACTCGCCGCCGACCCGGTTAAGCGGCCAGACAACCGTCAGGATCGACAGGAGCGCGATCAGCAGGGTGGTCTTCGGCCAGTGCAGGACCTTCAGCAGCAGCGGATGGTAAATGCGGATCAAAAAGCGGTTCAGCGGGTTGCTGCTCTCCGCCGGGATCTTGCCGCGGATCCAGAAGCCCATCAGGATCGGGATCACCATGATCGCCAGCAGCGCCGCTCCGGCCATCGACCAGGTTTTGGTGAAGGCCAGCGGACCGAACAGTTTGCCCTCCTGGCCTTCGAGGGTGAAAATGGGGATAAACGACAGGGTGATGATCAGCAGGCTGATAAACAGCGCCGGGCCAACCTCCACCGAGGCATCGGTAATGATTTTCCAGCGCCTGTCGTTGCCGAGCTTCTCTCCCGGATGCTGATGCGTCCACTCCTCCAGCCGCTTGTGGGCGTTCTCAATCATCACGATGGCGGCATCGACCATCGCCCCCACCGCAATGGCGATCCCGCCCAGCGACATGATGTTGGCGTTGAGCCCCTGGAAATGCATCATGATAAAGGCGAAGCACAGGCCGAGCGGCAGGGAGATAATCGCCACCAGCGCCGAGCGCACGTGCCACAGGAACAGGGCGCAGACCAGGGCGACGACGATAAACTCTTCCAGCAGCTTGTGGCTGAGGTTATCGATGGCGCGGTCGATAAGCTGACTGCGGTCGTAGGTGGTGACCACTTCAACCCCTTCCGGCAGGCTGCTTTGCAGCGACGCCAGTTTTTCTTTGACCGCCGAGATCGCTTCCCGGGCGTTCTTGCCGGAGCGCAGGATCACCACGCCGCCGGCCACTTCGCCTTCGCCGTTCAGTTCGGCAATGCCGCGGCGCATCTCCGGGCCGACCTGCACCCGCGCGACGTCGCCGAGATAGACCGGCACGCCGTTATCGCCGGTTTTCAGTACAATGTTTTTGAAGTCGTCGAGGGTCTGCAGATAGCCGCTGGCGCGCACCATATATTCGGCTTCCGCCAGTTCGACCGAAGCGCCGCCCGCCTCCTGGTTAGAGGCGTCCAGCGCCGATTTCACCTCGCCGAGGCTGATGCCGTACTGGGTCAGCTTCATCGGGTCGACAACTATCTGGTACTCCTTGACCACGCCGCCCACCGACGCCACTTCCGAGACGTTAGGAATGGTTTTCAGCTCATATTTTAAGAACCAGTCCTGCAGGGAGCGCAGTTCGGCGAGATCGTGCTTGCCGCTGCGGTCGACCAGCGCGTACTCGAAGACCCAGCCGACGCCGGTGGCGTCCGGGCCCATTTCGGCGCTGACTCCGGCGGGCAGTTTGCCCTGCACCTGGTTGAGATACTCCAGCACCCGCGAGCGCGCCCAGTAAGGGTCGGTGCCGTCTTCAAAAATCACATACACATAAGAGTCGCCAAACTGCGAGAAGCCGCGCACCGTTCTGGCGCCGGGCACCGACAGCATGGTGGTGGTTAGCGGCCAGGTGACCTGGTTTTCGACAATCTGCGGCGCCTGCCCCGGATAGCTGGTTTTGACGATCACTTGTACGTCGGAGAGATCCGGCAGGGCGTCCACCGGGGTGTGGACGATGGTCCAGGTCCCCCAGAGGCTGAGAAACAGCGCGCCCATCATCACCAGGAAGCGGTTGGCCACCGAGCGGCGGATAATCCATTCAATCATTGTTCCGTTCCTCAGTGCGCGTGGGCGGCAGCGGCATCAGGGGCCTGCGCGCGCATGCGCTCCAGCGCGCCGGCGATATTGGCTTCCGAGTCGATCAGGAACAGGCCGCTGGCGACCACCTTCTCGCCCTCCTTCAGCCCGCTGCGAATGGCCGTGACGCCATTGGATTCATGGAAAACCTGGACCTGCTTCGGCACGAAGCGGCCCTCGTTATCCATGGTGATCACCCGCTGCTCGCTGCCGCTGTCGATCAGCGCTTTGGAGGGGATCAGCAGCATCGGTTCGCTGTCACTGGTCAGCTGCAGATAGGCGTTCATCCCCGGCTTCAGCGCTTCATCCGGGTTGTTCACCTGCAGGCGCAGCTGCAGGGTGCGGGTGGCGCTATCGACGCTGGGGAGAATCGTCCATTTGCTGATGCGGAAGGTTTTGTCCGGCCAGGCGGGAACCTGAATGCGGAACTGCGAGGCGTCTTTAATCAGCCAGGCGATGGACTCGGGGACCGCCACGCTGACCCACACCGGGTCCATGCCCTGAATTTTCGCCACCACGTTATCTTTGGCGATGTTCATTCCGGCGCGCAGATCGAAGGCGGTGATCACCCCGTCGATGGGCGCCTTGAGGGTGAAGCGGGTCTGGATCTTGCGCGTGGCTTTCAGGCGGCGGATATCGTCGTCCGGCATTCCGGCGAGACGCAGCCGCTCGAGGATCCCCTCGACCTGGGTGGCGGTGCCGCCGGTCTCCTGCAATAGCAGGTATTCGCTCTGCGCTTCCACCCAGTCCGGGATGGTCAGTTCCAGCAGCGGCGTACCTTGTTGCACTTTGTCGCCGACGGTCAGGGGATAGACTTTATTGATAAAACCCGCCGCCCGCGCCTGCATAATCACGTACTGGTACTCGTTGTAGCTGATGTTGGCCGGGAAGGTCTGGGCGTAGCGCAGCGGCCCGCGGGTGACGGCGGCGGTTTTCACCCCGAGATTCTGGGTCTGCGTCGGGTCGATACGCACCCCCGGCGCACCGGCGGCGGCACTCTCTTCATCGGCGTATTTCGGCACCAGGTCCATATCCATAAACGGCGATTTACCCGGTTTATCAAAGCGGGTGTTCGGGTACATCGGGTCGTACCAGAACAGCACTTTTCGCTGCTGCTCGGCCGCCGGGGCGGCGGCGGTAGCGTCGAGGGGCGGCGCCATCCGGGTATACAGCGCTGCGGTGAGCGCGCCGCCGATCGCCATGCTGCCGAGGATCAGCGCCGTGTTTTTCAGTGTCAGGGATGCCATGTGTCGTCCATTCAGTTGTTGAGGAGCCTACCGTCGCCGGGCCATTAGTGGGCGCGGATATCCTGTAACAGCGACAGATTGCCCTGCTGAACGAAGATGAAGTCCACGCTGTCGCCGTCCTTCACATTGTTGAGCTGGGTCTGCGGGGTGATGGTGAAGCGCATGGTCATCGGCGGCCAGTTCACCGCCGGGATGGCTTCGTGGGCAATGGTGATTTTTTTGCTATCCATATCAATGGCTTTAATGACCCCTTTGCCGCTGATGCTTTGCGTCTGCGCGGCGGCGGGCTGTTCGTGCATCGCCATGCCGGCGTGCGGGTCGGCGGCCTGGGCGGCGAACACCGCGCCAGAAATCAGAGTGAACAGGGCGACTTTAGACAGTGAATTCATAATCAAGACTCCTCGGGTTATTCCATCCAGCCGCCGCCGAGGGCGGTGAACAGGGTGATTTCATTTGCCTGACGGGAATAGTTGAGTTCCAGCAGGGTTTGTCGGGTGGTGAAAATGTCGCGCTGGGCGCTCAGCACTTCGATGTAGCTGACCGCGCCGTGGCGATAGAGCGCGGTGGCGCGCTGCAGGGTGATATTGAGTGAAGCGAGATAGCGCTCCTGGGCGGCGATCTGATCGGCCAGGCTTTGGCGCAGGGCCAGCGCGTCGGCCACTTCCTTAAAAGCGGACTGAATTTTTTGCTCGTAGTTGACCACCTGCTGCTGCTGGCGGATCTCCGCCAGATCGAGGTTGGCCTGATTGCGCCCGGCGTTGAAAATCGGAATGTCGATTTTGGGGATGAAGTTCCACATCGCGCTGCCGGCGTTAAACAGGCTGGCGAGCTCGCTGCTGCTGCCGGAGAGCGAGCTGGTCAGGGTGATCGACGGGAAGAAGGCCGCCCGCGCGGCGCCGATGTTGGCGTTGGCCGCCCGCAGGCTGTGTTCGGCCTCTAAAATATCCGGCCGCTGCAGCAGGATCGCTGAAGAGAGCGACGGCGGCAGGGTTACGCCTTGCAGGTCGACGGCGCTGCTGGCGCTATCGTCCGGCAGATGTTGATAACTACCGAGCAACAGCTGCAGAGCGTTATTAGCCTGCGCCAGCTGGCCCTGCCGCCTGGCGATCTCGGCGCGGGTGCTCTCGATCATCCCCCGCGCCTGCTCCAGCGCCAGGACGGTGGTGCTGCCGGTCAGCAGCTGTTTTTCAACGAACCCGTAAGACTGCTGATAGTTTTGCAGGGTGTCGTTGGCCACCTGCAGCTGCGCTGCCGCCAGCCGCTGGTTGAAGTAGCTTTGTGAAACGTTAGCAATCAGCAGGATATGCACTGCGCGCCGTGCCTCTTCGCTGGCGAAGAAGTTCTCCCGGTCGGCCTCGCTGAGGTTTTTCAGCCGGCCAAAGAAGTCGAGGTCATAGTTGAGATTCAGCCCGGCGGCGTAATCGCTGCTGGTGGTGGTGTCGCCTTTAAGCTTGCCGCCGTAGGTGGTGCTGCCGTCACCGTTCAATTGCGGGTAGCGGTCGGCATCGGTCACCCGATACTGGGCGCGGGCTTCCTGCACTTTCAGCGTCGCCATCCGCAGATCGCGGTTGTTGGTCAGCGCGGTGCCTATCAGGCTTTTCACCTGCGGGTCGACGAAAAAGGTTCGCCAGCCGGTCTCCTGATAGCTCGCGGTTGCGGGAACCAGCTTGTTCTGGCTGAGAGAGAACTGCTGCGGTACCGGCGCGGCGGGGCGCTGGTAGTCCGGAGCGAGCGAGACACAGCCGGTTAAGGCGAGTATCACGCTGAGGGTAAGAAGCGTTATTGGGCGCATGGCGGCAGACGTTTTCGACGATTTATCCATGGCGGCTACTTTACGTAGCGGCCTCTGTTCAGGACGTGACAGGAAAATGACAAAGCTGTCATTTTCCTGATATTTCATTGCTATCCGGAGGCGCTCCTCTAAAATTGAATACCCGCACAGAACGCGCGTGAAGGAGCCGGCGGTGAAGATATTGATTGTCGAAGATGAGAAGAAAACCGGGGAGTACCTGACCAAAGGGCTCACCGAGGCTGGCTTCGTCGTCGACCTGGCCGATAACGGCCTTAACGGCTATCACCTGGCGATGACCGGCGACTATGATCTGCTGATCCTCGACATCATGCTGCCGGACGTGAACGGCTGGGATATCGTGCGCATGCTGCGCGCCGCCGGGAAAGGCATGCCGATCCTGCTGCTTACCGCGTTAGGCACCATTGAGCATCGGGTGAAGGGGCTGGAGCTGGGCGCCGACGACTATCTGGTGAAGCCGTTCGCCTTTGCGGAACTGCTGGCGCGGGTGCGGACGCTGCTGCGTCGCGGGGCGGCGGTCATTGTCGAAAGCCAGTTTCAGGCGGCGGATCTCAGCGTCGATCTGGTCAGCCGTAAGGTGACGCGCGGCGCCACCCGCATCACCCTGACCAGCAAGGAGTTCACTCTGCTGGAGTTCTTCCTGCGCCATCAGGGCGAAGTGCTGCCGCGTTCGCTGATTGCCTCGCAGGTGTGGGATATGAATTTCGACAGCGATACCAACGCGATAGATGTGGCGGTGAAGCGGCTGCGCGCCAAAATCGATAACGACTTTGAGCCGAAGCTGATCCAGACTGTGCGCGGCGTCGGCTATATGCTTGAGGTGCCGGATGGTCGCTAAGCGCCCCTTTTCCCTGGCTACCCGGCTGAGTTTCTTTATTAGCCTCGCCACCATCATCGCCTTCTTTGCCTTTACCTGGATCATGATCCATTCGGTGAAGGCGCATTTTGAAGAGCGCGACGTTCACGATCTCAGGCAGCTCAGCACCACCCTGGAGACGGTCCTCGACCACGCTGACTACCCGCAGGCGCGGCGGCTGGAGATCGTGAAGAATATCATTGCGGGCTACGCCAACGTCTTTATCTGCCTGGACGATGGGCAGGGCAATATTCTGTTCCAGTCGCCCAACGGGCCGGATCTCAGCCATATGCTGAGTACGCCAGGCCTGGCGATGCAGCTCCGCGACGGGAATGTGATTTCATGGACCGACCCGCAGCCGCGGGCAATGGCGCACGATAATCATCAAATGGAGACCCGTGCCTGGCGGCTGATCATGCTGCCGCTGGGCAAGCAGGCGGATGGCAAGCCGGCGTACCATCTGCTGATGGCCTTATCCATCGATTTTCACCTGCACTATATTAATGAGCTGAAAGCGAAGCTGATTTCCGCCGCGTCGATAATCAGCCTGCTGATCATCGCCATCGTGCTGTTTGTGGTCTATCAGGGGCATAAGCCTATCCGCCAGATCAGCCGGCAGATCCAGAATATTACCTCGCGGGATCTCGACGTGCGCCTCGACCCGCAGGCGGTGCCTATCGAACTGGAGCGGCTGGCGCTGTCCTTTAACCATATGCTGGAGCGAATGGAGGATGTCTTTACCCGCCAGTCGAACTTCTCCGCCGATATCGCCCATGAGATCCGCACGCCGATCACCAACCTGGTGACGCAAACCGAAATCGCCTTAAGCCAGAGCCGCAGCCAGCCGGAGCTGGAAGAGGTGCTCTACTCCAATCTTGAAGAGTTCTCGCGCATGTCGCGGATGGTCAGCGATATGCTGTTCCTCGCCCAGGCCGATAACAATCAGCTGATCCCCGAACAGCGGGAACTGGATCTGGCT
This sequence comes from Klebsiella sp. V115_8, assembly GCF_029967715.1. Taxonomy (NCBI): domain Bacteria; kingdom Pseudomonadati; phylum Pseudomonadota; class Gammaproteobacteria; order Enterobacterales; family Enterobacteriaceae; genus Klebsiella; species Klebsiella sp. V115_8. The sequence goes on from NZ_JASCAR010000008.1 coordinate 17,358, forward strand.
GAGGAAGTGCATAAGGTGTTTGAGTTTTTCGAGGCGTGGGCGGAAGAGAAGGCGGTAGCGCTGCGCTTTGACGGCAGCCCCTGCCGGGTGACGGGCGATCCGTTGATGCTGCGGCGGGCGATTAGCAACTTGCTGTCGAACGCGATCCGCTACACCCCGGCTGGCCAGGCGGTGACGATCGCGCTGAGCGAAAGCGCGGAGACGATCCGCCTGGTGGTGGAGAACCCCGGTACGCCGATTGCCGCCGAACATCTGCCGCGGCTGTTTGACCGTTTCTATCGCGTCGACCCCTCGCGCCAGCGCAAAGGGGAGGGCAGCGGCATCGGCCTGGCGATTGTGAAATCCATCGTCAGCGCTCACCACGGCAGCGTGGCGGCGCAGTCCGATCTGCGCTCGACGCGGTTTATTGTGGTGCTGCCGAAACAGGCGCAATAACGGCTGATAGCCAGCGGGCAGCGCCAGGCGGCTGCCCGTAATCCTACCGCGGCTTACTCTTCGAAGTACCAGTAGCCTTGATTAATCAGGCGCGTCAGTTCGCTCACAAACGCCGGGTTTTGCAGGCCGCTGCCGAGCTCCTCCTGGCCTAATGAGGTATAGCGGCATAATGCATCCAGCGCTTCGGCATCGGTGGTGTCCAGCTGTTCGCTATGCACGAAGAAGCTGTCGCCAATATGCAGAACGCGCAGGCCGCTCAGGCGAGAAAGTTTTTCGCCGCCCAGCAGCGCATCGACGACTTCCTCTTCTTCATACGGTGGTTCCGCCGGCGCAATATCCAGCTCGTGACGCGGGGTGGTGACGAAACTGCCGAACCACTGCTTGAAGTCTTCCGGCTGGCGAATCATGTCGATCATCATGCCGCGCAGACGTTCGAGTTCATACTCTTCAACCCGGCCCGGATGCTCGCGGCAGGTGAGGTCCGGATCGCTGTAGTGCTCGCCGCCGAGATCGTTCTCCAGCACATAGTCGGCGAAGCTGCTGATCAGGTCGCGCCCGTTGGGCCCGCGGAAACCCACGGAGTAGTTCAGCGCGGTTTCATGGGTGATACCATCGTGCGGGAATCCCGGCGGAATATAGAGGATATCGCCCGGCTGCAGATCCTCATCAATAATCGGCGGGAACGGGTCGACGTGCAGCAGCGCGGGATGCGGGCAGAACTGACGCATCGGCAGCTTATCGCCCACGCGCCAGCGGCGGCTGCCCATGCCCTGAATAATAAAGACGTCATACTGATCGATATGCGGCCCGACGCCGCCGCCGGGGACGGAGAAGGAGATCATCAGGTCGTCCAGACGCCAGTCCGGCAGTACGCGGAACGGTCGCACCAGCTCGGCGGCCGGCATATGCCAGTGGTTTACCGCCTGGGCCAGCAGCGACCAGCCGGTCTCGCCCAGGCCATCGAAATGTTCAAAAGGTCCATTGCTGGCCTGCCATTTACCGTTGGCCAGACTGACCAGCCGGCTGTCGACTTCCGGCTCCATGGCTAACCCGGCCAGCTCGTCCGGGGTAATCGGGTCGACGAAGTCCGGAAACGCGTTTTTTAAAACCACCGGCTGCTTTTGCCAGTATTTCTCTAAAAACTCGGGCCAGTTAATGTTGAGTTGATAAGCCATCGATTATTACCAGTAAGAAGAAACGGGCCTGATTATAGAAACGGGGGCTGGGCGGGCGCTTTGTCGTGGGTCAAGAGTGGCGCTTAATTCACCATCGGCGCGATAATGGCGTTGGGTAAGAGAGAAAAATCACATTTTTGCCAAAAACCGATTTTCGAGTTAACTACGCTGCAGGCCGCATGAACACTGGGATGGCGGCTTTAATGGTAGGAAGAGGAATAAGCGAAAAGTTCAAATAATGAGCGGTCGATAAGATTTTTCTATTTTAACCCTTGCTACTTCCGGCGAACTCCCTATAATGCGCTCCCACTGACACGGCAGATGTGAATCACTTCACACAAACAGCCGGTTCGGTTGAAGAGAAAAA
>NZ_JASCAR010000043.1:0-390909 GCF_029967715.1 Klebsiella sp. V115_8
GCTACGTAGCTCAGCTGGTTAGAGCACATCACTCATAATGATGGGGTCACAGGTTCGAATCCCGTCGTAGCCACCATCTTTTTTTGCGGGAGTGGCGAAATTGGTAGACGCACCAGATTTAGGTTCTGGCGCCGCAAGGTGTGCGAGTTCAAGTCTCGCCTCCCGCACCATTCACCAGTCAGCGTTGTACGGATGGGGTATCGCCAAGCGGTAAGGCACCGGTTTTTGATACCGGCATTCCCTGGTTCGAATCCAGGTACCCCAGCCATCGAAGAAACAGTAAGACAATTTGGCTACGTAGCTCAGCTGGTTAGAGCACATCACTCATAATGATGGGGTCACAGGTTCGAATCCCGTCGTAGCCACCATATTCGGGACGTATCGATACACATCGATAAATCCGCAAACAATTTGTTGGGGTATCGCCAAGCGGTAAGGCACCGGATTCTGATTCCGGCATTCCGAGGTTCGAATCCTCGTACCCCAGCCAAATTAAAAAGTCGTTCAGCAATGAACGCACTGTTGCGCTAAAACCGGGGTAGTGACGGTTAAATGCAACAGACAATTGGGGTATCGCCAAGCGGTAAGGCACCGGATTCTGATTCCGGCATTCCGAGGTTCGAATCCTCGTACCCCAGCCACTTCAATGCAAAAAAGCCCACCTCGGTGGGCTTTTTTGTTATTGGCGTTTTGCCATCCTGGCGCATCACTGACTGCCGGGCAGGCGCTTTCCACGACGCCCCTGCCCGCGACGCCGGTTTACAAGCCTAACGCATACTTCAGCGCCTGACGCTTCAGCACCCCGGCGCGTTCGGCCGCCATCAGGCCAATATTGCGCAGCATCCGCACCGGCGCCAGGTCATTGCTGAATCCGGCGTAAAACAGATCCATCCCCGACTGCATAATAAAATTATCCGCCCGCCGCCGCCCCTGGTAGCGCTTGAGCACCGGCAGGCTGGCCCACTCTTCGCCGCGGCCGCGCGCTTGCGTCAGGACCTCCAGCAGGGCGTCGACATCACGATAGCCAAGGTTAACCCCCTGCCCCGCCAGCGGATGAATGGTGTGCGCCGCATCGCCCACCAGCGCCAGACCAGGCTGAACATACTGCAGCGCATGACGCCGGGTGAGCGGGAAGGCGCCGGCCGCCTGCGGCGTCACCCGCCCGAGACGCGCCGGGAAATGGCGGGCGATCTCCTGCTGGAGCTGGGGCATGGACATACCCTGCAGCTGACGGATCCGCGCCGGGGCGTCATACCACACCAGCGAGGCCCAGTTGTCGAACAGCGGCAGGAAAGCGCGCGGTCCGCTGGGGGTAAACTGCTGCCAGGTGCTGTCGCCGGGATCGTCGGCGCATTTGACGCTAATGAGCATACAGGATTGCTGATATTGCCAGGCATGCACGCCGATGCCGGCCATCTCCCGCACCTGAGAGCTGGCGCCGTCGGCGCCGATAACCAGCCGGGCGTGGATCGTCTCCCCGTCGCGTAAACGCAACGCCGTCTCCGCCTCGCCGCGCTGCATCGCCTCCAGTTCGCCGCCAACACGCAGGGTAACCCCTTCGTGCGCCGTCAGCGCTTGCCACAGGCCCCACTGCAGGACCTTGTTCTCGACCATATAGCCCAGCTCCGGCAGCTTAAGCTCGGCGGCGTCAAAGGCGACGTGGGCGCTCTCCCACTCCCAGGTCTCCAGACGACGGTAAGCGTGGACGCGCATCGCCCGCACGGCATCCCAGACGCCAAGGCTTTTCAGCAGGCCGACCGAGGCCGCGCTGATCGCCGAGATCCGCACATCCGGAGCGGATGCCGGATCGAAAGCCGGAGGCGCCGTTTTCTCAAGCACCGTCACGGTAAATCCCTGTTGCGCCAGCCCCAACGCCAGGGCGCCGCCGACCATGCCGCCGCCCACGATGGCGACATCTGTTGCGTGAATTGTCATGGCTATTATCCTTAAAGCAGAATCCGTTAAGTTTACCGGATTTTTCGCCCTCTTGCGGTGATAACGCTCGCACTGGTCAGGGGGCGACCAAAGCATTACAATACGCGCCCTGGAATGCGAAATTCACCCTGTATATATCCCCGCGTTTTGGATATCTATTACTGAGCATGAGCAAGTCAATGACAAAAAAACTCCATATTAAAACCTGGGGCTGTCAGATGAACGAGTATGATTCATCAAAGATGGCCGATCTGCTGGATGCGACACATGGGTATCAACTGACCGAAGTGGCGGAAGAAGCAGATGTGCTGTTGCTCAATACCTGCTCAATTCGTGAGAAGGCCCAGGAAAAAGTTTTCCATCAGCTTGGCCGCTGGAAGCTGCTGAAAGAGAAGAACCCGGACCTGATTATTGGCGTTGGCGGCTGCGTGGCTTCCCAGGAAGGCGACCATATTCGTCAGCGCGCGCACTATGTCGATATTATTTTCGGGCCGCAAACCCTGCACCGCCTGCCGGAGATGATTAACTCCGTGCGCGGCAACCGCAGCCCGGTGGTTGATATCAGCTTCCCGGAAATTGAAAAATTCGATCGCCTGCCAGAACCGCGCGCCGAAGGCCCGACCGCCTTTGTCTCGATTATGGAAGGCTGCAACAAATACTGCACCTACTGCGTGGTGCCCTACACCCGCGGAGAAGAAGTCAGCCGCCCGTGCGACGATATCCTGTTTGAAATCGCCCAACTGGCGGCGCAGGGCGTGCGTGAAGTCAACCTGCTGGGCCAGAACGTGAACGCCTGGCGCGGCGAGAACTACGACGGCACTACCGGCAGCTTTGCCGACCTGCTGCGCCTGGTGGCCGCTATCGACGGCATCGACCGCATTCGCTTCACCACCAGCCACCCGATCGAATTTACCGACGATATCATCGACGTCTATCGCGATACGCCGGAGCTGGTGAGCTTCCTGCACCTGCCGGTGCAGAGCGGCTCCGACCGCGTGCTGAACCTGATGGGACGCACCCATACCGCGCTGGAGTATAAAGCGATTATTCGCAAGCTGCGTGAAGCGCGTCCGGATATTCAGATAAGCTCCGACTTTATCGTCGGCTTCCCCGGCGAAACTACGGAAGATTTCGAAAAGACAATGAAGCTTATCGCCGACGTCAATTTCGATATGAGCTACAGCTTTATCTTCTCCGCCCGCCCGGGCACCCCGGCGGCCGATATGGTTGACGACGTGCCGGATGCCGATAAGAAACAACGTCTGTATATTCTGCAGGAGCGCATCAACCAGCAGGCGATGGCCTGGAGCCGTCGCATGCTCGGCACGGTACAGCGCATCCTGGTGGAAGGCACGTCGCGCAAGAACATCATGGAGCTTTCCGGACGTACGGAGAACAACCGGGTGGTCAACTTTGAAGGCACCCCGGACCTCGTCGGCAAGTTTGTGGATGTCGAAATTGTCGATGTTTACACCAACTCGCTGCGCGGCAAAATCGTGCGCACCGAAGCGGAGATGGGTCTGCGTATCGCTGAATCACCTGAATCAGTGATTGCCCGCACCCGTAAAGAGAACGATCTTGGCGTAGGTATCTATCAGCCGTGATCCCTTCAGGCCTGTCGGTTCCGGCAGGCCTTGTAATTCCTCTCTCCGTCCCTATATCTACAGCAATGCTTGCGCCATTCTCCTGTGACGTAAATAATTTCCTGATTAGCCGGCCACGCGCCGCGTCCGGCCACCTGCGTAAAGAGGAACAGTTTGAACATAGACACTCGTGAAATTACCCTGGAGCCAGCGGATAACGCACGCCTGTTAGCCCTGTGCGGCCCGTTTGACGACAACATCAAACAGCTGGAACGTCGGTTAGGCATTGAGATCAACCGCCGTGACAATCACTTTAAACTGACCGGACGCGCCCTATGCGTGCACGCCGCCGCCGATATTCTGCGCAGCCTGTATGTCGACACGGCGCCGATGCGCGGTCAGATTCAGGATATTGAACCAGAGCAGATCCATCTGGCGATCAAAGAGGCGCGCGTGCTGGAGCAGAGCGCCGAGAGCGTGCCGGAGTACGGAAAAGCCGTCAATATCAAGACCAAGCGCGGGGTGATCAAACCGCGTACGCCGAACCAGGCGCAGTACATCGCCAATATCCTCGATCACGACATCACCTTCGGCGTGGGTCCGGCAGGTACCGGGAAAACCTATCTGGCGGTGGCGGCGGCGGTCGATGCGCTGGAGCGCCAGGAGATCCGCCGCATTCTGCTGACCCGTCCGGCCGTCGAGGCGGGCGAAAAGCTCGGCTTCCTGCCCGGCGATCTGAGCCAGAAGGTCGACCCGTATCTGCGCCCGCTGTACGACGCGCTGTTCGAGATGCTCGGCTTTGAGAAGGTGGAAAAGCTGATTGAGCGTAACGTCATCGAAGTGGCTCCGCTGGCCTATATGCGCGGACGGACGCTGAATGACGCCTTTATCATTCTTGATGAAAGCCAGAACACCACCATCGAGCAGATGAAGATGTTCCTGACCCGCATCGGCTTTAACTCCAAGGCGGTGATCACCGGCGACATCACGCAGATTGACCTGCCGCGCAGCACCAAATCCGGTCTGCGCCACGCCATCGAAGTGCTGGCGGAAGTGGATGAGATCAGCTTTAACTTCTTCCATAGCGAAGACGTGGTCCGCCATCCGGTGGTCGCCCGCATCGTGAACGCCTATGAGGCATGGGAAGCCGCAGACCAGAAACGTAAAGCAGAACTGGCCGCCGAGCGCAAACGCGAAGCCCAGGAACAGGAGCAAAAATGAGTCAGGTGATCCTCGATTTACAGCTGGCCTGCGAAGAGACCAGCGGCCTGCCGGACGAAGCCCTTTTTCAACGATGGGTCGACGCCGTCATTCCGCCGTTTCAGGAGGAGTCAGAGTTAACGATTCGTCTGGTCGACGTTGCAGAAAGCCATGAGCTGAACCTGACCTATCGCGGCAAGGATAAACCGACCAACGTCCTCTCTTTCCCGTTTGAAGCGCCGCCGGGGATTGAAATGCCGCTGCTCGGCGATCTGATCATTTGCCGTCAGGTGGTGGAGCAGGAAGCCAGCGAGCAAGGGAAGCCGCTGGAGGCGCACTGGGCGCATATGGTGGTTCACGGCAGCCTCCATCTGCTGGGTTACGATCACATCGAAGATGACGAAGCGGAAGAGATGGAAGCCCTCGAAACAGAGATAATGCTTGCTCTGGGCTATGAGGACCCGTACATTTCCGAGAAGATTGCTGAATAGCCCCCTGCCGGATGGCGGCGCTTGCGCCTCATCCGGCCGCTGTTCATGCATTTACCCGCCTGAACCTCAGGCAACCCATGCCGTCCGGCGCTGAGTGTACGCGCGACGAGCGACATTAAATCAACATGAGAACCCAAACGACGCCATGAGCGACGACAATTCACACAGTAGTGACACAGTAAACAGCAAAAAGGGATTTTTCTCCCTGTTACTCAGCCAGCTCTTTCACGGGGAACCGAAAAACCGCGATGAACTGCTGGCGCTGATCCGTGATTCCGGGCAGAACGACCTTATCGATGAAGATACCCGTGACATGCTCGAAGGGGTAATGGATATCGCCGACCAGCGGGTCCGCGACATTATGATCCCCCGTTCACAAATGATTACCCTGAAACGCAATCAGACGCTGGACGAGTGCCTTGATGTCATCATCGAATCCGCCCACTCGCGCTTCCCGGTCATCAGTGAAGATAAAGATCACATCGAAGGGATTCTGATGGCCAAGGATCTGCTGCCGTTTATGCGCAGCGACGCCGAAGCTTTCAGCATGGAAAAAGTGTTACGGCCGGCGGTTGTCGTTCCGGAAAGCAAGCGGGTCGACCGCATGCTGAAAGAGTTTCGCTCACAGCGCTACCATATGGCGATCGTTATTGACGAATTCGGCGGCGTCTCCGGTCTGGTGACCATCGAGGATATCCTTGAGCTCATCGTCGGGGAAATTGAAGACGAATACGACGAAGAAGAAGATATCGATTTCCGCCAGCTGAGCCGCCATACCTGGACGGTGCGCGCTCTGGCCTCCATCGAAGACTTCAATGACGCCTTCGATACGCACTTCAGCGATGAAGAAGTGGATACCATTGGCGGACTGGTAATGCAGGCCTTTGGCCACCTGCCGGCTCGCGGCGAATCTATCGACATTGATGGTTACCAATTCAAGGTAGCAATGGCAGATAGTCGTCGTATCATTCAGGTGCATGTTAAGCTGCCGGATGACGCTCCTCAGCCGAAGCTGGAAGAGTAAGCGGCGGCGCTGAAGGTCACGGCCAGCCGGGAGACAGACCGTGGGCGATCCCCGGTTGTCCCCTCCCCCGGCTGGCAAACAGCATAGCCTGTGGCAACAGGCGTTAATTAACGGGACGATTAGCCTAAATGGTATTTGCCTCTCTTCTTGAACGTCAGCGCGTACGTCTGCTGCTGGCGCTGCTATTCGGAGCCAGCGGAACGCTGGCTTTTTCACCTTATGACTTCTGGCCCGCGGCGATTATTTCGCTGGTCGGTCTGCAGGCGTTAACCCTCAACCGCCGCCCGCTGCAAAGCGCCGGCATCGGCTATTTCTGGGGGCTCGGCCTGTTCGGCACGGGTATCAACTGGGTCTATGTCAGCATCGCGCAGTTTGGCGGTATGCCGGGCCCGGTTAACGTCTTCCTCGTCGTGCTGCTGGCGGCCTATCTCTCGCTCTACACCGGCCTGTTTGCCGGCCTGCTCGCCCGTCTGTGGCCCAAAACCAGCTGGCTGCGGGTGGCGATCGCCGCTCCCGTCGTCTGGCAGATCACCGAGTTCCTGCGCGGCTGGGTGCTGACCGGTTTTCCGTGGCTGCAGTTCGGCTACAGCCAGATTGACGGCCCGCTGAAAGGCCTGGCGCCGGTGATGGGCGTCGAGGCGATCAACTTCCTGCTGATGATGGTAAGCGGCCTGCTGGCCCTGGCCCTCGTACAGCGCAACGGGAAGTCGCTGGTCATTGCCGCGCTGCTGTTCGCCCTGCCGTTCCCGCTGCGCTATATCCAGTGGTATCAGCTGCTGCCGGCGCGTGCGACGCAGGTCTCGCTGGTGCAAGGCGATATCCCGCAGGCCATGAAGTGGGACGAGAAGCAGCTGGTTAACACTCTGAAAACCTATCTGACGCTGACCCAGCCGCATATCGGCCACTCGCAGCTGATTATCTGGCCCGAATCGGCGATCCCGGATCTCGAGATCAACCAGCAGCAGTTCCTCAGCATGATGGACGATCTGCTGCGCGCAAAAGACAGCTCACTGATCACCGGCATCGTCGACGCGCGTCTCAATAAGCAGAACCGCTACGACACCTACAACACCATCATTACCCTCGGCAAAGATAACCCGTACCGCTACGACTCGACCAACCGCTACAACAAGAACCATCTGGTGCCGTTCGGCGAGTTTGTACCGCTGGAGTCGATTCTGCGTCCGCTGGCGCCATTCTTCGACCTGCCGATGTCCTCCTTCAGCCGCGGTCCCTACGTGCAGCCGCAGCTGATGGCGCATAACCTCAAGCTGACCGCGGCCATCTGCTACGAGATCATCCTCGGGGAACAGGTGCGGGATAACTTCCGTCCGGACACCGACTTCCTGCTGACCATCTCCAACGACGCCTGGTTCGGCAAGTCCATCGGCCCGTGGCAACACTTCCAGATGGCGCGGATGCGCGCCCTGGAGCTGGCCCGCCCGCTGCTGCGCAGCACCAACAACGGCATTACCGCCGTCATCGGCCCGCGCGGCGAGATTCAGAAGATGATCCCGCAGTTTACCCGCGAGGTGTTGACCACCACCGTGACGCCCACCAGCGGCTTGACCCCTTACGCCCGCACTGGCAACTGGCCGCTGTGGGCGCTGACGGCGCTGCTCGGCTTCGGCGCGCTGCTGATGAGCCTGCGTCAGCGTCGCCGATAAATGCTCTGCCGGCGACGCCCGTCGTCGGCTTTTTTTTCTTCCCGTCATTTGCCACCCTGGCACAGTCATTGCTTTATTTAATCGGGTAGCGCCGTCCTCTGGCCCAGTGCAACCGGGTTGCACCATAAACGATCGGCGGTCGCGCTATTTTGGTGCAATGGAAGATATTTGCCTCCGATTGGTGCGGAGCGCTTCGCAAAAATAAACAATAAAACAGCAAAATCTTTACATTAAGCCAAACTAAATGCTAACAAACACATACAAATGCGGCACGTGGATGCGTGCCCCCAATAACAACACACACAATCACAATGGGTATCAATAGCGTCGGTGACGCTGCGGATAAGGAGTTGGATATGCAATTACGTAAACTGGCCACGGCAATGCTGGTAATGGGAATGACCGCTGGTCTGGCGCAGGCGGAAGATGCTGCCCCGGCGGCTGGCCAGAGCACTCTGGATAAGATCGCGAAAAATGGCGTTATCGTTGTCGGCCATCGCGAATCTTCCGTCCCTTTCTCTTACTACGATAACCAACAGAAGGTTGTGGGTTACTCTCAGGACTACTCCAACGCCATCGTCGATGCCATCAAGAAGAAGCTGAACAAACCCGATCTGCAGGTCAAACTGATCCCGGTTACCTCGCAGAATCGTATCCCGCTGCTGCAGAATGGCACCTTTGATTTCGAGTGCGGCTCAACCACCAACAACCTCGAGCGCCAGAAACAGGCGGCCTTCTCCGATACTATCTTCGTCGTCGGCACTCGTCTGCTGGTGAAGAAAGGCGGCCCGATCAAAGATTTCCCGGACCTGAAGGATAAGGCGGTCGTTGTCACCTCCGGGACCACCTCAGAGATCCTGCTGCATAAGCTGAACGATGAGAAAAAAATGAATATGCGCATCATCAGCGCCAAAGATCATGGCGACTCTTTCCGCACCCTGGAGAGCGGACGCGCGGTGGCCTTTATGATGGATGACGCTCTGCTGGCCGGCGAACGCGCCAAGGCGAAGAAACCGGATAACTGGGAAATCGTCGGCACCGCGCAGTCGAAAGAAGCCTATGGCTGCATGCTGCGTAAGGACGATCCGGCCTTCAAGGCGCTGGTCGATGAAACCGTTGCCCAGGCCCAGACCTCTGGCGAAGCGGCGAAGTGGTTCGATAAATGGTTCAAAAACCCGATTCCGCCAAAAAATCTTAACCTGAACTTCGAGCTGTCGGACGACATGAAAGCGCTGTTCAAATCACCTAATGACAAAGCACTGAACTAATTATAACAACCAGGGGCGGGATATCCTGCCCTCCCGATGATTGTCACAGCACGGACAGACTATACGGCGGCTGGTCGTTCCCCAGCCGCCGCGAATACCGAAACAAGCTGGACAACCGTCTTCGAGGGTAGCAATGGCTACCCTTTTTTTTCCAGGAGTCATGTATGTCAATAGACTGGAACTGGGGGATATTCCTGCAACAGGCCCCCTTCGGCAACACTACCTACCTGGGCTGGCTGTGGAGCGGTTTTCAGATCACCGTCGCCCTCTCCATCTCGGCCTGGATCATCGCTTTTCTCGTCGGCTCGCTGTTCGGTATTTTACGCACGGTGCCCAATCGTCTGCTCTCAGGGATTGGCACCTGCTATGTCGAACTGTTTCGCAACGTGCCGCTGATCGTGCAGTTCTTTACCTGGTACCTGGTGGTGCCGGAATTCCTGCCGGAAAATATCGGCATGTGGTTTAAATCGGAGCTGGACCCAAACATTCAGTTCTTTGTCTCCTCCATGCTGTGCCTGGGGCTGTTTACCGCCGCTCGCGTCTGCGAGCAGGTACGCGCCGCGATCCAGTCGCTGCCGCGCGGGCAAAAGAACGCCGGTCTGGCGATGGGGTTGACCCTGCCGCAAACCTACCGCTACGTGCTGCTGCCGAACGCCTATCGCGTTATCGTGCCGCCGATGACCTCGGAGATGATGAACCTGGTGAAAAACTCGGCCATCGCCTCCACCATCGGTCTGGCCGATATGGCCGCGCAGGCGGGCAAACTGCTGGACTACTCCGCTCATGCCTGGGAGTCTTTTACCGCCATCACCCTGGCCTATGTTTTCATCAACGCGGTGATTATGCTGATTATGTATGTGGTCGAGCGTAAGGTTCGCCTGCCTGGCAATATGGGAGGCAAATAATGTACGATTTTGACTGGAGTTCGATCGTTCCCTCCATGCCCTACCTGCTGGCGGGGCTGGTGATCACCCTGAAGATCACAGTGATCGCCATCGTGGTCGGTATCGTCTGGGGCACCCTACTGGCGGTAATGCGCCTGTCCAGCTTTCTGCCGCTGGCCTGGTTTGCTAAATCCTACGTTAACGTGTTCCGTTCTATCCCGCTGGTGATGGTTCTGCTGTGGTTCTACCTGATTGTCCCAGGCTTCCTGCAGAACGTGCTGGGATTGTCGCCGAAAACGGATATTCGCCTGATCTCGGCGATGGTGGCGTTTTCGATGTTCGAAGCCGCCTACTACTCGGAGATTATCCGCGCCGGCATCCAGAGCATCTCCCGCGGCCAGTCGAGCGCCGCGCTGGCGCTGGGAATGACCCACTGGCAGTCGATGCGGCTGGTGATCCTGCCGCAGGCCTTCCGCGCCATGGTACCGCTGCTGTTAACCCAGGGGATCGTCCTCTTCCAGGATACCTCGCTGGTGTATGTTTTGAGCCTCGCCGACTTCTTCCGTACCGCCTCGACGATTGGCGAGCGTGACGGGACCCAGGTTGAAATGATCCTGTTCGCGGGCGGCGTCTATTTTGTGATTAGCCTCAGCGCCTCGCTGTTGGTCAGCTGGTTGAAGAAAAGGACTGTGTAATGATTACCCTGAAAAATGTTTCAAAATGGTATGGTCACTTTCAGGTGCTGACCGATTGCTCCACGGAAGTGAAAAAAGGCGAAGTCGTGGTGGTCTGCGGGCCGTCAGGCTCCGGTAAATCCACACTGATTAAAACCGTGAACGGCCTTGAGCCGGTGCAGCAGGGGCAGATTATCGTCGATGGCACCGTGGTTAACGATAAAAAGACCAATCTTGCCAAACTGCGCTCGCATGTCGGAATGGTGTTTCAGCATTTTGAACTGTTCCCGCACCTGTCGATTATCGACAACCTGACGCTGGCGCAGGTTAAGGTGCTCAATCGTGACAAAGCGTCATCGCGCAAGAAGGGTCTCAAGCTGCTGGAGCGCGTGGGCCTGGCGGCGCATGCGGAAAAATACCCGGCGCAGCTCTCCGGCGGCCAGCAGCAGCGCGTGGCCATCGCCCGTGCGCTGTGCATGGACCCGATCGCCATGCTGTTTGATGAACCTACCTCCGCGCTCGACCCGGAGATGATCAACGAGGTACTGGACGTCATGGTGGAACTAGCCAACGAAGGGATGACTATGATGGTGGTTACCCACGAAATGGGCTTCGCCCGCAAGGTGGCCAACCGGGTGATCTTTATGGATGAAGGAAAGATTGTCGAAGACGCCGATAAAGAAGCGTTCTTCGCTAACCCACAATCCGATCGCGCCAAAGACTTCCTCGCCAAAATTCTGCACTAACTTCTGCGGCGCGCACGATATCACCGTGCGCGCCTGTCAGCCCCTCCCCTTTTCAATCGCTTCATCTCAAAGCGACAGCTTCACAACGTGAAGTAAAAATTTCACAAAGAATTCAGGGGCCGTAGAATAGATTAACCGCCACGTCATCGTTAGCATACGGCATCTTGTAATAATCCCCGTGAGTTTAAATTTCTTGAAAATAATATTTCAATTGACTTGCTATACGTCGCGCAGGCTATTTCATGCCGCGCACAACCATTAATTATAATCTTACTCAATGAAACAAACGGATATTGCTTCATGCGGACTAACACTAACAGACTGGCCATTATTTTGTGTTTAAATTTGCTCACCTGCTTTACCGCCTGGGCGGGTATTGAGGCCGCAACGGTAAACCAGGTTGAACAGGATAAAGCCCGTGAAAGCGCATTAATGCCCCATCAGCAGCAATACCAATCTTCTCGTACCCATACGAAAAAGCAAACCTTGATATTTCCCGAAGAAGCGACCTGTCGGTATATCACGAAAGTTGATATTACCTCCGAGGACAACGCAAAAACCACCGCCCTCCTCGGGAAGATCGCAGCCCAGGCGCCCGGCCATTGCCTCGGAATAGAAGGGATTCGCCTGCTGACGAACGCCTTACAAAATGAACTGATAACGCAAGGGTATATTACTTCCCTGATCGATATCCCTTCTCAGTCACTAGAAGGGGGCATTCTCAAAATAACGCTGACTTATGGCAAAACGGGGCATATTGATTTTGCGCCGAAGAGCGCCGTGACGAACCTGTGGACCTCCATGCCCACGCATACCGGTAAAATCCTGCGCCTCAGCGATCTTGAACAAGGGATGGCTAACCTGCAGCGGCTGCCTGGCGCCAGCGCCCATATGAAGCTGCGGCCCGGGGAACACATTGGCGAAAGTGATATTGAAATCGCTCGGGTAATGGATAAACAGTGGCAGGTTGGCGCCTGGCTTGATGACGCAGGCAGCCGCGCCAGCGGTCGCTATCAGGGCGGCGGCGCGCTATACCTTTACGATTTATCTTCATTGAACGATATTCTTTCCATCTCGGCAGGCGGCGACGTTGAATTCAACCAGCACAACGACGGCAACCATAACGGCAACCTTTACTACTCCGTGCCTTTTGGTTACTGGTCATTGAGCCTGTACGGCTCCTACAGCCAGTACCGCCAACTGTTTAAAGGAAGATGGTCAAGCATCGACTACAAAAGTAAAAACCGTTATTACAGCGCGACCCTTAGCCGCCTGCTTTCGCATACCCGACAACAAAAAACGACCGCCGATCTGCGCATAGCAAAGAGCAGTTCGCACTACTTTTTCGGCGGCGATGAGCTGCATGTGATGCGTAAACAAAATCCTGTCTGGGAATTTACCCTGCGCCACCAGCGCTATTTTAACAATAAAATTGTCGACGCCAGCGTAGGTATTCAGCGCAGCCTGCCGTGGCTCAGCTCCGTGCCTACGCCGGAGGAAAAAGCCGGTTTATATAGCCGCCATTCGCGCATCGTTCACGCCGATATACAGGCCTTAATGCAGTTTGCCGCAACCGGCGATAAGTTTAGCTGGATGCCGCGTTTCCATGCCCAGTTCAGCCCGGATAGATTATCTTCGGACAACCAGTTTAATATCGGCAATCGCTGGACGGTTCGCGGCTTTGATGGTGAAAATACGCTTTCGGCCAATCAAGGCTGGTACTGGCGCAATGATTTTAGCTGGAATATTCCCACCCCCGACCGGCAGGTATATCTTGGTCTTGACTTCGGCCGGATCATTGGTAGCGAGCGCGCCAGGCAAGGAAAAAGTCTTTCTGGCGCAGTCGGCGGCGTCCGCGGAGAAATAGCGTCTACGCAATATGACTTTTTTATCGGCACGCCCATCAGTAAACCTGACGACTTTCATAGCGATGCCATGAATATGGGCTTTTCATTACAGTGGAGGTATTAGTTTTCATCAGCACATTACTGCAATTTACTGATTCATTTTTTCATATTTAAAGGAATAAATTACATGTTTAAATTCAAGGTTTCATATGTTGCGCTGGCTGCAGCGCTAAGTTCATCCGTTGTTTATGCCGATCCGTCAAGCTATACGCATAAATCAGGGGCAAATGTTATTGATATCGAAGCCCCTAACGCCGCTGGCGTCTCACATAACTTATATCGCGAATTTAACGTCGGCCCTAACGGCACCATATTAAACAATAGTGCCAGTGACGTTAATCACGACACTCACGGTAATATCGCAAAGAATAACAATCTGACCAACGGCAGCGCTTCCGTCATTTTAAATGAAGTGACCTCCAATAAAATGAGTAACCTGCAGGGCTTTATCGAGGTTAACGGACAAAAAGCCGATGTCGTTATCGCCAACCCTAACGGCATCTCCTGCTCCGGATGCAGTTTTATTAATACTAACAAAGCAGTGCTGACGACAGGCCAGGTCAAATTGAGCGACACCGGCGCGATTGATAGCTATACGGTCACGCAGGGTAAAATCACCATCGGCGATAAAGGTATGAACGCCTCCTCAAACTATGCGATCTTGCTTGCGGATGCCATTGCGATTAACGGTACCCTGAACGCCGCCAGCACCGCCCTCAGCGCGGGTAACTTCACATATAATAACGCTACCGGAGAGATAGCAAACCATGGGAAAACGGCTACGGTCATGCAGATGCTCATACCGGAATATAGTATTGATATCAGCAATCTAGGCGGTATCAAGGCCAATAGCATCAGTATGGTGGGGAATACCTTAGGCCTCGGCGTGCGTAATAAAGGCGTTATTAGCGCAAACTCTATGCTTATGATGACGAGCTATGGTTCTCTGATTAATGAGGGCGCCATCAACGCGGACGGCCTTGTCGCTAATATGGTGTCGGCAGGCGATATGAAAAATAAAGGTACCATTAATAGCACCGCTTACGCTACGGCGTTGTCCAGTTTGGGGACATTAAACAATGAAGGCACTATTGCCAGCAGCAAAACACTTGGCGTAAATGCTAGCGGCGATCTCGTTAACGCGGGTACTTTTAGGGGAACTCAGATGCTATCCGTAGCCAGCGGGGGCAATCTCACTACTCGCTATGGGTCCTATATCGACACCGATGGCCAGTTAGCCGTGTCCGCCGTCAATATCGATAACGGCGGCTCAATCCTGGGCGATGTCACAAACATTGCTTTCAGCGGCAATACGCTTAACGTCACCGGCAACATCCGGGCTAACTCCAGCCTGACCGTGCAAGCTAAAAAGGATGACAACATCACTTCGGGGAAGATATATAACAAAGGTCGCATTGAAGGTAACGATGTATCCATAGTGACTAACGGCAATCTGGATCAGGAGGGGAATATTGTTGGTCAACATTCCCTGTCGATTAAAGGCGATGTGATCGATAATACTTATTATATTTACGGCGACACGCTGAGCATCGAGAGTAATTACCTGCGGAACAGGGCAACGATCGACGGGAATGCTGTCAACATCACCGCGAATAACGGCATACTTAATGAGGGTCAAATGATGAGTAGCGGGGACATGACTCTGTATACGCAACAAACCGCTGACATCACCAACTATAAAACGATTAAGGCGAATGGTTCCCTGACGATGACCACCCGGTATGTCAAAAATGGTGGCTACCGCTGCGGTTTCCTGAACCTTTCAATTTGTAATGCAGGTTCTCTTTCTGCTGATAAGTTAGTGGTCAATTCTTACCATAACTACGCCTCTGACATGGGTGGTCGCCAGCAGTATAAACAGGCAGAAATAAATACTATTCGTTGACAATAAGCGATGCGCTGGCGACAGCGCATCGCCGATGAGTCTCCGCAAATGACATAGCCTTGTTATCAGACAGCGCCCACGCCCCATTAGCAAGCGCACCGCGCATCTTATTCCAAATTAATTTGGTCAATATCATACGCTGAGCTGGCTGCGATACGCTGCGCGTTATGCTCCACGATAATCCGTGGCGGTGTAAAAAATATGAGCATAACACCAATAAATCTATAAGGTTTATATTGCCCCATTAAATTTATCATTAGTTATTTTTTCACCGGCCCGGCGCAATCATTCAGCACCGGGCCCGATCGATCAGGGCTCAAACGGGCGACGCTGGAACTGATCGTGGCCGCACTTCGGACAGCGCGGTAGCACATCCGGGGTATACACCGCCAGGTGATAGTGACACTTCTCACACACCAGGTTGCCTAAACCGACCACTTCGCCGCTGTGGTATACGCCGTGGTGATTCAGATCCTGAAAAACCTCCCGCCACTCAAGCTGGGTTTTGTCAGTGATATCGGCCAGCTCCTGCCACAGGCTCTCTTTGATCACCCGCATAAACACGCTGTCGCTCTCGTCTTCATGACTCTCTTCGTAGCTGCGGGCAAACTCCTCAAGATCGCGCTTGACCGCGGCTATTACCGACTCAATCTCGCTCTGCGTCAGATCGCCGGCGCGGACAATTTTATCGCGTGCCTGCGTCACCAGCGCGTCAATATCGCGTTCTCCATGGCGGAGCCGTTCGCTGAGCGAGGAGACCAGTTCACGGTAATATTGAGCAACCTTGTTCATCATTTCGCCTCCGGTGTGGTTAACGTCTTCTGATAATAGACCTTATTCCTCTCCCGCTGTGTCTGACAAGCCACAGACTCGCGAAATAATCTGCCCAGCTTTTGCCGATGTTGATGTGCGAAAAGCTGTTTTGACGTTGGCGTTTGGGCTATGCTATGCCGATCTGAAATAACACATCCATTGGCTACATTTTGTAGCTGTATTGAAAACAGGACCACTGGCTGCCATGCAAGAGCAATACCGCCCGGAAGAGATAGAATCGAAAGTCCAGCTTCACTGGGACGAAAATCGTACATTTGAAGTAACTGAAGACGAGAGCAAAGAGAAGTATTACTGCCTGTCGATGCTTCCTTATCCTTCTGGTCGACTACACATGGGTCACGTGCGTAACTACACCATCGGCGACGTGATTGCCCGCTATCAGCGCATGCTGGGTAAAAACGTCCTGCAGCCGATTGGCTGGGATGCGTTCGGTCTGCCTGCGGAAGGCGCGGCGGTAAAAAACAACACCGCGCCAGCGCCGTGGACCTACGACAACATCGCCTACATGAAAAACCAGCTCAAAATGCTGGGCTTCGGCTATGACTGGAGCCGCGAGCTGGCGACCTGCACCCCGGAATACTACCGCTGGGAGCAGAAGTTCTTCACCGAGCTGTACAAAAAAGGCCTGGTGTACAAAAAAACCTCCGCGGTGAACTGGTGCCCGAACGACCAGACCGTACTGGCCAACGAGCAGGTTATCGACGGCTGCTGCTGGCGCTGCGACACCAAAGTCGAGCGTAAAGAGATCCCGCAGTGGTTTATTAAAATCACCGCCTACGCCGATGAGCTGTTGAACGATCTGGATAAGCTGGACCACTGGCCGGACACCGTGAAGACCATGCAGCGCAACTGGATCGGCCGTTCTGAAGGGGTGGAAATCTCCTTTGACGTTAACCATTACGCCGACAAGCTGACCGTCTACACCACTCGCCCGGACACCTTTATGGGCTGTACCTACCTGGCGGTCGCTGCGGGTCACCCGCTGGCGCAGCAGGCTGCGGCCAACAATCCGGCGCTGGCCACCTTTATCGACGAATGCCGCAACACCAAAGTGGCGGAAGCCGACATGGCGACGATGGAGAAAAAAGGCGTCGATACCGGCTTTAAAGCTATCCACCCGCTGACCGGCGAAGAAATTCCGGTATGGGCGGCTAACTTCGTGCTGATGGAGTACGGCACCGGCGCGGTGATGGCCGTTCCGGGTCACGACCAGCGCGACTACGAGTTCGCCAGCAAATACGGGCTGAACATCAAGCCGGTGATCCTCGCCGCCGACGGTTCTGAGCCAGATCTCTCGGAGCAGGCGCTGACCGAGAAAGGCGTCCTGTTTAACTCCGGCGAGTTCAGCGGCCTCGATTATGAAGCGGGCTTCAACGCCATTGCCGACAAACTGGCAGCCATGGGCGTCGGCGAGCGTAAAATTAACTACCGCCTGCGCGACTGGGGCGTGTCCCGTCAGCGCTACTGGGGCGCGCCGATCCCGATGGTCACCCTGGAAGACGGCACCGTGCTGCCGACCCCGGAAGATCAACTGCCGGTGATCCTGCCGGAAGACGTGGTCATGGACGGCATCACCAGCCCGATCAAAGCCGATCCTGAATGGGCCAAGACCACGGTTAACGGCCAGCCGGCGCTGCGCGAAACCGACACCTTTGACACCTTTATGGAATCCTCCTGGTACTATGCGCGCTACACCTGCCCGCAGTATCAGGAAGGGATGCTGGATTCGCAAGCGGCCAACTACTGGCTGCCGGTCGATATCTACATCGGCGGTATCGAACACGCGATCATGCACCTGCTCTACTTCCGCTTCTTCCACAAGCTGATGCGCGACGCGGGCATGGTCAACTCTGATGAGCCGGCGAAACAGCTGCTGTGCCAGGGCATGGTGCTGGCTGACGCTTTCTACTACGTAGGCGAAAACGGCGAACGTAACTGGGTCTCCCCGGTTGACGCCATCGTCGAACGTGACGAAAAAGGCCGCATCGTTAAGGCCAAAGACGCGGCGGGCCACGAGCTGGTGTACACCGGCATGAGCAAGATGTCCAAGTCGAAAAACAACGGCATCGACCCGCAGGTCATGGTTGAGCGCTACGGCGCGGATACCGTGCGTCTGTTCATGATGTTCGCCTCCCCGGCGGATATGACCCTCGAGTGGCAGGAATCTGGCGTCGAAGGGGCGAACCGCTTCCTGAAACGCGTCTGGAAGCTGGTCTACGAACACACCACCAAAGGGGACGTTGCGGCCCTGAACGTGGCGGCGCTGAGTGAAGATCAGAAAGCGCTGCGTCGCGATATCCACAAAACCATCGCCAAAGTGACCGATGACATCGGTCGTCGTCAGACCTTCAACACCGCCATCGCGGCGATCATGGAGCTGATGAACAAGCTGGCGAAAGCGCCGCAGGAAGATGAGCAGGATCGCGCTCTGATGCAGGAAGCCCTGCTGGCGGTCGTGCGTATGCTCAACCCGTTCACCCCGCACGCCAGCTTCACCCTGTGGCGTGAGCTGAACGGTGAAGGCGATATCGACAACGCGCCGTGGCCGGTGGCAGATGAAAGCGCGATGGTGGAAGACAGCACCCTCGTCGTCGTCCAGGTCAACGGCAAAGTTCGTGGTAAAATTACCGTTGCGGTAGACGCAACTGAAGAGCAGGTCCGCGAGCGCGCCGGCCAGGAGCATCTGGTGGCGAAGTATCTCGACGGCAAAACCGTGCGTAAAGTGATTTACGTTCCGGGTAAACTGCTCAATCTGGTCGTTGGCTAAGCGCGGGAGGAAGCGTGCGATATCTGGTAACAATGTTGTTATCTCTGGCGGTGCTTGCCACCGCCGGCTGTGGCTGGCATCTGCGTAGCACTACCAAGGTGCCCACCACCATGAAAACCATGATCTTCCAGTCGAGCGATCCGAACGGGCCGTTAAGCCGCGCGGTGCGTAATCAGCTGCGTCTTAACGGCGTGGAACTGATCGACGCCAGCACGCTGCGTAAAGATGTCCCTTCTCTGCGCCTCGATGGATCGTCGATTCAGAAAGATACGGCATCGGTGTTCCAGGACGGTCGTACGGCGGAATATCAGATGGTCATGACCGTTCATGCCAGCGTCCTGATCCCGGGTCACGATATCTATCCGATAACCACCAAGGTCTATCGTTCGTTCTTTGATAACCCGCAGGCGGCGCTAGCCAAAGACGCCGAGCAGGATATGATTATCCAGGAAATGTACGATAAAGCGGCGGAACAGCTGATTCGTAAACTGCCAAGCGTTCAGGTAGCGGATGTTGAAGCCACCCAGCAGGAAGAAAAACCGGTCGCGGGCAGCACCGCGCCGGCGTCCTCGGGTAACCGCGTCTCCACCACGCTGGGTCAATGATGATTCGGTTGTACCCGGAACAGCTCCGCGCGCAGCTCACTGAAGGGCTGCGCGCGGCCTATCTGCTGCTTGGCAACGATCCTCTGCTGTTGCAGGAAAGCCAGGACGCTATTCGCGAAGCCGCTGCCGCGCAGGGCTTTACCGAACACCACACCTTCACTATCGATAGCAGCACCGACTGGCAGGCGCTTTTCGCCTTAAGCCAGGCGATGAGCCTGTTTGCCAGCCGGCAAACCCTGCTGTTGATCCTGCCGGAAAACGGCCCCAACGCGGCGATCAATGAACAGCTGGCGACGCTGGTCGGTCTGCTGCACGACGACCTGCTGCTGATCGTTCGCGGCAGTAAGTTGACCAAAGCCCAGGAGAATGCCGCGTGGCTCACCGCGCTGGCTCAGCGCGCCGTCCAGGTCAGCTGCCAGACGCCGGAATACGCGCAGCTGCCGCGCTGGCTGGCTGCGCGGGCCAAACAGCATCAGCTGCAGCTCGACGACGCGGCCAGCCAGCTGCTGTGCTACTGTTACGAAGGCAATCTGCTGGCGCTGGCGCAGGCGCTGGAGCGGCTGGCGCTCCTCTGGCCGGACGGTAAGCTGACCCTGCCCCGCGTTGAGCAGGCGGTGAACGATGCCGCGCACTTTACCCCTTACCATTGGGTCGATGCCCTGCTGGCAGGCAAAAGCAAGCGCGTGCTGCACGTTCTGCAGCAGCTCCGTCTTGAAGGCTGCGAGCCGGCGATCCTGCTGCGTACGCTACAGCGGGAGCTGCTGCTGCTGGTCACTCTCAAGCGCCAGTCGGCACAGACGCCGCTGCGTTCGCTGTTTGATAAACATCGGGTCTGGCAAAACCGCCGTCAGCTGCTCAGCGACGCCCTCGCCCGACTCAGCGGCGAACAGCTGCGCCAGGCGGTGACCCTTCTGACCCGCGCGGAACTGACCTTTAAACAGGATTACGGGTACGACATCTGGCCCGAACTGGAAAGTCTTTCGTTGTTGCTCTGCCACAAAGCCCTGGCGGACGTTTTTATTGATGGTTGATATGACTCACTTACAGGCAATCTATGGCGGCACCTTCGATCCGGTGCATTATGGTCACCTCAAGCCGGTCGAGATCCTGGCGAATCAGATTGGCCTGAGCAAGGTCATCATCATGCCTAATAACGTCCCGCCGCATCGTCCCCAGCCGGAAGCCACCAGCGCCCAGCGCGTGCACATGCTGAAGCTGGCGATTGCCGATAAGCCGCTGTTCACGCTCGATGAACGCGAACTGCGGCGCGATACCCCCTCCTGGACGGCGCAAACGCTGCAGGAGTGGCGCCAGGAGCAGGGGCCGCACAAGCCGCTGGCGTTTATCATTGGCCAGGATTCGCTGCTCACCTTTCCCACCTGGCATAACTATGAAACCATCCTCGACAATGTCCACCTGATTGTCTGCCGCCGGCCGGGTTACCCGCTGACCATGGCCCATGAGGCCGATCAGCGCTGGCTGGATCGCCATTTAACCCACGACGTGGAGTCTTTGCATCACCGTCCTTCCGGCGTGATCTACCTGGCTGAGACCCCGTGGTTCGATATTTCGGCGACGATCATTCGCCAGCGCCTTGAGCGCGGCGAGTCCTGCGCCGAGATGCTGCCGGCCGCGGTGCTGGACTACATCCGCGAGCAGGGTCTCTATTGCTGACCCCGGGCTGGGCCTGGCGCGAAAAAAGCGCTATCGTAACGCCACCTCTCCAACGCCTGTCAGAGCCTGTTCATGAAATTGTGGTTAGTTCGCCATGGCGAAACCGAAGCTAACGTTGCCGGGTTATACAGCGGCCACGCCCCCACGCCCCTGACGCCGCGCGGCGTCGCTCAGGCGCGAGCGCTCGGTGAACGACTGCGCGCGGTGCCTTTCGATAAAGTCTTCTGCAGCGAGCTGGCGCGGACCGGGACAACGGCCGATCTGCTGCTTGGCGATCGCGCTATCCCGCGCGAATGCCATGCCGCGCTCAATGAGATGTTTTTCGGTGACTGGGAGATGCGCCATCATCGCGACCTCCAGCGAGAAGATGCGGAAAACTATGCCGCATGGTGCGCTGACTGGCAGCACGCGGCCCCGACCAACGGCGAAAGCTTTCAGCGTTTTGCCCGCCGCGTCAGCGAATTTACCCCCACGCTGACCGACTGCCGCCATCTTGACCACCTGCTGATCGTCGGCCATCAGGGCGTCCTGAGCCTGCTGACCGCCCTGCTGTTGCAGATGCCCGCCGCGGCGATGTGGCACTTTCCGATAGCCCATGGCGCCTGGAGTCTCCTCGACATTCGCGACGATTTCACCACCCTGCGGGTATTAAATAGCCAGGCCGTCTGGCAGCCGCAAGAAGAATTCCCGCCGAACCATTGACAGGCCAGAGCAGGCTGCTATTCTCCGCTGCCAGGCAGCATCCGCCAAAGCAGGTTTGCAGAAATTGTTTTACAAAAATGGCGATGCAATCCTCGGCGAGGGATGGGATGATACTCCGCCGCGAACGCCTGCCGACAGACATTTCACCCGACTTTTTCATTAGTTCAGGTATACTGTCAGGCTCTTTATGATTATCAATCTTCACGCACCCAGGGGGAACACTTGCAGGGTAAAGCACTCCAGGATTTTGTTATCGACAAAATTGATGACCTGAAAGGTCAGGACATCGTTGCCATTGATGTACATGGCAAATCCAGCATCACCGATTGCATGATTATCTGCACCGGCACCTCCACGCGTCATGTGATGTCCATCGCCGACCACGTGGTTCAGGAATCCCGCGCCGCCGGCTTGCTGCCCCTGGGCGTTGAAGGGGAAGCCGCCGCCGACTGGATCGTCGTCGACCTCGGCGACGTGATGGTTCACGTCATGCAGGAAGAGAGCCGTCGTCTGTACGAGCTGGAAAAACTCTGGAGTTAATGCGTGAAGTTGCAGCTGGTGGCCGTTGGCACCAAAATGCCGGACTGGGTACAGACCGGCTTTAGCGAGTATCTGCGCCGTTTTCCCAAAGATATGCCGTTCGAACTGGTGGAGATCCCTGCCGGTAAGCGCGGCAAGAACGCTGATATCAAGCGCATCCTCGAAAAAGAGGGCGAGATGATGTTAGCCGCTGCCGGTAAAAACCGCATCGTGACCCTGGATATTCCGGGTAAACCATGGGATACGCCGCAGCTGGCGCGCGAACTGGAACGCTGGAAACAGGACGGGCGCGACGTCAGTTTGCTGGTCGGCGGCCCGGAAGGCCTCTCTCCAGCCTGTAAAGCAGCGGCGGAACAGAGTTGGTCGCTCTCCACCCTCACCTTACCTCACCCGCTGGTGCGCGTACTGGTGGCCGAGAGCCTGTATCGGGCGTGGAGCATTACCACCAACCATCCGTACCACCGTGAGTAATGATGATCAGGGTAGACTGAGCAGCGAATGAAATTACAGAATTCTTTCCGCGACTATACGGCTGAATCCTCGCTGTTCGTGCGCCGGGCGCTGGTCGCTTTTTTGGGGATTTTGCTGCTTACCGGCGTTCTGATCGCCAACCTGTACAATGTGCAAATCGTTCGCTTCGACGACTATCAGACGCGCTCGAACGAAAACCGCATCAAGCTGGTGCCGATCCCGCCGAGCCGCGGCATTATTTACGATCGCAACGGCACCCCGCTGGCGCTTAACCGCACCATTTATCAGCTGGAGATGATGCCGGAGAAAGTCGATAACGTGCAACAGACGCTGGATGCGCTACGCGACGTCGTCGATTTAACCGACGATGATATCGCCGGTTTCAAAAAGGAGCGCGCCCGCTCCCATCGCTTTACCTCGATTCCGGTCAAGGTCAACCTCAGCGAAGTGCAGGTGGCCCGCTTTGCCGTCAACCAGTACCGCTTTCCCGGCGTGGAAGTCAAAGGCTACAAGCGCCGTTACTACCCCTATAACTCGGCGCTGACGCACGTCATCGGCTACGTGTCGAAAATTAACGATAAAGACGTCGACCGCCTCGATAAAGAGGGCAAACTGGCCAACTACGCCTCGACCCATGACATCGGTAAGCTGGGTATTGAGCGTTATTACGAGGACGTCCTGCACGGTCAGACCGGCTACGAAGAGGTTGAAGTAAACAACCGCGGCCGCGTTATTCGTCAGCTCAAAGAGGTGCCTCCGCAGGCCGGACGCGACATCTATCTCACCCTCGACCTCAAGCTACAGCAGTATATCGAAACGCTGCTGGCCGGTAGCCGCGCCGCGGTGGTGGTCACCGACCCGCGTACCGGCGCCATTCTGGCGCTGGTTTCGACGCCGAGCTACGACCCGAACCTGTTCGTCGACGGCATCTCCAGCAAAGATTACTCCGGCCTGCTCAACGATCCCAACACGCCGCTGGTCAACCGTGCGACGCAAGGGGTTTATCCGCCGGCATCGACGGTCAAACCGTACGTCGCCGTCTCGGCGCTGAGCGCCGGAGTGATCACGCGCAATACCAGCCTGTTCGACCCTGGCTGGTGGCAGCTGCCCGGCTCGGAAAAACGCTATCGTGACTGGAAAAAATGGGGCCACGGCCACCTGAACGTCACCAAAGCGCTGGAGGAGTCCGCGGATACCTATTTCTATCAGGTCGCCTATGACATGGGCATCGATCGCCTCTCGGAGTGGATGAGCAAGTTCGGCTACGGCCACTATACCGGTATCGACCTCGCCGAAGAGCGCTCGGGCAACATGCCGACCCGCGAATGGAAGCTCAAACGCTTTAAAAAACCCTGGTACCAGGGGGACACCATTCCGGTGGGCATCGGCCAGGGTTACTGGACCGCCACGCCGATCCAGATGAACAAAGCGCTGATGATCCTGATTAACGACGGGGTGGTGAAAGTGCCGCACCTGCTGCAAAGTACCGTGGAAGACGGCAAGCCCGTTCCGTGGGTCCAGCCTCATGAGCCGCCGGTAGGCGACATCCATTCCGGCTACTGGGAAATCGCCAAAGACGGCATGTTCGGCGTGGCCAACCGCGGCAACGGCACCGCGCACAAATATTTCGCCAGCGCGCCGTATAAAATCGCGGCCAAGTCCGGTACCGCCCAGGTGTTCGGCCTGAAGGCAAACGAAACCTATAACGCGCACCGAATCTCTGAGCGTCTGCGTGACCATAAACTGATGACGGCGTTTGCGCCTTATAACAACCCGCAGGTTGCCGTGGCGATGATCCTGGAAAACGGCGGTGCCGGCCCGGCGGTCGGTACGATTATGCGCCAAATCCTCGATCACATCATGCTGGGCGATAACAACACCACGCTGCCAAGCGAAAACCCGGCGGTAACCGCAGGGGAGGATCAATAATGACGGATAATCCGAACAAAAAATCGCTGTGGGATAAGATCCATCTTGACCCCACTATGGTGCTGATCCTGCTGGCGCTGCTGACCTACAGCGCGCTGGTTATCTGGAGCGCCAGCGGTCAGGACGTCGGCATGATGGAGCGTAAAATCGGCCAGATCGCCATGGGCGTGGTGATCATGATCGTCATGGCGCAGATCCCGCCGCGGGTCTATGAGGGCTGGGCGCCCTACCTCTATATTTTCTGTATTATTCTGCTGGTGGCCGTCGACGCCTTCGGCGCCATCTCCAAAGGGGCGCAGCGCTGGCTGGATCTCGGTATCGTCCGCTTTCAGCCGTCGGAGATTGCAAAAATCGCCGTGCCGCTGATGGTGGCGCGCTTTATTAACCGCGACGTCTGCCCGCCTTCTCTGAAGAATACCGGTATTGCCCTGGTGCTGATCTTCCTGCCGACGCTGCTGGTGGCGGCGCAGCCTGACCTCGGGACCTCGATTCTGATCGCCCTCTCCGGTCTGTTTGTGCTGTTCCTCTCCGGCCTCAGCTGGCGCCTGATCGGCATTGCGGTGGTGCTGGTCGCCGCCTTTATCCCGATTTTGTGGTTCTTCCTGATGCACGACTATCAGCGCCAGCGCGTGATGATGCTGCTCGATCCGGAAACCGACCCGCTGGGCGCGGGGTATCACATTATTCAGTCTAAAATTGCCATTGGCTCCGGCGGTCTGCGCGGCAAAGGCTGGCTGCACGGCACCCAGTCGCAGCTGGAGTTCCTGCCGGAACGCCATACCGACTTTATCTTCGCCGTACTCGCCGAAGAGCTGGGTCTGATTGGCGTACTGATCCTGCTGGCGCTCTATATTCTGCTGATCATGCGCGGACTGTGGATCGCCGCCCAGGCGCAGACCACCTTTGGCCGGGTCATGGCCGGTGGTTTAATGTTGATTTTATTCGTTTATGTCTTCGTAAATATTGGTATGGTGAGTGGTATTTTACCGGTGGTGGGCGTACCGTTGCCGCTGGTGAGCTACGGGGGCTCCGCCCTGATCGTATTGATGGCCGGGTTTGGTATCGTGATGTCGATCCATACCCACAGAAAAATGTTGTCGAAAAGCGTTTAAAGGGGTTCGCAATGCGTAAGCAATGGCTGGGGATCTGCATAGCAGCGGGGCTGCTGGCGGCATGTTCGAGTGATGACGTGCAACAAAAGACGGTCAGTACTCCACAGCCGGCCGTCTGTAATGGCCCGACGGTTGAGATCAGCGGCGCCGATCCGCAGTATGAAACGCCGAACGCGACGGCGAATCAGGATTATGAGCGCGACGGTAAGCGCTACAACATCGTCCAGGATCCGGCAAACTTTACTCAGGCCGGTTTCGCGGCGATCTATGACGCGGAACCCAACAGCAACCTGACCGCCAGCGGTGAAACCTTCGACCCGACGCAGTTGACCGCGGCGCACCCGACGCTGCCGATCCCGAGCTATGCGCGGATCACCAACCTCGCCAACGGGCGCATGATCGTCGTGCGGATTAACGATCGCGGTCCCTACGGCAACGATCGGGTTATCTCACTCTCCCGCGCGTCCGCCGACCGCCTGAACACCTCGAATAACACCAAAGTGCGTATCGACCCGATCATCGTCGCACCTGACGGTTCGCTTTCCGGCCCGGGAATGGCTTGTACCACCGTCGCCAAACAGACTTACGCCCTGCCCGCCCGTCCGAATCTGGACGGCGGTGACGCCGCTGGCATGAGCCAGCCCGCGCCCACTGACGTTCGCCCGATCAGCAACAGCACGCTGAAGCCGGAAGACAGCGTTGGCGCACCGGTGAACAGCGGCGGTTTTCTCGGCGCCCCGACGCCGCTGAACAGCGGCGTGCTGGAGAGCAGCGAACCCGCAGCCGCCGCCGCGACGGCACCTGCCGCCGGCGCCACGCCAGCAGCGCCGGTAACCGCGCCCGGCTCCATCCAGGGTAGCGTCGCGCCCGCAGCAGCCACCGCCGCAGCCGCCGGCGCCGTTGCCGCTTCGTCTTCCGCCGCCTCCAGCGCCAGCGGTAGCTTTGTCGTGCAGGTGGGCGCAGTGAGCGACCAGGCGCGGGCGCAGCAGTATCAGCAGCGTCTGAGCCAGCAGTTCTCTGTGCCAGGCCGGGTCATGCAAAACGGCGCGGTGTGGCGTATTCAGCTGGGGCCGTTTGCCGACAAGGCGCAGGCCAGCGCCGTTCAGCAGCGCCTGCAAAGCGAAGCGCAGCTGCAGTCCTTTATTACTCGCGCCAACTAAAGGCCGCGGGCAGCCCGTTCACCTTGCGCATGTAAAAGTCATTAACAAACTCATGCGCAATGTCGGATGCTGGCCCGCAGAGCATTTGCTATAGTAAGGCACTTTTTTTAACTCCATCACGGATGCCGTTGTTCTGACCATGAAGACCTCTTTCACCGCTCGTTTACTCATCACGGCGCTCTCCGTTGCAGCGCTCTCCTCCGCTGCCCGCGCCGATGACCTGAATATCAAAACGATGATCCCAGGCGCCCCGCAGATTGACGCCGAATCCTGGATCCTTATCGATTACAACTCTGGCAAGGTGCTGGCTGAAAACAACGCCGACTCCCGCCGCGACCCGGCCAGTCTGACCAAAATGATGACCAGCTATGTTATCGGTCAGGCGATGAAAGCGGGCAAATTCAAAGAGTCCGATCTGGTCACCGTCGGCAACGACGCCTGGGCCACCGGCAACCCGGTATTCAAAGGCTCTTCCCTGATGTTCCTCAAGCCGGGGATGCAGGTGCCGGTTTCCCAGCTGATCCGCGGTATCAACCTGCAGTCCGGTAACGATGCCTGCGTGGCGATGGCCGACTATGTCGCCGGCAGCCAGGACGCCTTCGTCAGCCTGATGAACAACTACGTCAACGCCCTCGGCCTGAAAAACACCCATTTCCAGACTGTTCACGGCCTCGATGCTGACGGCCAGTTCAGCTCGGCGCGCGACATGGCGCTGATTGGCCAGGCGCTGATCCGCGACGTGCCGAACGAGTACTCCATCTATCGTGAGAAAGAGTTCACTTTCAACGGTATCCGCCAGCTGAACCGTAATGGCCTGCTGTGGGATAACAGCCTGAACGTCGACGGCATCAAAACCGGCCACACCGACAAAGCGGGCTACAACCTTGTCGCTTCCGCCACCGAAGGGCAGATGCGTCTGATCTCGGCGGTAATGGGCGGCCGGACGTTCAAAGGGCGTGAGTCGGAAAGCAAAAAACTGCTGACCTGGGGCTTCCGCTTCTTCGAAACCGTCAACCCAATTAAAGCCGGCAAAGAGTTTGCTTCCGAACCGGCCTGGTTCGGCGACAGCGATCGCGCTTCGCTGGGGGTGGATAAAGACGTCTACCTGACCATCCCGCGCGGCCGGATGAAAGATCTGAAAGCCAGCTACGTGCTGAATAACACTGAGCTGCACGCCCCGCTGCAGAAAAACCAGGTCGTCGGCACCATTAACTTCCAGCTGGATGGTAAAACCATTGACCAGCGCCCGCTGGTGGTGCTGCAGGAAATTCCGGAAGGTAATTTCTTCGGTAAAATGATTGATTACATTAAATTAATGTTCCACCACTGGTTTGGTTAAAAATCGAACACTTGAAAGTGTGATTTCCATCCCCATATACTATTCATCCAAGTAACCTGATAACTCCCGCCCTTGGTGGGAGTTATTATTTTGTCGTAACACCGGAGCTGACATGAAAACCAAACTTAACGAACTGCTTGAATTCCCTACGCCATTTACTTACAAAGTAATGGGGCAGGCGTTGCCTGAGCTGGTTGATCAGGTGGTGGAAGTGGTACAGCGCCATGCGCCTGGTGATTACTCGCCGTCAGTAAAACCGAGCAGCAAAGGTAACTACCACTCGGTCTCCATCACCATCAACGCCACTCACATTGAACAAGTGGAAACGCTGTACGAAGAGTTAGGCAATATCGATATCGTTCGGATGGTGCTGTAACCTTTTCCCTGACCCGGCCGCCGTGCCGGGTCTTCTCATTCCCTCCCGCACGGCTGTGATATACTCCCCGACCTGAATTCTCTCTTCCCGGCGGAGATGTTGTTTTGCAGCACAATAAAATTCTAATCCGGCAGCTTGGCCTGCAACCTTACGAACCCGTCTCGCAGGCGATGCACGAATTTACCGACGCCCGTGATGAAGATACCCTTGATGAGATCTGGCTGGTGGAACATCACCCGGTCTTCACCCAGGGTCAGGCCGGCAAAGCGGAACATCTGCTGGTGCCCGGTGATATTCCGGTGATCCAGAGCGATCGCGGCGGCCAGGTAACCTATCACGGCCCGGGACAGCAGGTAATGTACGTCCTGTTGAACCTCAAGCGCCGCAAGCTGGGCGTGCGTGAACTGGTGACGCTGCTGGAGCAAACGGTCGTCAATACCCTTGCCGAATACGGTATTGAGTCGCACCCCCGCGCCGATGCCCCTGGCGTCTACGTCGGCGATCGCAAAATATGCTCTCTGGGGCTGCGGATCCGCAAAGGCTGCTCTTTCCACGGCCTGGCGCTCAATATCGCGATGGATCTGACGCCGTTTCTGCGTATCAACCCCTGCGGCTATGCCGGTATGGAGATGACGCAAATGCGCCAGTGGCAGCCGGAAGCCACTCCGGAGACAGTGGCTCCGCGGCTGGTCGCCCATCTGCTGGCGCTGCTGAACAATCCCCCGCACGAATACCTTCCTCAGGGTTAAGGGCAGACCAGCGCCCCGCTGACGGCGGGGTGCTGAACGAGTAACACATTATTTTTGCAATCAATTGTCACGCACGGCAACGCGGTGGGCCGCTATACTTGGCCTATCATTCCCAACCGGACTCATCGCGTGCCAGAGAATACGCCGCCGTCAGAATCTCCTGACCGACAGGACGAACGTTACGACCGTCAGATGTTTCGCATCCTGCGTAATATTGACCTCAATCTGTTGACCATCTTCGAAGCCGTGTACGTACACAAAGGTATCGTCAATGCCGCGAAGATACTCAATATCACGCCGTCGGCCATTAGCCAGTCAATAAACAAACTGCGGGCGCTGTTCCCCGATCCGCTGTTTATCCGTAAAGGCCAGGGCGTAACGCCCACCGCCTATGCCACCCATCTTCACCAGTACATCAGCCGCGGTATGGAGGCTTTCCTCAGCGCGCTGGATATCACCGGCAGCCCGCATCAGCAGCGGGTGATCACTATCGCCACCACGCCAGCGATGGGGGCGCTGCTGATGCCTGGCCTGGCCAGCGCGCTGAAGCCGGTCTTTCCGCAGATCCTGCTGCACAACATCGCCCTCACCGACGCCGCGCGGCAGCTTGACCAGCGCCAGGTGGATTTGTTGATTGATACCCATCTGCACAGCGGCCAGGCGATAAGCCATCACGTGCTGTATCAGGAACGGGTGCAGATGTACTGCCGCGCTGGGCATCCCGCGCTGGAGGGTCCGCAGGATGAATCCGCCCTTGCACAATACGAGTTTGCGCTGCTGCTGCCGGAAGGCCAGCGCTACCCTACGCTGCACCGTCGGCTGCAGGAGGAGATGGGCGAGCGCCGCTGCGGTTTCAGCACCTTCAACCTGCTAACCCAGGCGGCAATGATCGCCGAGAGCGACATGCTGGGGCTGACCACCGAGCGCCTGTTCGCCATGGTATCCCGTCTCTGGCCGCTGCAGACCCTGGACTTCCCCTCCCTGCGGGAAGAGCAGATTGATGTTGCGCTGCACTTCAATAAGCAGAGCGGGAAAGAGCCATTGCTGAAAGAGATCATTGAGACCGTGATCCAGGCGTTTAAGGCGTAGCGCACGGAAGGGAAAAGGATAAAACAACAACTATTTTACAATTTGCCGGGCAGGCAGGCTGCTTTCTGCCCCTTTTCAATGGTATACTGCCTGCTCTTGATTCAAAAATAGTTGATAATTGCAACATTTCATTGAATTAATTCGCTTTCCTTCGTGACTCGCAACTGGAACACGCACGCTATGAGTAAACCCATTGTGATGGAACGCGGTGTTAAGTACCGCGACGCCGATAAAATGGCCCTTATCCCGGTGAAGAACGTGGCAACTGAGCGTGAAGCTCTGCTCAGAAAACCGGAATGGATGAAAATCAAACTTCCGGCAGACTCGTCCCGTATCCAGGGAATCAAAGCAGCGATGCGTAAGAACGGCCTGCACTCCGTGTGCGAAGAGGCCTCCTGCCCGAACCTTGCAGAGTGCTTCAACCACGGTACCGCGACCTTTATGATCCTCGGCGCGATCTGTACCCGCCGTTGCCCATTCTGCGACGTGGCGCATGGCCGCCCGGTCGCGCCAGATGCGAACGAGCCACAGAAGCTGGCGCAAACTATCGCCGATATGGGGCTGCGCTACGTGGTGGTCACTTCGGTGGACCGTGACGACCTGCGCGATGGCGGCGCACAGCATTTTGCCGACTGCATCAGCGCCATTCGCGAGAAAAACCCGACGATTAAAATCGAAACACTGGTCCCGGATTTCCGCGGCCGCATGGATCGCGCCCTTGATATTCTGACGGTGACCCCGCCGGACGTCTTCAACCACAACCTCGAAAACGTACCGCGCCTCTATCGTCAGGTGCGTCCGGGCGCGGATTACAACTGGTCGCTGAAGCTGCTGGAGCGTTTTAAAGAAGCGCACCCGGAGATCCCGACAAAATCCGGCCTGATGGTGGGCCTGGGCGAAACCAACGACGAGATCATCGAAGTCATGCGCGACCTGCGCCGTCATGGCGTCACCATGCTGACATTAGGCCAGTATCTGCAGCCGAGCCGTCACCACCTGCCAGTGCAGCGTTACGTTAGCCCGGAAGAGTTTGAAGAGATGAAAGCGGAAGCCATGGCGATGGGCTTCACCCACGCCGCCTGCGGCCCCTTCGTTCGCTCTTCCTATCACGCCGACCTGCAGGCTAAAGGGATGGAAGTTAAATAACCTGCCGCTTCTCCCGCTGCGTCACGTCCTGGCGCAGCGGCGCTCTCCGCTTCATTCGCTTCGCCTTCCCGTAACAGTTAGTTGCATCTTTCCTGCGCGGCGTCGACAAAAACAACAAAGGCCGCAACGTCAAACGTCGCGGCCTCTTCGCCGTACCACCCGCATCCCGCCAGGGGACGCAGCCGGAGAATTACTCTTTATGAGAGAGCTTCTGCGCCGGTGCTTCGTCTTCAGCGGTGGTTTTTTTCGCGCTATCGTCATCTTCGTTCATGGCTTTTTTAAAGCCCTTGATAGCCGACCCCAGGTCGCCGCCCAGCGTACGTAATTTCTTGGTACCAAACACTAAGATAATCAGTGCTGCGACTACCAGCAGTTTGGTAATACTAATCTCACCCATAGCTAACCTTCTTCTCTATACAAGCTGCGAATACGCCATCATACACGCATTTATCCGTCATATTGTAATCCACCTGTGCGTGGGCTGCGTGATTCAGCCCGAGGCCTCCCCTCCGGGAGTGAGCGCTGGGGTGTCCGTCCTGACGTGCACAGCGAATTATTGGGATAAACAATACGGGTATTTGGCGCGCGGACACAATAGCAATCTGTAACAAGGTGAATCAAGCCTTGTTTAAAAAAACGTCACAATAATTGCGGTGGCGCAAACCGTCGGTTCTGCAGCACCGGCAAACGCTCGCGAACCCGCGCAAGGTAGTCTGCGGAAATATCGGCATAGATCAGCTGCGGCTCGCTCCCCGCGCCCGCCACGGTGGTCCCCAGCGGATCGACGATGCGGCTCTGCCCGATGTTACGCGTCCCGCATTCGCCTGCCGCCACGACGTAGCAGGTCGTGTCCAGCGCGCGCGCCGCCAGCAGCGTCGCCCAGTGATGCTCTTTTTGCGGCCCTTTCACCCATGCGGTGGGCAGCACCAGCAGCTGCGCCCCGTTCAGCGCCAGCGACAGCGCCAGCTCCGGAAAACGCAGATCGTAACAGGTCATCAGGCCAACGCGGAAACCCGCCACTTCAATCACCGGCGGGATTTGCCGGCCGGGATCCACCCGCCGGGACTCCTGCATTGCGAAGGCGTCGTATAAATGAAGTTTGTGATAATGTGCAATAACCTTCCCTTCACGCAATACCACCAGCGTGTTGGTTGCTCTCCCCTCCCCCGACGGCACATGCAGCGTCAGGATCGTCGTCAGGCCGTTACGCGCGCTCTCGGCCAGCAGCAGCTGTAAAAACTCTCCATCCAGCGTTTGGGCCGATTTCACCGACAGATCCGGGTCGTTGTCATCACGTGCCAGCAACGCCTCCGGCAGCACCAGCAGCGCCGCCCCTTCACGCGCCGCCTGCTGCATCATCGCCACACAAGTTTGCGCATTCGTCCGCCATACTGGCGTGACGATAAACTGCCCTGCCGCTACCCGCATGTTTTTCTCCCGTCAGGTTATGAATAGCCAATTGCGCCTGTTGCGCGCTACACTTGACACTCTCTTACATCAAATAGCAGGAAACGACCGTGTTTCAACTTCTTTGCGCCGTTTTTATTGGCGGCGGCACCGGCAGCGTTTTGCGCTGGTGGCTCGGCATGAAGCTCAATCCTGTGCACCATGCTATCCCGATTGGGACGCTGACTGCCAACCTGTTAGGCGCCTTTGTGATCGGCGCCGGGCTGGCGTGGTTTAATAGACTGACCGGCATTGACCCGATGTGGAAACTGCTGATCACCACGGGTTTCTGCGGCGGGTTGACCACCTTCTCCACCTTCTCTGCGGAAGTGGTGTTTCTTCTGCAGCAGGGGCGAGTGAGCTGGGCGCTCCTCAACGTCGCGGTGAACTTGCTGGGCTCGTTTGCCATGACGGCTGTCGCCTTCTGGCTCTTCTCGCAGGCCGCCAGCCGCTAAAGGCGTAATCAACAGGCAAAAAAAAACCCGCTGATTAGCGGGTTTTTATATTCTACTGACGCGTTGCTTACAGAGCGATTACGTTTGCAGCAGAAGGGCCTTTGGCACCGTTAGTGATTTCGAACTCTACGCGCTGACCTTCAGCCAGAGTTTTGAAACCGTTGGACTGGATTGCAGAGAAGTGTACGAATACATCTTTGCTGCCATCTTCCGGAGTAATGAAACCGAATCCTTTGGACTCATTAAACCACTTAACGTTACCTTTAATCTTAGACATCAAAATTACCTTTATATGAAAAATCGACACTAATGCTGTGTCGGGTATCAGTACACCAATTGTGGTACCTTTTGTCCAGTGCAACTTTGCTAAAAAGTGATAAAAGTCGCTATCTTTTTTAGTGGGTAACGCTTTAGTCCTTGTTTTTCCACAAGACGCATCGCTTATCTCATTTATTGCTAAGACTTAGCGAATTAAAACTGTATGCGAGCCCAGGCGAAGTAAACGTTACCGTTATTGTAGGTACCGGGAATATAGGTCATCTGGAACGTTGCCGGACCGTAACCTATTGACGCTAAGGGCAAGATCACCGGAATCGGGATGTAGTTCCAGTTATCGCGCGCCGTCACCCCGAGGGTATAGCCGAGACCGAGGCGGAAGTTCTGGTCCGTCAGCGGACGCCAGGTTTTCTCCCAACCGTAGCCGCCGATGGGTTCCCACTTATTGAAAGAGTCTTTAAACGCCATCAGGTACAGGCCGTGCCAGTTCCCTTTCTCATCCCAGCGCGAAACGCCGAAGCCTGCCCCCCACGGACGTTCATTATACTTGTCCGTCTTTTCCTTATCATAAGCAAAGCGCGCGTGCCAGGTGATGGCTGGAACGTACAGATCATAGTGCTCCGGCTCATTCCAGGTCTGCGCAACGTTATTACTTAAGGTATGGTAACCTTCGCTAAGGGTCGATGAAAACGACGCGCTGGCGTTTCCGGATACCAATAACCATCCTAAAAAACCAAGAGAAAACAATGAAAAACGACGTAACATCAACACTTTTCTATTACCACTTTCATTTAAAAGCCACCTAAGATAGCAAAGATAGTCTCAATACAGGTTGAACGAAATAAGGCAAACTCCTGATTTTCGCCCGCTGACCATCAGAACCGCTTAACTATCCATCTGGTGATTATATCCAGGCGGGACGGGAGGGGCGTAGTTCTTATCGCTTTATTGATTTGCATCAGCGAGTTTCGTCCGTTTTTTCGGCACATTCGCACATTAAAATTTGGTGTGGCGCTTTTTAACTACATATTCTTTGGGCTTAGGGGAAATGAATGCTGACGTTTGTTGAGATCCTGATCGGGATTGCGGTCATTGTGGGCGTCGCCCGCTATATCATTAAGGGCTATTCAGCCACCGGCGTGCTGTTCGTCGGCGGCTTAATATTGCTGATCGTCAGCGCCCTGCTGGGTCATAAAGTCTTACCAGGCAATACCGAGGGCACCGGTTACTCCGCCACTGACATTATTGAATACATTAAGATTCTACTCATGAGCCGTGGCGGCGATTTGGGTATGATGATCATGATGCTGTGCGGCTTCGCCACCTATATGACGCATATTGGCGCCAATGATATGGTGGTGAAATTAGCCTCAAAGCCATTACGCTATATCAATTCGCCCTATCTGCTGATGATTGCCGCCTACTTTGTCGCCTGCCTGATGTCGCTGGCCGTCTCCTCCGCGACCGGCCTCGGCGTCCTGCTGATGGCGACGCTGTTCCCGGTGATGGTAAACGTCGGTATCAGCCGCGGTGCGGCGGCGGCCATCTGCGCCTCCCCGGCGGCGATTATCCTTTCGCCTACCTCGGGTGACGTCGTGCTGGCGGCAAAAGCGGCCGAAATGCCGCTGATCGACTTTGCCTTCAAGACCACGCTGCCGATCTCCATCGCCGCTATCATCTGCATGGCGATCGCTCACTTCTTCTGGCAGCGCTACCTGGATAAAAAAGAGAACATTTCCCACGAAATGCTCGACGTCAACGAGATCACCACCAATGCCCCGGCGCTGTACGCCATCCTGCCGTTTACCCCGATTATTGGCGTACTGATCTTTGATGGCAAATGGGGGCCGGAACTGCACATTATTACCATCCTCGTCGGCTGCATGCTGCTGGCGGCGATCCTCGAATTCCTGCGCGGGTTCAACACCAAAAACGTCTTCAGCGGACTGGAAGTCGCCTACCGCGGGATGGCTGACGCCTTCGCCGGGGTGGTGATGCTGCTGGTCGCCGCCGGCGTTTTTGCTCAGGGATTAAGCACCATCGGCTTCATCAACGGTCTGATCTCCATCGCCACTTCCTTCGGCTCGGCCAGTATTATTCTGATGCTGGTGCTGGTGATCCTGACCATGCTGGCGGCGATGACCACCGGCTCCGGCAATGCCCCGTTCTACGCCTTTGTCGAGATGATCCCCAAGCTGGCGCACTCCTCCGGCATCAATCCCGCCTATCTGTCGATCCCGATGCTGCAGGCCTCTAATCTTGGCCGCACGATCTCGCCGGTCTCCGGCGTGGTGGTGGCCGTCGCCGGGATGGCGAAGATCTCCCCGTTCGAAGTGGTCAAACGCACCTCGGTGCCGGTGATGGTTGGCCTGCTGGTGGTGATTGTCGCGACCGAGATCCTCGTCCCGGGCAGCGCGGTCCACTAATGGTCTAACCACGTGAAAAGGCGCCAGCAGGCGCCTTTTTTATGCTTTAATAACTCCCCGTTATCTTTTGCCATCCACAATCAGGAATAAACATGTTCAGGAAGGAATTCGCCGCGCTTGCCCTTGTGCTTACCGCCACTCAGGCCGGCGCTGAACCGCTCACCGCGACGCGATACGCTGATTTTGACCGCTATGTCCTGGCCCTCTCCTGGCAAACCGGATTCTGTCAGAGCATGTATGACCGTAACCGCAACGAACCGGAAGAGTGCCGCCTGCAGCAGGAAACCGCGAATAAAGCCGATTTTCTGACCGTGCACGGCCTGTGGCCCGGGCTGCCAAAGTCCATTGCCGCGCGCGGAGTGGATGAACGACGCTGGATGCGCTACGGCTGCGCCACGCGCCCGCTGCCCGACATGCCGGAGGTGAAAGCGAACCGCAAATGTCAGGCGGCGGAGACGGGATTGTCGCTGGAGATGGCCAACAAACTGAATAGCGTAATGCCGGGCGCGGGCGGCACCTCCTGCCTCGAACGTTACGAATATGCCAAACATGGTGTCTGCTTCGGCTTCGATCCCGACAGCTATTTTGGCGCCATGGTGCGCCTGAACGGGGAAATTAAGCGCAGCCCGGTTGGTGATTTCCTTGCCAAACACTATGGCCAAACCGTCAGCCGGGCCGACTTCGACGCCGCCGTGGCCCGCGCCTGGGGTCCGCAGAGCGTGAAGGCGTTTAAATTAACCTGTAACGGCAATCCTGCCTATTTGACCGAGATGCAAATCTCGCTCAACGCCGCGACCATCAACGCCCCACTGGCCACCTCCGCCTTTCTGCCCCAGCCTCACCCGGGTAACTGCGGCGCGCAGTTTATCCTCGATAAGGTTGGCCACTAGCGCAACGCGGCATACTGTTCAGAAAACGTCCTTCGCCGGAGGCGTTGCGCGCTGATTGTGCGTTTCATCACTTCAAACTGCCGGCAACTCTCAGTATGATGGGAGAACCTTAACCCTTGCCTTTTTCGGCGAGGGTTTTCTTTTACGGACAGGTTCCTGGATAACATGGAGTATGCAATGACCAGACCCGCAATCATCATTAACGAACTGGATGCCGAACGTATCGACAGGCTGCTGGAGCAGCCGGCTTTCGCCAGCTCGCCGGTTGCCGATGCCCTGAACGACGAGCTCGACCGCGCGCAAATGCTGGCGCCGGAAGCGATGCCGCACGATGTCGTCACCATGAACAGTACGGTTAAATTCCGCGATTTAACCAGCGGCGAAGAGCGCGTGCGGACGCTGGTGTTTCCGACGCAGGTGACCGACAGCGCCAGCCAGCTCTCCGTCCTCGCGCCGGTGGGCGCCGCGCTGCTCGGCCTCAAGGTCGGCAGCACCATTCACTGGGAGCTGCCGGGCGGGGCGTCGACGCACCTGGAAGTGCTGGCGCTGCTGTACCAGCCGGAAGCCGCTGGCGAATTCCACCGTTAATCCCCGCTGCCTGAGGCGTATCGCGCTTTATTCAGAGGATGTCCACACATCCTCTTTCTGCTGTCTTTCCCCCCGCTAACCTTTTTTACGCTTTGCGCCTGCCTGACTGACAGTTTTGCGACCTGAATGACACAATATCCGCATATAATATGTTGATATAGACGCAAACGAACAAGGAGGATTGCATATGTATAAGACTATCATTATGCCGGTTGATGTCTTTGAGATGGCGCTGAGCGATAAAGCCGTCCGGCATGCGGAGTTTCTGGCCCAGCAGGACGGGGTGATCCATCTGCTCCACGTCTTACCCGGTTCAGCGAGCTTCACGATGAGCCGTTTTACCGCCGACCTGCGGCGTTTTGAGGAACATCTGCAGCACGAGGCGGAAACCCGCCTGCAGACCATGGTCAGCCATTTCAGCATTGACCCATCGCGGATCAAGCTGCATGTGCGTTTCGGCAGCGTGCGCGACATGGTCAACGAACTGGCCAGCGAAATAAACGCCGACGTGGTGGTGATTGGCTCACGCAATCCCTCCATCAGTACCCACCTGTTGGGCTCCAACGCCTCGAGCGTCATCCGTCACGCCCATATTCCGGTGATGGTCGTCAGGTAAGGCTGAGGAAAAGCGCATAAAAAAAGAGGCTACCCCCGGGTAGCCTCTTTGTTATGCAGGTCTATTGTCTGACTTGTTATGCGGTTTTCGTGCGGATCAGATAGTCGAAGGCGCTCAGCGACGCTTTCGCCCCCTCCCCTGCCGCGATGATAATCTGCTTGTACGGCACGGTGGTGCAGTCACCGGCGGCGAATACGCCTTTAACGTTGGTTTCGCACTTCGCATCGATGATGATCTCGCCCATGCGGTTACGCTCAACCGCGCCTTCCAGCCAGGTGGTATTAGGCAGCAGGCCGATCTGCACGAAGATGCCCGCCAGCGCGACGTGATGCTCATCGCCGCTCACCCGGTCACGATACTGCAGACCGGTGACCTTGCTGCCGTCGCCTTTCACTTCCGTGGTCTGCGCATTGAGAATGATGTCGACATTCTTCAGACTGCGGACTTTATCCTGCAGCACCTGGTCGGCCTTCATCTCCGGTGCGAATTCCAGCAGGGTCACGTGTTCCACGACGCCCGCCAGGTCGATGGCGGCTTCCACGCCGGAGTTCCCCCCGCCGATCACCGCCACGCGCTTACGTTTAAACAGCGGGCCATCGCAGTGCGGGCAGTAGGTTACGCCCTTGGTGCGATACTGATCTTCGCCCGGCACGTTCATGTTGCGCCATTTCGCCCCGGTGGCAATGATGACGCTGCGCGCCTTCAGCACCGCGCCGGAGGCGGTTTCGATCTGATGCAGGCCGCCCTCTGTCGCCGCTGGCGTCAGTTTGGTCGCGCTCTGGGAGTCGATCACATCGACGTTATAGTCGCTAACGTGCGCTTTCAGGGCCCCGGCCAGCTTCTGGCCTTCGGTTTTCGGCACCGAAATGTAGTTTTCGATATCCACGGTATCCAGCACCTGGCCGCCGAAGCGCTCGCCCATCAGGCCGGTACGAATCCCTTTACGCGCAGAGTAAACCGCGGCCGCCGCGCCGGACGGGCCGGAACCGACGATCAGCACATCGTAAGCGTCACGCTGATTCAGCTCTTCCGCTGCGCGTTTTTCCGCACCGGTGTCCACTTTGGCGACGATTTCCGTCAGCGTCATCCGCCCCTGACCAAACTCCTGGCCGTTCATGAACACCGCCGGCACGCCCATCACGTTGCGCTCGGTGATCTCATTCTGGAAAGTACCACCGTCAATCGCCGTATGTTTGATACGCGGGTTGAGCACCGCCATCAGGTTCAGCGCCTGGACCACGTCCGGGCAGTTATGGCAGGAGAGCGAGTAGTAGGTTTCAAACTCGAAGTCGCCATCGATATCGCGGATCTGCTCCAGCAGAGACTGAGCCTCTTTCGACGGATGACCGCCGGTCCACAGCAGCGCCAGCACCAGCGAGGTAAACTCGTGGCCCAGCGGGGAGCCCGCAAAGCGTGGGCCCTGGTCGGAACCGGGGTTAGTAATCAGGAACGATGGCTTGCGTACCGCCAGCGTATTGTCTTCTTTAAAGGTGACTTTGT
The DNA here is from genome assembly GCF_029967715.1 of Klebsiella sp. V115_8. Classification (NCBI taxonomy): domain Bacteria; kingdom Pseudomonadati; phylum Pseudomonadota; class Gammaproteobacteria; order Enterobacterales; family Enterobacteriaceae; genus Klebsiella; species Klebsiella sp. V115_8. The sequence continues at coordinate 39,976 of NZ_JASCAR010000043.1, forward strand.
CTGACAGTTCAGCAATTTCAGCCAGCAGTTCCCTGATTTCTGCCGATTTAGCGCTGTCATCCAGCGTGGCAATCAGCTCAACAGGCTTGGTCAGCTTCTCAAGATAGGCCTTGAGCTGGGTTTTCATGTTGGTGTCGAGCATTGTTATCTCCTGGGCTTAAAACATCATCATGCAAGCGGCCTCGTCCAGGCAGCCTGAATGCGCTTGCATCATGGTGTTGGAATGAAATGGGCGCAGGTGCGCCCATGACTGAAGTAATTTCCAAAGTATTTCGCGTCAGAGCAAGGCGGCTAGCCTGAGAATCCCCGAGAGCTTACTGAAGTAAGCGACCGGGGTGAGCAGGCGACGCCAACGCAGCTATGGCATGAAAGACGACGGAAATTTTAATTCACCAGTATTTCGCGTTAGAGCAAGGCGGCAAGCTTATGAACCCCCGGGAGCTTACACGAGTAAGTGACCGGGGTGATTAAGCGCAGCCAACGCCGCTATGATGCGAAAGACGCCGTGATTATTAGATTTTGCCGACCAGGTCCAGGGATGGAGCCAGCGTCGCTTCGCCTTCTTTCCATTTCGCCGGGCACACTTCGCCTGGGTGGGAAGCAACATACTGCGCCGCTTTGATTTTACGCAGCAGGTCAGACGCGTCACGGCCGATACCTTCAGCGGTAACTTCGATCGCCTGGATGATACCCTGCGGGTCAACCACGAAGGTGGCGCGGTCAGCCAGACCTTCATCTTCACGCATGTTGTCAAAGTTACGGGTCAGGGCGCCAGTCGGGTCGCCAATCATCGCGTATTTGATTTTCGCGATGGTTTCAGAGCTGCTGTGCCACGCTTTGTGGGTGAAGTGGGTATCGGTAGAAACAGAGTAAACGTCTACGCCCAGCTTCTGCAGTTCTTCGTAATGGTCAGCCACGTCGCCCAGTTCGGTCGGGCAGACGAAGGTGAAGTCAGCCGGATAGAAGAAGAAGACGCTCCAGCGGCCTTCGGTGTCTTTCTCGGTGACTTCGATGAATTCACCATTTTTGAATGCCTGGTTTTTGAACGGTTTGATTTTGGTGTTAATTAAGGACATCTATACTTCCTCCGTGTTTTCGTTGAGGTCTAAGTTAACGAATTTTTCCTGACCCGACCAATGCGTTTACATTATCGAATCAATAAGCGTTATCTAACAACCGGAACAAGACAACAATGTGAACCTGTCGACGCGTTCAGCGCAGTTCGCTGTTTTTCGCATCATTTGCCGCGACAAAAGTAAAAAGGCCACCCTTTCAGGCGGCCCCGTTACCTGAAATACCCGAAGGTAGGTTCAGCGCCAGTCAGACTGGCTATGTGTTGCGCTCTACATTACCTTAATGTAACAGCATCCAGGATTACATCACCCACGCCAGGAAAGGGCAATCCGTCGTTCTGCTGATCCTGCCTATAACTGTAATAGGTTTGGCAATGTTTCTTCCTTTCCTGCTGATTTTACAAGGAATACTCATGTTAAAACGTCTGCTGTTGCTCAGCCTTTTGCCTTTTTGTAGCTATGCGGAAGAACTGCCCGCCCCGGTAAAAGCAATTGAAAAACAGGGCATTACCATCATCAAACCCTTTGACGCGCCGGGGGGAATGAATGGCTGGCTGGGGAAATACCAGGATATGGGCGTCGCCATCTACCTCACGCCTGACGGCAAACATGCCATTTCCGGTTATATGTACGACGAAAACGGCAACAACCTCAGCGAGCAGTTATTTCAAAAAGCGCTCTACACGCCGGCGGGACAGGAGATGTGGAAGAAGATGGCCAGCGCCCACTGGCTGCAGGATGGCGACAAAGACGCCCCCATCGTGCTGTATGTCTTTGCCGATCCCTTCTGCCCTTACTGCAAACAGTTCTGGCAGCAGTCCCGTCCCTGGGTGGAGGCCGGTAAAGTGCAGATCCGCACCCTGCTGGTGGGCGTGATCAAGCCGGAGAGCCCGGCCACCGCCGCGGCGATCCTCGCCAGTAAAGATCCGGCGAAAACCTGGCACGATTACGAGCAATCGAACGGCAAAATGGCCCTGACGATACCGAAGGCTATCCCGCCGGAGAAGATGAAAATGCTCAACGTCAACCAGCAGCTAATGGACGATCTGGGGGCCAACGTCACGCCAGCTATTTATTATATGAATAAGGATAATATGCTGCAGCAGGTGGTCGGCCTGCCGGATAAAGAGAAGCTGTCTATTATGATGGGTGAAAAAGAGTAATTTCGTCCCGGTGTGGCGCCTGGCGAATCCGACCGCTGGTGCCACTGCCGATAGTAAGATATATTAAGCAAAACTTAATTTTATTTGCCCACAATTAAATTCACACCGCAAATACTAAGACGAAATATATTATCGTTAGAAATATTTTAACTTACACTGGCAATAAACAGGACTGTGTTAATGGCAAATCTTTACGATCTGAAAAAGTTCGATCTAAATTTATTGGTTATTTTTGAATGTATCTATCAGCATTTAAGCATCAGCAAAGCGGCGGCGATGTTATTTATCACCCCGTCAGCGGTAAGTCAGTCATTGCAGCGTCTGCGTCAGCAGTTAGACGATCCGCTATTTGTGCGCGTCGGGAAGGGAATGACGCCCACCACCGCCTGCGTGAATCTTCATTACCACCTGCAGCAAAATCTGGAGCAGCTGGAAAAAACGATCAATCTCAATAACCGCTCCGATCTGCGTAAACGTATTGTAATATATGGCCCCCCGCTGTTCTGTTCAGTAAACAGCCACTTTATGATTAACCAGCTTTGTCATCAGGCCAACTTGCAAATTGAACACCATAACCTGACCACCACCGAATCGGCAGAGGAGCTGCTGGCATATCGCCAGGCTGACCTGGTGTTCACCCGAATGCCCATCACCAACCGCGCCACCATCTGTCAGCCCTATCAGACGGTGCAGACCCTCGCGGTGTGTCGGACGAACCATCCGCGGCGCGAGGCGCTCACGTCAGTTGACGCGCTGGCGCAGGAGTTTTTCACCCACTATATTACCAACGATCCCGTTATCCAGCGCGTTCAGCAAAGCAGCACGCCCTGGCTGAACCCGCGTAATATTGCCTTTCGCAGCGACTCTTTTATGACCATTCTTAACATGATCAATAAAACCGATCTGATTGGTTTCTTGCCGTCCTATTTATATGATTTTATTTCGCCAGCCATGCAACTTCACGTCCTCGATATAAACGAACTTTTTCCAGACATTACGATATATATTAACTACCATCAATCATCCGCACAAAATCATTTTTTATCTGAATTAATCACCATTTTAATGAATGACAGAGAGATATCACGTCCCCAATTCAATAACAGCCAATAACGATCCAACTTATTGACCCTCCCCAAGGGAAAGGAAAGTCGTCCATTAATTTCCCGCTCGTCATCGTTTATACTGAGCGAACGGGAATCTCTAGTATTAAAGGATTAATGGTCATGTCGTTTATCAAATATCCCTTAGCGGAATCGGTGCTGCAGGCGACGGAGCAGCGGATCGATTGGGTTATGGATAATTTTTCACGCATTTGCGTCTCTTTCTCTGGCGGAAAAGACTCTACCGTTATGCTCCATTTAACCGCGCAGGCAGCGCGGTTACAGGGTAAGAAAATCAGTGTGCTGTTTATTGACTGGGAAGCGCAGTTCTCCTGCACCATCGCTCACTGTGAAAAACTGCGCGCCCTCTATCAGGATGTTATCGATACCTTTTACTGGGTCGCTCTGCCGCTCACTACCCAAAATGCCCTGACGCAGTATAAGCCGCAATGGCAATGCTGGCAGCCCGGCACCGCCTGGGTCCGCCAGCCCCCCTCCTGGGCCATTACCCACCCGGGCTATTTTTCGTTTTATCAGCCGGGGATGAGCTTTGAAGCCTTCGTCAGCCACTTTGCCGAGTGGTTTTCACAGCGCCGTCCCGCCGCCGTGCTGGTGGGTATTCGGGCAGATGAGTCGCTGAATCGCTTTATGACCATCTCTTCTCAGCGAAAACAGCGCTTCGCCGACGATAAACCGTGGACCACCTCGGCGCCGGGCGGCCACGCCTGGTATATCTACCCGATCTATGACTGGAAAACCGCCGATATCTGGACCTGGTTTGCTAAAAGCGGCCAGCCCTATAACCCGCTGTACGACCTGATGTATCAGGCCGGTGTGCCGCTGCGCTATATGCGCATCTGCGAGCCCTTCGGTCCGGAGCAGCGCCAGGGGCTATGGCTGTACCATGTGCTGGAGCCGGAGCGCTGGGCCGCGATGTGCCAGCGGGTGAGCGGCGCGCACAGCGGCGGCGTCTATGCCGGGCATGATAATCAATTCTACGGTCACCGAAAAATCGACAAACCGGACCATTTGACATGGAAAAGCTATGCGCTGTTTCTGCTCGACAGCATGCCGGAAACCACCGCCGAGCATTACCGCAATAAGATCGCCGTCTACCTGCGCTGGTACCAGAAAAAAGGCATGGAAGAGATCCCCGATACTCAGCCCGCGGACGTTGGCACCAAAGATATCCCCTCCTGGCGACGGATCTGCAAAGTGCTACTCAATAATGACTACTGGTGCCGCCAGCTCTCCTTCAGCCCAACCAAAAGCAGCCACTATCAGCGCTACCGAAAACGTATGGAAAAACATCGCCAACAATGGGGGATATTATGCAACAACAACTAACGCAGGCGCTGGAGGATTTCCTGCAAACGCTGGATGACGAAGCGCGTATTGAGGCTATCAACGCGTTTCGCCAGGTGCTCCACCAACATAGCCCCTTCCGCTCGCAGCCCGTTGACTGTGTGCTGTGGGTCAAACAGGAGCAGGTTATCCCGAACGACTATAATCCGAATAACGTGGCGCCGCCGGAGAAGCGCCTGCTGCAGACCTCGCTGGAGGCCGATGGCTTTACCCAGCCGGTGGTGGTCATCAGGCAGGGACCGCAGGGGTACGCGATTGTCGACGGTTTTCACCGCCATGAGCTGGCCTGCAGCAAAGCGTCGCTGAAAAAAAAGCTGAAAGGCTATCTACCGGTCACCTGCCTGACGCATGAAAACGCCTCACGCGACGGGCTGATGGCAGCGACAATACGCCACAACCGGGCGCGCGGACGCCACCAAATCCACGCCATGTCAGATATTGTCCGCGAGCTAACCCGGCTCGGCTGGACGCCGCAGAAGATCGGCAAAGAGCTGGGGATGGATGCCGATGAGGTGCTGCGCCTGAAGCAAATTAGCGGCCTGGCAGAGATGTTCGCCGACCGCCAGTTCTCTCAGGCGTGGACCATAAAGTAACTACAGCTCGCACAAACGCGCCGCCGCGGCCAGCAGGGTCTCCGGTTGTTTAGCGAAGCACAAGCGGATCAGCTTGTGCGGGAACGGGTCGGCGCAGAAGACGGAGAGCGGGATCGCCGCCACCCCAACCTCTGTCGTCAGCCAGCGGCAGAAGCTGACGTCGTCAAGGTCGGAGATGGCGCTGTAGTCCGCCAGCAGGAAATAGGTCCCCTCACAGGGCAGGAGCTCCAGCCGGCTGGGGCGCAGCGCCTCAATAAACAGATCGCGGCGTTCACGATAAAAGGCCGGTAGTTCTCGGTAGTGATCCGGCGCCTCGCGCAGCATGTCGGCGATCGCCAGCTGCGCCGGGGTATTTACCGAGAAGGTCAGATACTGGTGCACCTTGCGCAGCTCCGCGCTGATGGCCGCCGGAGCCACGCAGTAGCCAACCTTCCAGCCGGTCATATGAAACGTTTTGCCAAACGAAGAGACCGCCACCGCCCGCTCGCGCAATAGCGGATGCGCCAGCACGCTGGCGTGGCCGTCCTCGGCAAAGTTGATATGCTCATAGACCTCGTCGCTGAGAACATAGATCTCGCGTTCAGCAATCGCCTGCCACAGGGCGGCAAAATCCTCGCGTTGCCAGACCGTGGCCGAGGGATTGTGCGGGGTGTTGAGGATCACCAGCCGGGTTTTGTCGCTCAGCGTCGCGGCAAACTGCTGCCAGTCGACGCGAAAATGCGGCGGCTGAAGGGCAATACGGCGTAATTCGCCGCCGGCCAGCGCCACCGCGGGAGCATAGCTGTCGTAGCTGGGATCGAAACAGACCACCTCGTCGCCGCGGCGCACCAGAGCGGTAATCGCCGCGTACAGGGCCTCTGTCGCCCCGGCGGTGACCGTAATATCGCTGTTGACGTCGGGTCGATATCCATACCGCTCCGCCGTCTTGTCAGCGATCGCCTCGCGCAGCGCCGGCACGCCGGTCATCGGGGCATACTGATTCGCCCCCTGCGCCACGTGGTACGCCAGACGCTCCTGAAGATAGCGCGGGCCGTCGAAATCGGGAAAGCCCTGCGACAGGTTTATGGCCTGATGCTGCTGGGCGAGAGCGCTCATCTGGGTAAAAATGGTGGTGCCAAGTGACGGGAGTTTACTCTCTGGAATCAATGGGTTATTACTCATTCTTTTTGTACCGATTGTAATGCTGTTGTTGAAGCCACTATAACACGATGTTAATATTTGGCAATCAAGACGCTTAGACGTCTAAATGCTAATGTTATTCCACGCTACGCCCACTCTGGAGAAACCATGATCCGCGCCATCGTGACCGACATAGAAGGCACCACCAGCGATATCCGCTTCGTGCATAACGTGCTGTTCCCCTACGCCCGCGAACGACTGGCCGGCTTTGTGACCGCTCAGCAGCACGCTGAACCGGTGAGAACGATCCTCGACAACTTGCGCCGCGAGACAGACGCCCCCGCCGCCAGCACCGCCGACCTGATTGCTACCCTCTTCGCTTTTATGGACGAAGATCGGAAATCCACTGCGCTGAAGGCGCTGCAGGGGATCATCTGGCGCGATGGCTACCTCAACGGCGACTTTACCGGCCATCTCTACCCGGACGTGCTGCCGGCGCTGGAGAAATGGAAAGCACAGGGCATTGATCTGTATGTATATTCTTCTGGCTCCGTGGCAGCGCAGAAATTGTTATTTGGCTACAGCGATGAAGGTGATATTACTCATCTGTTTACGGGCTATTTCGATACCCTGGTAGGCGCCAAACGCGAAGCGCAGTCCTACCGCAACATTGCTGAACACCTGGGCCACGCCCCCGGGGCCATCCTGTTCCTGTCGGATATCCATCAGGAACTCGACGCCGCCGAAGCCGCGGGGTTGCGCACTGTCCAGCTGGTACGCGGCGACCGCGACCCGGCAAGCCGCCACCCTCAGGTTCAGCGTTTTGACGACATTCATCCGGAGCAGATCCCAGCATGAGCGCATTAACCCTTTTTTCCGTGAAAGATCCGCAAACGCCGGTCTGGCACAGCACCGACGCCAAAGCGATTCAGGAGCAGCTTAACGCCAAAGGCATCCGTTTTGAGCGCTGGCAGGCTGACCGCGATCTCGGCGCGGCCCCCAGCGCAGAAACAGTGATTGCCGCCTATCAGCATGCGATTGACAAACTGGTCGCCGAAAAGGGCTATCAGAGCTGGGACGTCATCAGCCTGCGCGCCGATAACCCGCAGAAAGAGGCGCTGCGGGAAAAATTCCTGAACGAACACACTCATGGCGAAGACGAGGTCAGGTTTTTTGTTGAGGGCGCCGGCCTGTTCTGCCTGCACATTGGCGACGAGGTATTCCAGGTGCTGTGCGAAAAGAACGATCTGATTTCGGTTCCCGCCCACACTCCGCACTGGTTTGATATGGGTTCAGAACCGAACTTCACCGCCATTCGCATTTTTGATAACCCGGAAGGCTGGATCGCCCAGTTTACCGGCGACGATATCGCCAGCGCCTACCCACGGCTGGCGTAACGTCGCCCTGTCATCAGCCTTAAACCGCCTGGCGCGCGCTTTCCCGGAGGCGGCGCATACCGCGCCTTCTCCGGGATAGCCGACCCGCCGCCGGCGATCCCTGACACCTAAACCGCAATAAACTTCGGCGGGTCAAAGGCGGTGATCGGCGGCAGTTCCTCTCGCCACGGGGCGATCTCCACCCAACAGCTCTGGGCGCTACAGCCCTGTCCCAGACGCGAACTGCCGCGATCCGCGGTTAACACGTTGGGATTACCGTGCTTATCGAGGGATCCTTTTTCATTCGGATCCAGAGGGTCATACCACGCGCCGGTGAACATCTGTACCACCCCCGGCAAAATCTGCTCGCTCAGGTGCACGCCCGCCAGAATCGCCCCACGGTCGTTATACACTTTCACCACGCTGCCTTCGCGAATGTCTCTTGCCTGCGCATCCTGCGGATGCATCCACAACGGCTCGCGTCCCTGAATTTTCGTCGCCCGGCTGACGCTGCCGTGGTCGTACTGACTGTGCAGACGGGCGCGCGGCTGACTGGAGAGCAGATGAAGCGGCCAGCGCGCCGCCTCCTGTCGCTGCCGGGCGGCCTCTTCCTCATCCCACCAGGGATGGCCAGGGCATTCGCGATAGCCAAACCCGGCGACGGTAGCGGAAAAGAGTTCAATCTTGCCGGAGGGTGTGGAAAGCGGATAGCGCTGCGGATCGGCGCGAAAATCGGCGAGAAAGACCTGCGGCCGCGCCGGCGCGCTGTACTCCAGCACCCCTTGCTGCCAGAAGTCTTCGAACGAGGGCAGCGCAATGCCCTCCTCCTGCGCCCGCGGTCTTGACTCCTCATAGAGATGGCGCAGCCATTGCCCGGCGTCCCTCCTCTCGCTGAACTGTTCTCCGAAGCCCAACCGCCCGGCAAGATCGAGGAAAATAGCGTAATCATCACGCGCCTCGCCCACCGGCGGGATCTGCGCGCTCATGGCAATCATAAACCCGTCGTGACCGCCGCTGCCGATATCCTCTCGCTCCAGCGAGGTGGTAGCCGGCAGAACGATGTCGGAGAATTTGGCCTGCGCGGTCCAGTACTGCTCATGCACCACCACCGTCTCCGGACGGCGCCAGGCCTCGCACAGTCGGTTAATATCCTGATGATGATGAAACGCATTGCCTCCCGCCCAGTAGACCAGACGGATGTCGGGATAATGCAGCTGCTGACCGTCGAACTCATAGGCTTCTCCCGGGTGCAGCAGCATATCGGACAGCCGCGCCACCGGGATGACGCTGTCCACCGCATTCTCCCCGGCGGGCAAGCGCGGGCCGGAAAACGCTTTTCGCACCGCGCCCGCCAGGTTGGTACAGGCATAGCCAAACCCGAGGCCGCCGCCCGGCGTGCCGATCTGTCCCAGCAGCGCGGTCAGGGCTACCGTCGCCCAGTAGGCCTGCTCTCCCTGACGGGCGCGCTGGATAGACCAGGAGATATTCACCATCGTCCGGTGGCGGGCCATCTCCCGCGCCAGGTCGGCGATGCGCTGCGCGTCCAGGCCGGTTATCGCCGCCGCCCACGCCGGGGTTTTCGCCACGCCGTCATGCTCGCCCAACAGATAGGCGCGATAGGGGGCAAACCCGACGGTATGGCTGGCGACAAACGCCTGGTCGTAGAGGGACTCAGCGATCAGAACATAGCTCAGCGCCAGCAGCAGTGCGGTATCGGTACCCGGCCGAATGGCCAGCCACTCGGCGTCGGCCACCGCGCTGAGGTCATTGCGCACCGGACTGATATTAATAAACCGCGTGCCGTTGGCCTGCATCTTATCCAGCCAGTACGGCAGCATATGGTCATTGGCGCCGCCGCCGTTGACCTGGGCATTGCGCAGCGGCAGACCGCCAATCGCGACAAACAGCTGACACTCCCGCGCCAGCTCGGAAAAATGGGTATGCTGACGGTGCAGCGGGCTCAGCGGCCCGAGAATATGCGGCAGAATGCGCTCACCCGCGGCGCTGCTATAGGTATTGGTGCTGGCGGTATACCCGCCAAAGCCCTTAAGAAAACGGTGCAGCTGGCTCTGCGCATGGTGAAAGCGCCCGGCGCTGGCCCAGCCGTAGGAGCCGCCGTAAATCGCCTCATTGCCGCAGCGCGCCTTGACCGAGCGCAGCTCGCGAGCCACCAGGTCCAGGGCCACCTCCCAGCTGACTTCGACAAAGGGCTCCTTGCCTCGCCCTTCTCGTGACGCCGGCCCGTGCTGCAGATAGCCGACGCGCACCGCCGGGCGGCGAATGCGCGTTTGGCTGGTCACCGCGTCGGGGAGCGATTGACCGATGCGTGAGGGGTTTTTATCCCAGGGCACCGGCTTAACCGCCACGATCTCGCCCTCGCGGCTCTCCACCTGCCAGGTTCCCCAGTGCATCACCGTATAATTATGCTGTTTCTTCATAGCGCCCGCGTTCTTCTCAGCCTAAGGTTCGTTAAAATAAAGCGGGGAAATGCGGTAATATTCCTTACCCGGCCAGACATTGCTCTGCTAAAAAAAGCGTTAGCCCGCGCAATCTTCTCTTTTTCGCAGTAGAGGCCGTATTTCCCATGCACTCATAATATTAAGAAAACTGTCTTTATCCGCTAAATAAACACAGAACAAACCAAAAATAAAACCACAAAATAAAAAGGCCTACCCGGCATCATGAAATATTTTCAGGTTCTTCATGACAAAATAAACTTTTTCTCTGTCGTTTCCGCGATATAACATTGCCGGCATAACTTAGACTTATTTTGTATTTGAGGTGGCGAGGTGCTTCTTGTCATGCTACCGGTCCGCAACCACCTTCATCACAGGATCATAATAACAATGTCGCAGAAGAGAAAATTATTGCCTGCCGCACTGGGACTGCTTTCCCTTGCCTCGCTGAGCGTCACCGCCGCTGACGCCCTCTCCTTACAGGGAAAAACCATTGGCGTTGCCGTCGTAGGCACCCAGCATTTCTGGGATCGCGAGGCTTTCAAAGGCGCGACAGAGGAAGTGGAGAAGCTGGGGGGCAAAGTCATTGGCGTCGATGGCGGCCGGGATAATCAGGTTCATGCCAATAATCACGATATTTTACTGTCACGCAAGGTGGACGCGGTAATTAGTATTCTCGGCGACAGCGCCGTCGAACCCAAATTTAAAGCCTTACGTGATGCCGGCATCCCGGTATTCACCGTGGATCATGTTTCACAATATTCGGTCAACAATTCCACCTCCGATAACTACACTCTGGGCTCCACCATCGGTCGCTACATGGCGGACGAATTAGGCGGCAAAGGTAATGTGGCGGTATTTAACGCGTTCTCCAGCGCGCTGCGTATTTGCGGAATTCGCTACGATCAGTGGAAATATGTCCTTAAGGATTATCCGGATATTCATATTATCCAGCCTGAGCTCGCGGAACAGTTCGCCAACTCGCCGGAAGACGCGCGGAAGAAAACCCTCGAATTACTCAGCCAGTATCCGAAAGGCAAACTGGATGCCATCCATGTCGCCTGCTGGGATCAACCGGCCATCGGCATCGTCCAGGCGCTGGAAGAGACCGGTCGTGATAAGGACGTGAAAGTGACGGCCATCGATGCCGGCCCGGAGACACTGGAGATCATGGCGGAGCCCGGCAGCCCCTTCGTGGCTAACGTCGCGCAGCAGCCGCATCTGATCGGCCAGACCTCCGCCGATAACGTGGCCCGCTACTTTGCCGGTCAGAAACTGCCGGTGCAAACCTTTATCCCGGTCATACCGGTGAAAGGTCCGCAGGAAGCGAAAGCGGTGTATAAACAGTTGGGATACGGCGAACTGCAGTGATAAATCAACACCCTGGCGGGGAGCGCCCCGCCGCGGGTCTGGTCATGGACCAGATCGGCAAACGTTTTGCCAGCGTAACGGCGCTGAATGCGGTTACCCTGCGCCTCAATCCTGGGGAGATTCACGGCCTGATTGGCGAGAACGGCGCCGGTAAATCGACGCTGATCAAAATCCTCGCCGGCGTCTATCAGGCCGACAGCGGCAGCGCGACCCTCGACGGCCGCCCGCTGCCCCTCGGCAACCCGGCAGCCATCGAAGCCGCCGGCATCCGCGTGATCCACCAGGAGCTTAACCTGATCCCGCACTTTACCGTCGCGGAATCGGTGTTTCTGGGTCAGGAGTATCGTACCCGCTGGGGGGCGCTGGATCGCCGACGGATGAGGGCCGCCACGGCGCAATTTTTCCAGCAAAACTGGCAGCTGGCGATCGACCCCGAACGCCTGGTGCGGGATCTGAGCCTGGCCGAGCGCAAGCTGGTGCAAATCGCCCGCGCGCTGATCGACGGCGCGGCGCGGCTGGTGGTATTCGACGAGCCCACCGCCCCCCTCGAGGCCCAGGAGGCCAGTCTGGTCTCCTCCGCCATTCTGCGCCTGCGCGACCAGGGCATTGCCATTCTGTATATTTCCCACTACCTCAATGAGATAGCCACCCTCTGCGACCGCGGCACCGTGCTGCGCAACGGGGAAGTGGTCGGCTACCCGGACCGCGACCTGCTGCAGAATACCGAGGCGCTGATCGCCATGATGGTCGGCCGGGAAATCGACCAGCTGTATACCCCGCGCCAGCGCCCGGCGGCAGACAACGGGGCGGCTCCATTACTCTCGGTGCGCCAGCTGAGCGACGGACGGCAGCTACAGGACCTCTCTTTTGATATTCACCCGGGGGAGATCGTCGGCGTCGCCGGCCTGCTCGGCGCCGGGCGCGATGTGCTGGTTGACTTACTCTACGGCTTACGCCCGGCGGAGCGCGGTACGATCCACCTCGACGGCCAGCCGCGACGTATCCGTACGCCAAAGCAGGCGATCCGCGCCGGAATGGCGCTGGTCCCGCGTGACCGCCGTCATCAGGGGCTGATCCTGCCTTTCACCACCGCTGACAACATTAATCTCGCCTCGCTGCCCGAGACCGCCACCTTTGGCTGGGAGCGGCGGGGGCTTGCCGAGCAGAAAGCGCGCGACTGGATAGCGCAGCTGGCGATCCGCCCGGGACGCCCGGCCCTGCCGGTACGCTACATGAGCGGCGGCAACCAGCAAAAAGCGATCCTCGCCCGCTGGCTCGGCACCGATGCCCGGCTGTTTATTCTCGATGAACCCACCCTTGGGGTTGATATCGGCGCCCGCCGCGATATTTACCAACGTACGCGCCAGCTGGCCGATCAAGGACGGGCGGTGCTGGTCTCCTCCAGCGACGCCACCGAATTACTCGGACTATGCGACCGGATCCTCGTCCTCTGGCGCGGCGCGCTGGCGGCCAATCTGCCCACCCGCGGGCTGACCCTCGACGCCCTGCTGGTGGCGATCAACGGCGGACAGGAGCCTTCACCATGAGTACCGCTATCCAGCGTCGCAGCCGTCCGGGCCTGGCGACGCTTATTGAAAAATTCCCCCTGATCCTGTTTCTGGCGCTGCTGGTGTGGCTGAGCGTGCAGTCGCCCTACTTCCTCAGCTGGCAAAATATCAGCCTGATGCTGGTCCAGAGCGTTCCGCTGGCGATCCTCTGTTTCGGCCTGGTCTGCGTCATCGCCGTTGGCGGAGATGACGTGGTCTCCGGCGGCATCGACCTCTCCCTGCCGGCGACCGCGGTGCTCGGCGTCGCGCTGCTCAGCCTTGGGCTGGCCGAATGGCACGCGCCGTATCTCCTGCTGCTGGCGCTGCTGGCGGCGGTTTGCCTGCTCTGCGGGGCGATCAACGGCTTCCTGGTGCTGGCGGCCGGCCTGCCGCCGCTGCTGGCCACCCTCTCGACTTCGGTGGCGTTTACCGGCCTGACGGACCTGTTGACCGGCCAGCGGCGCATCGCGGTCAGCGATCCGCTGATGGTCGCCTTTCGCGATAACAGCGTGCTGGGCCTGCCCTGGCCGCTGGTCTATCTGCTGGGGGTGTTTATCCTGTTCCAGTTCCTGCTCCATCACTCCCGCTTCGGCCAGCATGTGCAGGCGGTGGGCGGCAATCGCGATATGGCGCAGATGAGCGGCCTGAACGTGCGCCGCTTAACCCTGCTGGTCTGGCTGTTAGCGGGCATCGCCGCCGGGCTGGCTATTCTGCCGCTGCTCAGCCAGGGCTCCGGCAGCTCCAGCGGAACGGCTACGCCGCTGCTGCTGGAAACCGTGCTGGCGACCTTTATCGGCGCCGCCTTCTCGCGTCGTCGGGTGGTCACCATCTGGGGCGCGCTGCTGGGGGCGATTCTGGTTAACGCCCTCTCTAACGGGCTCGGCCTGCTGGGGGTCAATATCTTCTGGATGGGCGCCATTAAAGGCGGCCTGATCCTGGTGGTGCTGGCGGCATCGGCGGTCAGACACAAAGGAGGCGAGGCATGAGCCAAATCACCCTGAAAACCCCAGCGCCTGCGGAACAGACGGTCAGCAGCCCGCTGGCCTGGCTGTCGCAGGCCGGATTCGGCGTCATCACCCTGCTGGCCATTGCCCTGTTCGGCTGGGCGAATCCGGTATTTTTAACCGTGGATAACTGGACCAACCTGCTGCAGGGCAGCGCGATCCTGCTGATTGTGGCGATGGCGATGACCTTGATCGTCAGCGCGGGCGCGATTGACCTGTCGGTAGGCGTCGCGCTCGATTTTGGCGCCGCCTTCGCCCTCGTCGCCCTGAAAACCTGGCATCTGCCGTGGCAGGCGGCGGTGGGCTGCGCCCTGCTCGGCGGGGTGCTGATTGGCCTGCTCAATGCTTTTCTGATCCTCATCTGCCGGATCCGCCCCTTCCTCGCCACCCTCGGCACCTGGTTTATCGCCAGCAGCGCCGAACGCATCTATACCGATGGCGGCGGCGCGATAGCCTATCGGCGGATGGCCCCCGAGTATCACGACCTGGCGGTGGGTAACCTTGGCGGCATCCCCACGCCGGTCGCGATCGTGCTGGCGCTGTGGCTGGCGGCCTGGCTGGTCACCGAGCGTACCCTGTGGGGCAAATATATCCGCGCCATCGGTCAGAACAGCGAAGCGGCGCGCATCGCCGGGATCCGCGATCGCCTGACCATGCTCGGCGTGCTGGTGGCCGCCTCGGCCCTCTGCGCCGTGGGCGGGGTGATCCTCTCCGCCAACCTGCGGCAATTTACCCCGCTGGCCGGGCAGTCTTATCTGATGGACGCCATTGCGGCGGTGTTTATCGGCACCGCCTTTAACCGTCTGGGCCGGGTCAGCATCGCCGGCACGCTGGGCGGCGTGTTGTTCCTCGCCATTATTGATAATGGTCTGAATCTGATGGGGCTCAATTATCTGGTGAAGGACGCGCTGGTCGGCGTGATTCTGGTGGTGGCCCTCGCCCTATCCTTCTGGCAGGCGCGCCTGCGCCAAACGCATCGCTAAACGGGAGAACGATGGCAACCTTTGACGCCGTGTTTGTCGGCCTGACTATTCTGGATATCGCCGGGCGCCCGGTGGTGGCGATCCCGCCGCGCGGCGGCGTCGCCTTTATTGAGCAAATTCGCCTCAACCCCGCCGGCACCGCCGCGGGGGCCAATATTAACGCCGCGAAGCTCGGGATCCGCACCGCAGCGGTGGCCTGCCTGGGCGAAGATGAAAAAGCCGACTTTATCCTCGCCAGCTATGCCCGGCTGGGCATCGACTGCTCGCTTATCCAGCGCACCGCGCTGAAGGAGACCTCGGCGACGATCCTGCCGATTCGCCCCAACGGCGAACGTCCGGCCCTGCACTGCCGGGGTGCGTCTGACGCCCTGTTCGTCAGTGAGGCGGAATTTGACGCCGTCCTTGACTGTCGCTTCCTGCATCACGGCGGGACCGGACTGCTGGCGGCAATGGACCAGGGACAGAGCGCGCGGCTGTTGCAGGCGGCCAAAGCGCGCGGGGTCACCACCAGCTTTGATCTTATCGCCCCGAATGAACACACTCTGGAACTGCTGCGGCCCCTGCTGCCGTCGGTGGATTATTTCATGCCTTCGCTGGAGGAAGCCGCCTTTCTCTCCGGGGAGACGCAGCCGGAGGCCATCGGCCGCTTTTTCTTTGCGCTGGGCGTGGGCACCTGCATTCTGAAAGACGGCGAGAACGGCTCCTGGCTTATCGGCCGCGATGGCGCGCTGGAGCATATTGCGCCGTGGCCGGTCGAGGCGGTGGATACCACCGGCTGCGGCGACAGCTACTGCGGCGGGTTTATAGCCGCGCTGGCGCGCGGACTCAGCGTGAAAGCGGCGTGCGACGTCGCCTCGGCGGTGGCCGCGCTGGTGGCGACCGGGATGGGATCGGATGCCGGGGTGGTGGACTGGGAACAGACCCGGGCTTTTATGGCGGCCCATCGCCCCTGACGCTGGACCCGCGCCGCCGCAGGCGCGGCGGCGCTAGCGGCTTAACGCCACTGGTACAGCAGCGGCTCTCCGGCGACATAGCGCTGAAGATCGGCGGCAATCATCGCCGTGTGTTTGGCGATACTCTCCCGGGTAGCCCCGGCGATATGCGGCGTAATAATCACGTTATCAAACTCGGTGACAAATGGGTGATCGCGCCACAGCGGTTCGCGGTGATACACGTCCAGCGCCGCGCCGCCCAGCGGGCCGTGACGCAGGGCATCAATCAGCGCCGCTTCGTCGACCACCGCCGCGCGGGAGGTATTGATCAGCAGCGCGCCGGGCTTCATGCTGTTTAACAGCGCCGCATTCACCAGCCCGTCGCTGTGCGGTCCGCTGCTCAGATGCAGGCTGACGATATCCGCGTCGCGGAACAGCGCCTCGAGGGTCGTTTTCTGTAGCCCTGGCTCATTGATATCCTCTGCGACGACGAACGGATCCACCACCCGCACCGCCATGCCGAACGCCCGGGCGATACGCGCCACCCGGCGGCCAATGTTGCCATAGCCCACCAGCCCCAACGTTTTATTGCGCAGTTCACTGCCCTTAAACACTTCATAGGGGCTTTCCGGGCTCACGTCCCAGACCACATCCCGCCGCAGGCCCTGCTGGGTGGCGGCGGCGGCATTATCAGCCTGCGTGAACTCCCCCCGCTTCAGCGCCGCATGGGATTGCGGAATGTGGCGCGCCAGGCTGAGCATCAGGCCAAGCGTCAGCTCCGCGGCGGCATCGGCATTGCGCCCCGGGGTGTAGAGCACCCGGATGCCGCGCGCCTGCGCGGCCTGGGTATCAATATTCACCGGATTGGCGCGGGTACAGGCGATCACCTGCAGGCGCGGACAGGCGGCCATCACCGCGTCCGTCACTTCATCATAGCTGGTCACCAGCACCTCGGCGTCGTGGGCCAGCTCAATCAGCTGGCCGGCGCTGAGTTTCGGTTTGCCCAGCGCCCATCCCTCTACCAGCAGTTCGCCCAACTGGTGGAAGGCGCTAAGGTCGCCAGCATGCTCGGCGGTAAAAACGATTTTCATGGTTGAACTTCCTGAGAAAGACGTTGAAGAGCGGCCTGCCTGGCCTGCCATACCGGCAGCATCTGCTCGCGCAGCAGGCGATAAACGGGATACAGCGCCGCATAGCGGGCATGCGCCTGAGGGCGCGGCTGATAGCGGGTCTGCGCCAGCGGAGGCGTCTCGGCCAGCGCAGCGACGCTGCGGGCCGCCAGAATCGCCGCCCCGCGCGCGCTCAGTTCGTTAAAGGCGCTGGAGACCACCGTGCGCCCGGTACAGTCGGCGATAATCTGCAGCCAGGTGGCCGAGGCGGCGCCGCCGCCGGTCAGATACAGCTCGCCGCCCTGCGGATAACCCTGCAGCGCATCGACAATGGCGAAGGCCAGGCCTTCAAACACCGCGCGCTGCAGTTCGGCGCGGGTGGTGTGCGGGCTAATGCCGATAAAGCCGGCCCGCGCGTCGGGACTGTAAAACGGCGCGCGTTCGCCATTGAGGTACGGCTGCCAGAAGACGCCGCCGCTGCCCGGCTCCACGTCCGCGATCGCCTGCTCCAGCCGACCCAGATCGGCGTCCAGCGAAATATGCTGCTGCAGCCAGTCAATGTTTGGCGTACCGGCCTGCATCGGAAACAGCGAGATCACCTGTCCGGCTTCGGTATGGGTGACAAAGCGCGTCGCCTCGTTCACCGTCTGCGGGCCGCGGCAGACGATCCCGGTGCAGCAGGTGGTGCCGAGGATCGTGTAGATGTCCCCTTCGTTGACCGCGCCGCAGCCCAGCGCGGCGCTGCAGACATCCAGCGCCCCGGCGGCCACCGGCGTCGCGGCGGGCAGCCCGGTTAGCGCCGCCACCGCGTCGCTCAGCGTACCGGCCGGAGCATCCGGAGCCAGCAACGGGGGAAACAGCGGCAGCAGTTCGTCCAGCCCCATCTCGTTCATCACCACCGAGGACCAGCTGCCGCTCTGCTGATTGAGTAACGAGCTGCTGGCGTCCGTCAGCTCCAGCGCCGCCACGCCGGTCAGGCGAAAGCGGATCCAGTCCTTGGCGAAAAACAGATAGCGCGCGGCCGCCAGCCGCTCCGGCTGATACTGTTTCAGCCAGTACAGCTGCAGGCTGGTATTGCAGGGCTGCAGGTGGGTGCCGGTATCGGCGAAATAGCGGCGGTCAAAGCCGGGCCGGCGCAGCAGGTCGCTCATCAGCGCGTGGCTGCGGGTATCGCTCCACAGGATCCCCGGGCCCACCGGTTCGCCCTGCTCATCGCTGAGCCAGACTCCCTCCCCTTGCCCGGCGAGGCCGATGGCCCGCAGCCGCCCCGCCTGCAGCGCCGGGTGGCGGGCAATCTGGCGCAGAATAGCCAGCACCGAATGCCACAGTTGGGTCATATCCTGTTCCGCGTAGCCATTGGCCGACAGGCGGGGGGAGGTGTTTTCCGCGGCGCTGGCGCGCGCGGTGAAATGCTGATCAAACAGCACCGCTTTCACCCGGGAGGTGCCGATATCGATACCAAGATAAAAATCCATACCTGCTCCGGCTCAGGGCTCGTAGCGGCGGCGCATCAGCTCGCACTCGAACAGGAACTCCAGCCCTTCCAGTTGTCGGCGGGCCTCCTGAATATCTTTCCCCCAGCAGGTCAGGCCATGTCCACGCAGCAGAAAACCGTAGCGCAGCGGGCGGGTTTGCGCATAATCGGCAATCCGCGCCGCCAGGGCGTCAATATCCTGATCGTTATCGAAGATGGCGACCGGAACGGTGTCGAGATGGCTGTGCTGCCCGCTGAGGGTTTTCTGCATTTCATACCCCTGCAGCGCCAGCGTGTCGCTTTTTTCGATGCGCGACAGCACGGTGGCGTTGACGGTATGCACATGCAGCACCACGTTGGCCTCCGGGAACAGGCGATAGACCAGCGTGTGCAGGCCGGTCTCGGCCGACGGTTTCCGTCCGGAAGGGGCCAGGTTGGTGGCGATCTCCACCTGCAGGAAATCCTCGGTCGTCAGGCTGCCTTTGTCGCGGCCCGACTCGCTTAGCCAGCACCAGGTGTCATCCTGACGCACCGACATATTGCCGCCGGTCGCCGGCGCCCAGCCTTTCGCGCCGATCCAATGACAGGTGGTAACCAGTTGCGCGAGTCTTTCTTGCCACATAGCAGTTCCTTAGGTTAGCGATGATTTATTTAGCCGTCTAAATGGCTATTTACCCGATACTAACACCGCTAACCGGAGGGAACAATATTTCAGGAAACACACATAAGACAAATGGTTATATCATAAATGCATATTAAATAACCTTTATTCACAGCAATTTAACCAACCGCGGTGAGTCCGCTACGATTCCCTCCTGTCTGGCGCCAAAACGCTGGCGGATTCTGCTGGCTGAAATTCTCCGCCTGCGCCGGAAATGCCGTCGCCGCTCTCCTCTGCCCCCGACTGGTGCAAAACATGGCAGGATGCACACTAAAATGGCATTACTCCCCCTGCATCCTGCAATAACTGTGCATATTGCACACCGCGCGCTATTCCCCGTGCCCGGTTTTTCCTGGCACATCTCTTGCTACTTCCGGCTATCACCGCCCATCTAACCAGCCAGAGGTTCCAGGATGTCAAACAGCAATGATTTTCCCCTCGTCGAAGCGCCCGCCGCCGGACGCAAAGGCGTATTTTCCATCGCCATGGTGTTATTCAGCTTTACCTTTTTCACCGGCACGATGTTCGCCGGCGGTAAACTCGGCGTCTCCTTTTCCATCGTCAATCTGCTGTGGATAGCCGTCATCGGCAACGCCTTGCTGGCCCTGTATGCCGCATCGCTGGGCTGGATCGCCGCGCGCAGCGGCCTGAATACGGTGCTGATGGGCCGCTTCTGCTTCGGCGAGATCGGCAGCAAGCTGGCCGATTTTATCCTTGGCTTTGCCGAGCTGGGCTGGTACGCGTGGGGGACGGCCACGGTCGCTATCTCGCTGGTGAAGATCCTCGCCCTGCCCGAGGCGCTGACCCTGCCGCTGATGGTGCTGTTTGGCATTCTGTTCTGCGTCACCGCGCTGGTGGGCTACAAGGGGCTGGACGCGCTGTCGCGCCTGTCGGTGCCGCTGATGTTCGTGCTGCTGGTGGTCTCCATGTATCTGGCGCTGCGCCACGCCGGCGGCTGGCAGGCGATGACCCGCATTGCGCCAGGCGACGCCATGACCTGGTCGGCGGCCATCACCATGGTCTTTGGCACCTTCGCCAGCGGCGCCACCCAGGCGACAAACTGGACCCGGCTGGCCAACTCCAGCCGTACCGCCATTCTCGCCAGCATGGGCAGCTTCCTCGTCGGCAACGGGCTGATGATCGTCGCCGGCGCCTGGTGCGCTATCGTCTATCAACAGGCCGATATCGTCGAAGTGCTGATCCTGCAGGGGCTGTCGGTGGCCGCGGTGATCATGCTGTGTCTCAATCTGCTGACCATCCAGGGCCCCACCATCTATAACGTCTCCGCCGCCGCCTGCCATCTGCTGCGCAGCGAACGTCGCCGCACGCTGACCCTCGCCGCCGCCGGGGTGGGCATTGTGCTGGCCATTGGCGGTATGTACGAAATGCTGATCCCGTTCCTCGTGCTGCTGGGCAGCATTATCCCGCCCATCGGCGGGGTGATCCTCGCCGACTACTGGTTCGCCCGTGGCGGACGCTATCCCCTGCTGCAGAACGCCCGCCTGCCGCGTTTTAACTGGCTGGGACTCGGCGCCTACGCCGCCGGCGCGGTGGTGGCTTATCTGTCGCCGTGGATCGCGCCGCTGGTGGGGATCACCGTCTCCGCGCTGGTCTATATCGCCCTGACCCTGCTAAGCAAGCGTCAGCCTGCCGCCGTCGCGGAGCAGGAGCCATGAGCCTGACGGTCAGCGAACTGCTGGCCCTTGAGGGACTCTCCGCCCTGCGTCTGCGGGCGGGAAAGCAAGGGCTGCAGCGGGCGGTACGCTGGTACTACGTGGCGGAAAATGAGCATATCGCCGAGTGGATCATGGGCGGCGAGCTGGTCTTTATCACTGGCATCAACCATCCCCGGGATGAAGCCAACCTGATCCAGCTGCTGATGGAGGGCAAACAGCGCGGCATCGCCGGGATGGTGATCCTCACCGGCGAGGCCTATATCCACGCCATTCCCGCCACGCTGATCGCGCTTGCCGACGAGCTGGGCATTCCGCTGATCGAGCAGCCCTACCTGCTGAAGATGGTGATTGTCACCGAGCGGGTCGGCACCGCGCTGGTCCGCAGCGAAAGCGCCCTGCAGTCGCAGCGCGACATCCTGATGCAGCTGGTCACCGGCGACTATCCGGACCTGCAGATGCTCCACCAGCGCGCCCTCCACCAGCAGCTCGATTTTACCCGCCCGCTGCGGCTTGCGGCGCTGCGCCTGGAGGGACTGTCCCGCCTGTTTCGCCAGTTTCCGCCCGAACAGGCCGAAGCCTGGCTGCAGCAGGCCCACCGCAGCGTGCGCCAGCAGCTGCAGCTGCAGCTCAACCAGCAGGGCAACCCCTTCCCGCTGTTGGAGCGCAGCAACATGTTCCTTTTCCTGCTGCCGGATGAGGAGGGGGAAGGCTTTCAGCAGAAAAAGTGGCTGCAGCAGTGGCTGCAGACGCTGGCGGAGGGAGAAGAGAGTTTGTCGCTGCTCTGCGGCCTTTCCGCGCCGGTCAGACAGCTGCAGGGCTACCCGCGGGCGCTGTCGCAGGCGCGACAGGCGCTGGATCTTTGCGATACCCTGCGGCCGACCCAGCGGATCAGCGACTATCAGCAGCTGGGGTTTATCAAACTGCTGTCCGCGGTCAGCGACCCGGCGCTGCTCAACGATTTTATGCACGACACCCTGGGCTGCCTGATCGAGCCGGGCCGTAAAGCGCCGTGGCTGCTGCTGGAGACCCTCGAGACGCTGCAGCAGGAGAACGGCAACGTGGTGCGGGCCGCCGACCGGCTGGGTCTCCATCGCAACACCCTGCATCAGCGCATCCAGCGTATTGAAAAACTGACCGGCTACCCGGTCAGCCACCCTCAGTTTCATCTCAACGCCTCGGTCGCGCTGGTGATCTGGCGTTTATCGCAAAACCATTTACAGGACCAACCATGAAAATTGTTAACGCCCGCCTGCGCCGCCAGGAGGCGCTGTTTACCCTTGAGCTGCAGGACGGCCTGATTCAGCGCATGACCGCCCAAACCGCGATGCAGACCGCCGTCGCCGGCGATATCGACGCCCAGGGCCGGCTGGCGATCCCCCCCTTCGTCGAGCCGCATATTCATCTTGACGCCACCCTCACCGCGGGCGAGCCGGAGTGGAACCGCAGCGGCACCCTGTTTGAAGGCATCACCCGCTGGAGCCAGCGCAAAGCGAGCATCACCCCGGAGGACACCCGCCAGCGGGCGCTGAAAACCATCGGCATGCTGCGCGATTTCGGCGTCCAGCACGTCCGGACCCATGTGGATGTCACCGACCCGTCGCTGTCGGCCCTGCAGGCGCTGCTGGCGGTGAAAAAAGAGGCCGCCGATCTCATCGATCTGCAGATTGTCGCCTTTCCGCAGGAGGGGATTGAATCCTACCCCGACGGTCGGGGGCTGATGACGCGCGCCATCGAGATGGGCGCCGACGTGGTGGGCGGCATTCCGCACTATGAAAACACCCGCGACAAAGGGGTCAGTTCGGTGATGTTTTTGATGGACCTCGCCCAGCGCTATGGCCGCCTGGTGGATGTCCACTGCGATGAAATCGACGATCCGCAGTCGCGTTTCCTCGAAGTGCTGGCGGAAGAGGCCCGGGTGCGCGGTATGGGGGCGCAGGTCACCGCCAGCCACACCTGCGCGATGGGCTCTTATGACAACGCCTACTGTTCGAAGCTGTTTCGCCTGCTGAAAGCCTCGGGGATCAACTTTATCTCCTGCCCGACCGAAAGCATTCATCTGCAGGGCCGGTTTGACAGCTGGCCGAAACGGCGCGGCGTCACTCGGGTGGCGGAGCTGGATCGCGCCGGCATCAACGTCTGCTTTGCTCAGGACTCGATTCAGGATCCGTGGTATCCGCTGGGGAACGGCAATATCCTGCGCATTCTGGATGCCGGACTGCACATCTGTCATATGCTCGGCTATGACGATCTGCAGCGCTGCCTCGACTTCGTCACCGACAACAGCGCCCGGGCGCTCTGTCTGGGCGATAACTACGGCCTCGCCGAAGGCCGCCCGGCTAACCTGCTGATCCTCGATGCGGAAAACGACTACGAGGCCGTCCGCCGCCAGGCGCGGGTGCTAACCTCCATTCGCCACGGTAAGGTGATTTTGCAGCGTGAGGTGGAGCACATCCGCTACCCGGCATAAGGCGCAAGGCGCTGCGCGTCAGCGCCTTTCTGTGATACCTTTTCAGGCAGTGTGCGTGACCGACGCCCGCCCGGGCGTCGGCTTCCTGGAAAACAGACGGCGCGAAACGACGATGAGCGATAAAAAATGGATTAAGGCCGAGGATGTGGCCAGACTGGCCGGCGTCTCGCGCTCGGCGGTCTCCCGGACCTTCACCCCCGGCGCCTCGGTGTCGGAGAAGACCCGGCAGAAGGTGCTGAGCGCCGCGGAAGCTCTGGGCTATCAGGTGAATATCATCGCCCGGACGATGATCACCGGCAGCAGTAATTTTATCGGCATCGTCACCGCCGGTTTCGACAACCCGTTTCGCAGCAAACTGCTGGCGCCGCTGGTCCATCAGCTGGCGCTCAACGGCTTTATGCCGCTGCTGATGAACGCTGACGATCCGCAGCAGCTCGCCCCTTCGCTTAAACAGCTGCTGAGCTACCACGTCGCCGGCGTGATCATCACCTCCGGCGCGCCGCCGCTGTCGCTGGCGGAAGAGTACCTGGCGCGCAAGATCCCCGTCACCCTGATCAACCGTCATGCGGACCTCGCCGGCTGCGACCGGGTGTGCAGCGATAACGCCCAGGGGGCGAAGCTGGTGGCGGGCTTGTTCAGTCGTCGAGGCTGGCGGCAGGTTGGCTTTATTGGCGAAAATCGCGAGAACTTCAGCACCCGCCAGCGTTATGACGCTTTCATCGCTCAGACGTCGGGCATGGCGGTAACCAGCCGCTTCTGCGACGGCGGCGGTTATCAGGCCGGCCACCAGGCCGCCAGAGAATTAGTTGCTGAAAACCCCGGGGTGCAGGCCCTGTTCTGCGCCACCGATATGCTGGCGCTGGGCGCCCTGGACGGCCTGCGGGACGCCCCCGCCGCCGCCCCGCTACCGGCCATCGTCGGCTTTGACGATATCCCGCAGGCGGACTGGCGCCCCTATCAGCTCACCACCGTTCAACAGAATACCGCCCTGCTGGCCCACCACGCGGTGGATCTGTTGATGACGCGGATCGCCCGCTTCAGCCTGCCCTCGCGCCATCGCGAAGTGCCGGTGAAACTAATTATTCGTCAAAGTGCGAAATGAAAAAATCATTTTATGCTGGATCGATCACAGAATCTTCTGTGAAACCCGGCCACACTCATTCGGCCCTTCGGGGCTGTTTTTTTCACGCAAAATGCACACGTGTGCAAAATAGGGAGTCACTATGCAATCTCAGGAATCAGAAGCGCTACAGGCCCGCTACCGCCTGGCCTGCGAGCTGGCGAAAGCAGGGGCTGAGCTGGCGTTTGAATACTATCAACAACGCGAAGCGCTGACCGTCGACCATAAGGGCGACGATCTGCAGGATGTGGTCAGCGTGGCCGATAAGCGGGTGGAGGCCTTTGTGAAACAGCGCATTCAGAGCGCGTTTCCGGAGGATGGCTTTCTCGGCGAAGAGAGCGGCGCCCGCCTGTCCGACGCGCGGGTGCTGTGGGTGGTCGACCCCATCGATGGCACCAGCTGTTTCCTCAACGGCCTGCACACCTGGTGCCTGTCGCTGGCGATCGTCGCCGACGGCGAACCGGTCATCGGCGTGGTCTATGACCCCAACCATCGCGAGCTGTTTCACGCCCTGCGGGGCCATGGCGCCTGGCTCAACGACGCCCCGATCCGTCCGCACCCCGCGACGACGGTCAGGGAGGGGGTGATGGGCGTCGGCACCTCGCATCGCGTCACCCCGGCGGACTTTCTGCCGTTTCTGCAGGCGCTGCTCAGCGACGGCGGCATGTTTATCCGCAACGGCTCCGGCGCGCTGATGAGCGCCTGGGCGGCGGCAGGCCGGTTGATTGGCTACTACGAGCCGCACATGAACCCATGGGACGCCCTGCCGGGGCTGGTGCTGATGCGCGAAGCGGGCGGCGCCAGCAACGATTTTCTGGCGCAGGAGGGGATCCAGCGCGGCAACCCGCTGCTGCTGGCCAGCCAGACGCTCTACCCGCAGCTGAAAAAGATGATCCTACAACCATTACATTAACCCTTACGGGTCAGGCTATTTCTGATTATGTACTCTACACAGTAACGATAACTTCATTCACGGACGAACCACATCAATCAGTCAGGCCTCCGACCTGCGGAGAACCACCTATGTCTGGAATTATCGCTTTTTTCCGGGCGTCGCCGCCGAAAGCGGGCGCCGCGTTTGATGAACACCGTTTTCGCCGGGTGCGCTGGCAAACCTTTATCGCCATGACCCTGGCCTACGTCACCTTTTACGTCTGCCGGTTATCGTTCACCGTCGCCAAAAGCGCGCTCGTGGAGCTGGGGATCACCCCGACGGAGCTCGGCATGATCGGCTCCACCCTGTTCTTCAGCTACGCCATCGGCAAACTGGTCAACGGCTTTATCGCCGACCACGCCAACGTGGTGCGCTATATGAGCCTCGGTTTATTGCTCAGCGCCGGGATGAACCTGATGATGGGCATGACCACCAACGCCCTGCTGCTGGCCATCTTCTGGGGGATCAACGGCTGGGCGCAGTCAATGGGCGTCGGCCCCTGCGCGGTCTCGCTGGCGCGCTGGTACGGCGTTAAGGAGCGCGGCACCTTCTATGGCATCTGGTCGACGGCGCATAATATCGGCGAGGCCGTCACCTATATGGTGATCGCCGCGGTGATCGCCGGGTTTGGCTGGCAGATGGGCTACCTGTCCACCGCCGCGCTCGGCGCCGCCGGCGTGGTGCTGCTGGTGCTGTTCATGCACGATTCGCCGCAGAGCAGCGGCTTCCCGTCCATCAACGTCATCCGCGATGAACCGCAGGAGGAGGCCGAAGCCCGCGGCTCGGTGTTTAAAAACCAGCTGCTGGCGCTGCGCAACCCGGCGCTGTGGACCCTCGCCCTCGCCTCCGCCTTTATGTACATCGACCGCTACGCCGTCAACTCCTGGGGGATCTTCTTTCTGGAGCAGGATAAAGCCTACTCCACGCTGGAGGCCTCTGGGATTATCGGCGTCAACGCCATCGCCGGCATCGCCGGGACCATCATCGCCGGCATGCTCTCCGACCGCTTTTTCCCGCGCAACCGCAGCGTGATGGCCGGGTTTATCAGCCTGCTGAACACCGCCGGCTTCGCCCTGATGCTCTGGTCGCCGCACAGTTATTACACTGATATTCTGGCGATGATTATCTTCGGAGCAACCATTGGCGCTCTGACCTGCTTCCTCGGCGGGCTGATCGCCGTCGATATCTCCTCGCGCAAAGCGGCGGGGGCCGCGCTCGGCACCATCGGCATCGCCAGCTACGCCGGCGCCGGCCTGGGCGAGTTTCTCACCGGGATCATTATTGATAAAACGGCTATCCTTGAGAACGGCAAAACGCTGTATGATTTCAGCACGTTGGCGCTGTTCTGGGTGGGTACCGGTCTGGGTTCCGCGCTACTCTGTTTTACCACTGCCGCCATCGTCGCCCGGCGCCATGCCGTCGAACGGCAGACCTCGTTCTCCTCATAACCGATTAACGAATTAAGGAAGAAGATATGATGCCTGCAAGACATCAGGGGCTGTTACGCCTGTTTATCGCCTGCGCGCTGCCGCTGCTGGCGCTGCAATCTGCCGCCGCCGCGGACTGGCAGCTGGAGAAAGTGGTGGAGCTTAGCCGCCACGGGATTCGTCCGCCGACGGCCGGCAACCGGGAAGCCATCGAGGCCGCCACCGGACGACCGTGGACCGAGTGGACCACCCATGACGGCGAGCTCACCGGTCATGGCTATGCCGCCGTGGTCAATAAAGGGCGTGAGGAAGGCCAGCACTATCGCCAGCTTGGCCTGCTGCAGGCGGGATGCCCGACGGCGGAGTCGATTTACGTGCGCGCCAGCCCGCTGCAGCGGACGCGGGCGACCGCCCAGGCGCTGGTGGATGGCGCCTTCCCCGGCTGCGGCGTCGCTATCCATTACGTCAGCGGGGACGCCGATCCGCTGTTTCAGACCGACAAATTCGCCGCCACGCAAACCGACCCCGCCCGCCAGCTGGCGGCGGTAAAAGAGAAGGCCGGGGATCTGGCGCAGCGTCGGCAGGCGCTGGCGCCGGCCATCCAGCTTTTGAAACAGGCGGTTTGTCAGGCCGATAAGCCCTGCCCGGTCTTCGACACCCCGTGGCAGGTCGAGCAGAGCAAAAGCGGGAAAACCACCATTAGCGGACTGAGCGTGATGGCCAATATGGTGGAGACGCTGCGTCTCGGCTGGAGTGAAAACCTGCCTCTCAGCCAGCTGGCGTGGGGCAAGATCGCCCAGGCCAGTCAGATCACCGCCCTGCTGCCGCTGTTAACGGAAAACTACGATCTGAGCAACGACGTGCTGTATACCGCGCAAAAACGCGGGTCGGTGCTGCTCAACGCCATGCTCGACGGCGTCAAACCAGAGGCGAATCCGAACGTACGCTGGCTGCTGCTGGTGGCCCATGACACCAATATCGCCATGGTGCGCACGCTGATGAACTTTAGCTGGCAGCTGCCGGGCTACAGCCGGGGAAATATCCCGCCGGGCAGTAGCCTGGTGCTTGAGCGCTGGCGCGACGCGAAGAGCGGGGAACGCTATCTGCGGGTCTATTTCCAGGCGCAAGGCCTCGACGACCTGCGTCGTCTGCAGACGCCGGACGCGCAGCACCCGATGCTGCGTCAGGAGTGGCGTCAGCCGGGCTGCCGTCAGACCGACGTCGGTACGCTGTGTCCCTTCCACGCGGCTATCACCGCGCTGGGTCAGCGTATCGACCGGCCCTCCGCCCCGGCGGTAGCGATGGTCCTGCCGTAGCGGCCAGGCGATTGCCCGGGCCCGGGAAACCGTTTTTTCCAGGCCCGGCACAGGGTCCGCTATCCGTGGTCCGGCGCAAACGCCCCGGCGGCAACTTGCGCCGGGGTGACCACCCCGCTGTCCAGCACCCAGCCGCTAATCAGCCCGGCAGGCGTGACGTCGAACGCCGGATTGTAAACGGCGGCCCCGGTCGGCGCCCACTGTACCGCGCCAAAGCTGCCCGCCACCCCGGTCACTTCCGCCGCGGCGCGCTGCTCAATGGGGATGGCCGCCCCGTTCGGGCAATGGCGGTCGAGGGTCGTCTGCGGCGCAGCGACGTAGAACGGGATCTGGTGGTAATGGGCCAAAACCGCCAGCGAATAGGTGCCGATTTTATTCGCCACATCGCCGTTGGCGGCGATACGGTCGGCGCCGACCCACACCGCATCCACCTGCCCCTGCGCCATCAGGCTGGCGGCCATTGAATCGGTGATCAGCTGATAGGGCACGCCCAGCTCGCCCAGCTCCCACGCGGTTAAACGTCCGCCCTGCAGCAGCGGCCGGGTTTCATCGACCCACACGCTGGCCACCTTTCCCTGCCGGTGCGCCAGCGCGATAACGCCCAGGGCGGTCCCCACCCCGGCGGTCGCCAGGCCACCGGTGTTGCAGTGGGTCAGCAGACGGCTACCGGGCTTCACCAGCGCACTGCCTGCCTCAGCGATGCGGTCGCACAGCTGTTTATCTTCTTCGACCAGACGCAGGGCTTCCGCTTCCAGCGCCTGCGGGTAATCCTCCCGGGCCAGCGCCTGCTTCATGCGATCCAGATTATTCATCAGGTTGACCGCCGTCGGCCGCGCCGCGCGCAGCGTCTCCAGCGCCTGCTGGAGTTCATCCCGGCTCAGGCCGCGCTGGGCCAGCAGGGCCAGCAGCAGGCTGGCGGACAGGCCAATCAACGGCGCGCCGCGCACCCGCAGGGCGTGAATATGGTCCACCAGCAGCGCAACGTTATCCGCCGCCAGCCAGCGTTTTTCCTGCGGCAAGGCCTGCTGGTCGAGAATAAAAAGCTGATTTTCACTCACCCGCAGGCTGGTGGTCTGTAATGTCTGCATGTCGTTAAATCCCTGTTGCGTTGTTGTATCACATTGTGTCAGGATGAAATCCAGAAGTATAGACGTCTGAACGGCTTAATCAGAATTCGAGGATCGAGGCAATGTCGCAATACCATACCTTCACCGCCCACGACGCCGTGGCTTACGCGCAGCAGTTCGCCGGCATCGACAACCCATCTGAGCTGGTCAGCGCGCAGGAAGTGGGCGATGGCAACCTCAATCTGGTGTTTAAAGTGTTCGATCGCCAGGGCGTCAGCCGGGCGATCGTCAAACAGGCCCTGCCCTACGTGCGCTGCGTCGGCGAATCCTGGCCGCTGACCCTTGACCGCGCCCGTCTGGAAGCGCAGACCCTGGTCGCCCACTATCAGCACAGCCCGCAGCACACGGTAAAAATCCATCACTTTGATCCCGAACTGGCGGTGATGGTGATGGAAGATCTTTCTGACCACCGCATCTGGCGCGGGGAGCTTATCGCTAACGTCTACTACCCTCAGGCGGCCCGCCAGCTTGGCGACTATCTGGCGCAGGTGCTGTTTCATACCAGCGATTTCTATCTCCATCCCCACGAGAAAAAGGCGCAGGTGGCGCAGTTTATTAACCCGGCGATGTGCGAGATCACCGAGGATCTGTTCTTTAACGACCCGTATCAGATCCACGCGCGCAATAACTACCCGGCGGAGCTGGAGGCCGATGTCGCCGCCCTGCGCGACGACGCCCAGCTTAAGCTGGCGGTGGCGGCGCTGAAGCACCGTTTCTTTGCCCATGCGGAAGCGCTGCTGCACGGCGATATCCACAGCGGGTCGATTTTCGTTGCCGAAGGCAGCCTGAAGGCCATCGACGCCGAGTTCGGCTACTTCGGCCCCATCGGCTTCGATATCGGCACCGCCATCGGCAACCTGCTGCTGAACTACTGCGGCCTGCCGGGCCAGCTCGGCATTCGCGACGCCGCCGCCGCGCGCGAGCAGCGGCTGAACGACATCCACCAGCTGTGGACCACCTTTGCCGAGCGCTTCCAGGCGCTGGCGGCGGAGAAAACCCGCGACGCGGCGCTGGCTTACCCCGGCTACGCCTCCGCCTTTCTGAAAAAGGTCTGGGCGGACGCGGTCGGCTTCTGCGGCAGCGAACTGATCCGCCGCAGCGTCGGGCTGTCGCACGTCGCGGATATCGACACTATCCAGGATGACGCTATGCGGCATGAGTGCCTGCGCCACGCCATTACCCTGGGCAAAGCGCTGATCGTATTGGCCGAGCGTATCGACAGCGTCGACGAGCTGCTGGCGCGGGTGCGCCAGTACAGCTGAGCGCGGCCTGTTGCCCTCTCCCCAGCCCTCTCCTCTGGGAGAGGGAGCAAAGCCTAAAAAGTGCATTCTTCTGGGATTGCCCGGCGGCGCTGCGCTTGCGCGGGCCTACAGATAACCGCATGACGGTTTGATATTGCAGTCTTTTGTAGGCCGGGTAAGGCGAAAGCCGCCACCCGGCAGACATGCGAGCACAATAACGAAACAGGTTTGTCATCAGCCAGAAAAAGGCAATTGTCATTGCCTTTTTGCGTTTACCTTGCCCTCACCCCAGATACTCAATCACCGACAGCCCGCCGTTGTAATCGGTGCTGTAGATAATGCCCTGCGCATCGACAAACACATCGCAGGACTGGATCACCCGCGGGCGGCCGGGACGGGTATCCATCATCCTCTCAGGAGCAGCCGGCACCAGCGCCCCGGTCTCCAGCGGACGATACGGGTTGGAAATATCGTACGCCCGTACGCCGGCATTCTGATAGGTGGCGAAGATAAGCGTTGAGCTGACAAAGCTCCCCGGCCGGTTCTCATGCAGGTTATGCGGCCCGAAGTGCGCCCCTTTCGCCGCATAGTCGATTTCGTCAGGCTGTGGGAAAGTTGAGATACTCACCGGGTTCGCCGGCTCGCGAATATCAAACAGCCAGATCAACTTCTCGCCGTCCTCCTGATTGTCGAGCACCGCTTCATCCAGCACCACCAGCAGATCGCGATCCGGCAGCGGCAGCGCGGTATGCGTTCCGCCGCCGAACGGCGGGCTCCAGTTGCGATGGCTGATCAGCGTCGGCTGGGTACGGTCTTTGACATCCAGCAGCGTCAGGCCGCCGTCGCGCCAGCTGCCGTAGGCGGTATCCCCGGCAATAATGGCGTGGTGCAGCGCATAGCGTTTACCCTGCGGCCAGTCCGGTGTTTCACCGCCCGCCTGGTGCATCCCCGGCAGCCACCAGCGCCCGGCAACCTGCGGTTTACGCGGATCGGCCAGATCGATGGTCAGGAAGATGTAGTCGGTAAAACCGTCGATCAGCGCGGACACATACGCCCAGCGGCCGCCGACGTACCAGATGCGGTGAATGCCGATACCGCTCAGCGACAGAAAGCCAATTTCACACGGCTTATCCGGCGTGGAGATATCAAACACGCGCAGCCCGGCGCTCCAGCCGTTGTCCTGCACATCGCTGACCGTGTCACCCACCGAGCGGGTGTAGTACACCTTCTCATCGGCAAAACGGGCATCGGCAAACAGATCCCGGGCGTTGATCACCAGCAGCAGATCGTCATGCGTCTGGAGGTGCACGTTCCAGGTGCCCGGCGGCGCGGCAATATAGTTGACCGTGGTGGGCCGGGTCGGATCGCGAACATCGACCACGGAAAAACCCTGCGACACCATATGGCCAATATAGGCGAATCCGCGATGCACCATCAGCTGGACGCCGTCCGGACGACCGCCCTGGTCGCTATGGCCGATCAGCCGCATATTGCGGCTGTATTCTGGGGAAGGTAATGCTGACATAGGGAATTCCTTTCGCCCGGTGGCGCTGCGCTTACCGGGCCTAAGGGCGCTGTTGGTTTTCCCCCTCTCCCTGTGGGAAAGGGCAACAGGCCGCCCCCGCCGCCACCCGGCTTCGTTTTATTTGTTTTTCGCTTCCAGCGTCGCAAACCACGGCGCGATAAAGTCTTCCGTCTGGCCCCAGCCCGGAATGATTTTCCCCAGCGTGGCCACGTTCACCGCCCCCGGCTGGGCCGCCAGCAGCGCCTGCGGGATCGCCGCCGCCTTGAAGTCGTAGGTGGCCGGCGTCGGCTCGCCGGCGATCTTATTGGCGATCAGCCGCACGTTGGTCGCGCCGATAAGCTTCGGATCCACCGCCACGCTCACCTTCCACGGGCTGCCGGCTTCGCGCATCAGCTGCAGATCCTGGTTGGAAATATCAATACTGTAGAGTTTGATCTCGGTGCGGCCGTTCTCTTTCAGCGCCTTATAGGCCCCCTGGCTAAAGGCATCCCAGGTGCCCCAGATAGCGTCGATTTTCCCTTTCGGATATTTGGCGAGGATCGCCCCCACCTTGTTAGCGGTATCTCCCTGCACATCGGACGAAACGGCGCCGATCGACTCCAGCTCTTTAATCCCCGGGTTTTGCTTCAGCAGTGTCTGGTAAGCCGCCTGACGGCGCTCCATTGGCGGGAAACCCGCCACCCACAGCTTGACGATGTTGGCTTTGCCGTTGAAGTCTTTCACCAGCTGGCCAAAGGAGAGATCGGTCAGTGAGGCGTCATCCTGCTGGCTGACCGTCACGCCGGGGATCTCGCCGCTCACCGCGGTATCGAACACCGCCACTTTGATCCCGGCGTCCACCGCCTTCTTCACCAGGGCCGTCGAATAGGGGTCACGCCCCTGGGAGAGAATAATGCCGTCGTATTTCTGGCTGATCGCCTGGTTGACGAAGTCCTGGAATTTGGCGTCATCGCCGTTGCTCAGGAAGGTGCTGATTTTGAAACCGAGCTTTTTGCCTTCCTGCAGCGCCCCGGCGACAAACTGGGTGGTGTTATCGTCAGACCCCAGGTTGCGGATCACTGCAATGCGGATCGGGCCATTGTGTTCGGCAATGGCCGCCGGCACCGGCGTCGGGGCGGTGGCCAGCGCCGCCGTCGACTGCAGCAGACCCAGCGTAATGAGAGAGAGTGCGATCTTTTTCATGCGGTTTACCCTGTAAAATGTTAAGTACGGCGCTGAAAATAGGTCAGTGCCAGCGCGCCAGCCAGTACCAGCCCTTTAATAATGTCCATCGCGTAATACGGCACCGAGAGCATCACCAGCCCGTTGGAGAGCACGCCGAGGATCACCGCCCCCACCAGCGTCCCCAGGGCGTTCGGCTTGCCGGAACCGGCCAGCGAAAAGCCGATCCAGGCCGCCGCCACCGCGTCCATCAGATAGCCGCCGCCGGCGTTAACCTGCGACGATCCGATACGCGAGGCCAGCAGAATGCCGCCGAGCCCGGCCAGCAGCGAGGCAATCACGTACGCCGCCACTTTATAACGCGTGATCCGCAGGCCGGAGAGCCGCGCCGCCTCCGGGTTGCCGCCGATGGCGTACATCCGCCGGCCGTGGGTGGTGAACGACAGCGCCAGCTGGGCGACCAGCGTCACCACCAGCATGATGATGACGATGGTCGGCACCTGGCCCAGCGCGCCAAACGCCGCCGGGATGGTGCCTTCTGCCATCTCGCCGCTCGGCAGCACCATGTTTTCGGTAATCGACCCGCCGTAGCTGTATGTCATTGCCACCCCCTGAATCACAAACAGGCTGGCCAGGGTGGCGAGCATGTCGGGGATGCGCAGCACCACGATCAGAAAGGCGTTAAACAACCCCACCAGGGTGCAGAGCGCGAGGGTGATCAGAATGGCTTCGGTGGTCCCCAGGCCGTGCCAGACAAACAGGGAGATCACCAGGGCGTTGGCCAGCGACGCCGTCGATCCGACGGACAGATCGAAGCCACCGATGGTGAGGGAAATCGACACCCCAATGGCAATCACCGTCACGATGGCTATCGAGCGCAGAATGTTGATGATGTTGAACGGGTCAAGGAAGTTGTCCGAGGCGAAGCCAAAGACCGCCACCAGCAGCACCACGGTCAGCAACATGCCCCACTTATAGAGAAAATCAAAAAATCGCTGACGGCCCGATACCGTCGCGTTCACTGCCAGGGCCTTGCTCACGCTGCCGCTCCTCCGGTTGAATAATAAAGCAGTGTCTCTTCCCGGGCTTCCGCGCCGGGGATCTCCGCCACGATCCGTCCGTCCCATAGTACGCAGATGCGGTCGCATAAACCGACCAGCTCGGCGAATTCACCCGAGGCATAAATCACCCCTTTGCCTTCCCGCGCCAGACCATCGATCAGCATGAACAGATCGGTTTTCGCTTTCACATCGACCCCTTTGGTCGGTTCGTCAAAAATCAAAACGTTGGCATCGCCGCGCAACCATTTGCCAATGGCCACCTTCTGCTGATTGCCGCCGGACAGACGGCGCAGCGTCTGACCGGGACCGGTGGCGCGCACGCCGAGGCGGGCTATCACCTCCTCCGCCCAGCGCCAGGCCTGGCGATGGCCGAACAGGCTCCAGCGCGAAAAGTGGTTATCGGCGCTGACCGCCAGGTTCATCGCGATCGGCTCTTCGATGAAAATGCCCTCTTTGCGCCGCTCCTCCGGGACCAGCGCCAGGCCGCGCCCCACCGAGTCGGCGGGATCCCGCGGCCGCCACGGCTGGCCGTTCAGCTCGCCGCGCTGCACCCGGCTTTTGCTGGCGCCGAACAGCGCTTTGCACAGCTCGGTTTTGCCCGCCCCGGCCAGCCCGGCGATCCCCAGAATTTCCCCCTTACGCAGGCGCAGCGAGATATCCTGCAGCAGCGCCTCATCGTGCAGCCCTTCCACCTGCAGCAGCACGTCTTCACCGTGCGGCGGACGCGGCGGCGGGAAGATATCGCTCAGCTCGTGGCCCAGCATCTTTTCGACAATCTGTTCCCCGCTCAGCGGCGCCATCGGGCCGCTCTCAATCAGACGCCCGTCGCGCAGCACCGTCAGGGTGTCGCAGATCGCCTTCAGCTCGTGGATGCGGTGCGAAATAAACACCACCCCGATCCCCTGCTGCTGCAGACGGCGTACCACCGCAAACAGGCGTTCGCTTTCATGCTGATCCAGCGGCGCGGTGGGTTCATCGAGGATCAGAAAGCGGCAATGGTGCGACAGGGCGCGGGCCAGCAGGATCTGCTGTTTTTCGGCGAGCGTGCAGCTGTCAATAGAGCGCCTGACGTCCAGCGCCACGTCCAGCTGCGCCAGCGCCTCGCGCGCCAGCTGCCGAACCCGCGACCAGCGGAAGGTCGTCCCCGGCTCCGCCAGCCTGTCCAGCATGATGTTTTCGGCAATGCTCAGGCCCGGCACCAGCGCCACGTCCACCTCCTGCTGCACCAGGTGGATCCCCAGCTGTTTGGCATCCCGCGGCGAACGAATGGTGACCGGCTGGTTATTGATCGTCACTTCGCCCTGATAATGGGCGTGGGTGCCGCACAGTACCGCCATCAGCGTCGACTTACCCGCGCCGTTGGCGCCGGTCAGGGCATGCACCGACCCGCCATGAAGGGTGAAGGCTACCTTGTTCAGCGCCTGAAAGCCGGAGAAGGCCAGGCTAATGTTATGCATCTCAAGGCGATTCGCGCTCATCACTGCTCCCGTGCGGCAATTAATCTTCTGATTTAACGAATTTTTCATAGCCGCCGCTGGCTGACAACTGCGTAAAAAGCATAAGATACAACGAAATAATATTAGCCATCTGGATGTCCAGACATAACATCAGGTTAGCCCAACACCTATAAGGACAGCTTTCATGAGCAACAGCGAGATCCGCGTCGTGCCCGGCCCGGCCAACTATTTCTCCCACCCTGGCAGCCTTCAGCGGCTAAGCGATTTTTTTAACGCCGACCAGCTATCGCGGGCGGTGTGGGTCTATGGCGAGCGCGCCCTGGCCGGCGCCGAACCTTTTCTGCCGGCGGCCTTCCACCTGCCGGAGGCAAAAAAGATCCGCTTTACCGGCCACTGCAGCGAACGCGATGTGGCGGCGCTGGCGCAGGCCTCAGGTGACGATCGGGCGGTAGTGATTGGCGTAGGCGGCGGCGCGCTGCTCGACAGCGCGAAAGTGCTGGCCCGCCGCCTGGGGGTTCCGCTGGTGGCCATCCCGACCATCGCCGCCACCTGCGCGGCATGGACGCCGCTGTCGGTGTGGTACAGCGACGCCGGACAGGCCCTGAATTTTGAGATCTTCGATGACGCGAATTTCCTGGTGCTGGTCGAGCCGCGCATCATTCTCAACGCCCCGGCGGAGTACCTGCTGGCGGGCATTGGCGACACCTTAGCCAAATGGTACGAGGCAGTGGTGCTGGCGCCGCAGCCGGAGGCGCTGCCGCTCACCGTGCGGCTGGGGATTAACGGCGCGCTGGCGATCCGCGACGTGCTGCTGGCCAGCAGCGAAACGGCGCTGGCGGACCAGCGCCGCGGCGAGCTGAGCCAGGCGTTTCGCGATGTGGTGGATGCGGTTATCGCCGGCGGCGGGATGGTTGGCGGGCTGGGGGAACGTTACACCCGGGTCGCCGCCGCCCACGCGGTGCATAACGGGCTGACGGTGCTGCCGCAGACGGATAAATTCCTCCACGGCACCAAGGTGGCCTACGGCATTCTGGTGCAAAGCGCCCTGCTCGGTCAGGATGAGGTCCTGGCGCAGCTGGTGCAGGCCTGGCAGCGCTTTAACCTGCCGGCGACGCTGGCGGCGCTGGAGGTCGATATCAATAACCGCGCAGAGCTTGACCGGGTCATTGCCCATACCCTGCGCCCGGGCGAGTCGATTCACTATTTACCGGTGACGTTAACCCCTGAGGTTCTGCGCGCGGCGTTTGAGAAGGTGGAATACTTCAGCCGTTAATCACCCCGACCGTCTATACCTAATGATGATTCTCACCACTCTCGCAACGAGGTCATCATGCAGATCGATTTAACAGGTAAGAAGGCGCTGGTTACCGGCGCCAGCCGTGGGTTGGGTCGGGCTATCGCCCTGTCGCTGGCGCGCGCCGGCGCCGATGTGGTTATTACGTATGAAAAATCGGCCGATAAAGCCCAGGCGGTCGCCGATGAAATAAAAGCGCTGGGCCGGCACGGTGAAGCGGTGCAGGCCGACAGCGCCAGCGCGCAGGCGATTCAGGATGCCGTCACCCATGCGGCGCGTTCCCTCGGCGGGCTGGACATTCTGGTCAACAACGCCGGGATCGCGCGCGGCGGCCCGCTGGAGTCCATGACGCTGGCGGACATCGACGCGCTTATCAACGTCAATATTCGTGGGGTGGTTATCGCCATCCAGGAGGCGCTGGTGCATATGTCAGACGGCGGGCGCATCATCAACATCGGCAGCTGTCTGGCTAACCGCGTGGCGCAGCCGGGCATCGCGGTTTACTCGATGACCAAGTCCGCCCTCAACTCCCTTACCCGCGGCCTGGCGCGCGATTTAGGCCCCCGCGGGATCACCGTTAACCTCGTCCATCCCGGCCCGACCAACAGCGATATGAACCCGGAAAACGGCGAGCAGGCCGATGCCCAGCGTCAACTTATTGCGTTAGGTCACTACGGCCAGCCGGAAGACATCGCCGCGGCGGTCACCTTCCTCGCCAGCCCGGCCGCCGGGCAGATCTCCGGCACCGGGCTGGACGTGGATGGCGGTTTGAACGCCTGATCGCACATTTTCTGCAAGCCTCTGTCGCCCGGCAGAGGCCTTTTCGAGCCGCCTCGACGGGTTGCGTTTTGCCGCTTACCTGCGTTTTTTCTCCGCTCTACCCTACCCCATAAGAAATTCGGAATTTATCTAATAGTCTTATTATTTCCTTATATTTTGTGTGGTCGTACAGTGGAGGTACGGATGAAGATTGTCTGGTCAAAAACGGCAGATAAGCCATTTTCTAAAATCGATAGTGGCGGTTGAACGCCGAACCACCACCACCTACCTGCATGAGGAGCATGCCGAATATGACTATTCAGTACATCAAGGATGAAGAAGGAAAAGATCAGTATGTCGTCATTCCTTACAGTGATTACTTTCGTATGCGCCTGGCTCTGCTGGAGTACGACGACGAGGATGAAAGCGACTGGGAAGATATTCCTTATGAATCAGACATCTATGATAACGTCATGCTGCCAGGCCAAGTATGCGACGTGATGCATAAAGAAAACGTCAGCCTGCAGGCTGCGTGGCGCATCCTGCGCGGGATGTCCCAGCAGGAGGTCGCCGAAAAGCTCGGCATCAGCCAGTCCGCCGTGTCACAGCTGGAAGCGCTGGACTCCCGTCCGCAGAAGCGCACCCGCGAGAAGCTGGCGGCGCTCTACGGCTGTAAGCAGGAGCAGATCAGCCTCTATCTGCCGAAAGAGGGTTAACAGCACTTCGCCCCGCCCTTGCCGCCGTAGCGGGCGTCCTGGCGTTCGCGGAAAAATGCTTCGTAGGTCATTGGCGTCTGATCCGGATGGTTGACGCGCATGTGCTCGACGTAGTTGTCGTAATCCGGCACGCCAATCATCATTTTGGCGGCCTGGCCCAGGTACTTACCTGCTTTGGAAAGGGTGTCGAACATAATTCTGATCTCACAGAAAAAGTACGCCGGGTAAGGCGAAGCCGCCACCCGGCACACAGGTTAATGCGCCCCTTTCGCCTGGGTCACTATCGCGTCCAGGTTTTCAGGCATTGGCTCATACGGTGTCTCTTTCGCCGTCGGTTTATTCTCTTTCAGCGCCGCCAGCGCGGTTTTTATCGAGAACAGCGCCAGCACCACCACCACGATCATAAAGAAGATGGTCAGCCCGGCATCGAGACGGTTGTTAAACACCAGCTGCGCCAGCTGCGACTCGGTGTACTGCGCCGGGATTTTGCCGCTGTCGATCATCGCCTGGAACTTGTTGGCAATCGCCAGGAAGCCCACTTTATTGTCCGGGCTGAAGGCCTTCTGCCAGCCGGCGGTGAGGGTACAGATCAGCAGCCAGGCCGTCGGCACCAGCGCCACCCACGCATAGCGCTGACGTTTCATCTTGAACAGCACCACTGCGCAGAGCATCAGCGCCATCCCCGCCAGCATCTGGTTGGCGATACCGAACAGCGGCCACAGGGTGTTAATGCCGCCCAGCGGATCGACCACTCCCTGATGGAGGAAGTAGCCCCACGCCAGCACGCACAGCGCCGTCGCCAGCAGGTTAGCCGGTAACGAGTCAGTACGCTTCAGGTTCGGGGAGATCACCCCCAGCAGATCCTGCAGCATAAAGCGCGCCGCACGGGTGCCGGCATCCACCGCCGTCAGGATAAACAGCGCTTCAAACAGAATGGCGAAGTGGTACCAGAACGAGACGTCCATCAACCCGCCCAGCGCGCCGTGGAGAATGTAGGCCATGCCCACCGCCAGCGTAGGCGCCCCGCCGGCGCGGGAGATGATGGACTGCTCGCCCACCTCATTCGCGATATGCGTCAACGTTTCCGGG
This sequence comes from Klebsiella sp. V115_8, assembly GCF_029967715.1. Lineage (NCBI taxonomy): Bacteria > Pseudomonadati > Pseudomonadota > Gammaproteobacteria > Enterobacterales > Enterobacteriaceae > Klebsiella > Klebsiella sp. V115_8. The sequence continues at coordinate 79,675 of NZ_JASCAR010000043.1, forward strand.
GTAATCGCAAAGCCCCAACCGCTCACCACCTGCGCCGCCGACGCCACCACATCGGTGGTTCCCGCCGGCGCCAGCACCGCCATCGGGCTGTTCATCGCGAAGTAGACGCCCGGGTCAATGATACAGGCGGCCACCAGCGCCATAATCGCCACGAAGGATTCCATCAGCATGCCGCCGTAGCCGATAAAGCAGGCCTGATTTTCATTCGCCAGCATCTTCGGCGTGGTACCGGAGGCAATCAGGGCGTGGAAGCCCGACACCGCGCCGCAAGCGATGGTGATAAACAGGAACGGGAACAGGTTGCCAGTCCATACCGGGCCAGTACCGTCGATAAATTTGGTCAGCGCCGGCATGGTCAGGGTCGGACGCATAATCAGAATGCCGATCGCCAAACCGACGATAGTGCCGATTTTCAGGAAGGTGGAGAGGTAGTCGCGCGGGGCGAGCAGCAGCCAGACCGGCAGCACCGCGGCGACAAAGCCGTAGCCCACCAGCATCCAGGTGAGCTGGACGCCGGTAAAGTCAAAGAACGGCGCCCAGGTCGGGCTTTCCGCTACCCAGCCGCCGGAGATAATGGCGAACACCAGCAATACCAGCCCAATCACCGACACTTCGCCAATGCGCCCCGGGCGCAGATAGCGAATATAGATCCCCATAAACAGCGCCAGCGGAATGGTAAAGGCCACGGTATAGGTTCCCCACGGGCTGTGGGTCAGCGCTTTCACCACGATCATCGCCAGCACCGCGAGGATGATCACCATGATCATAAAGGTCGCCACCAGGGCAATCACCCCGGCGGTCGCCCCCATCTCCTCTTTCACCAGCTCGCCCAGCGAACGGCCGTCGCGACGGGTGGAAACGAACAGCACCATAAAGTCCTGCACCGCCCCGGCCAGCACTACGCCGGCGAGGATCCAGATCATCCCCGGCAGATAGCCCATCTGCGCGGCGAGCACCGGACCCACCAGCGGCCCCGCGCCGGCGATGGCGGCAAAATGGTGACCGAACAGCACTTTTTTGTCAGTCGGGACATAGTCGAGGCCATCGTTATGCCGCACCGCGGGCGTCATGCGCGTCGGGTCGACGCCGAGCACGGTTTTGGCGATATACAGGCCGTAAAAACGATACGCGATCAGATAAACGCAGACTGCCGCGACGACAATCCACAGCGCGTTGATCTGCTCACCCCGGTTTAAAGCAATGTAGCCGAGGGCAAAGGCTCCGATCACGGAGAGCAGTGCCCAGATAAGGTATTTCCCTGAATTATTCATTGTTGTGGTCCACCGGTAGGGTAATCAGGATGTTACAGTTTGTTTCTAGAACACAACGCAGAATTTAACAACATCGAAACAGCGCAGATGCCGTCCACCCACAGAGATTTGTCTCACATTGCTAGCGAGATCACTTAAGGCAGGAAAATGAATGAAAGGATTATCGTGAACGGTGCCGTTTGTTTGTCGGGTGGCGGCTAACGCCTTACCCGACCTACAGATCCGTAGTCCGGCTAAGCGCAGCGCAAGCCGGGGAAACAGCGGCTTCCTGACCCAGAAACCGTAGCCCTGCTAAGTACAGCCGAGCGGGGATATTCCCGGATGGCGGCGCGCTGCGCCTTATCCGGGCTACCCATTGCGCCGATACGTAGTCCGGCTCAGCGCAGCGCAAGCCGGGGAAACAGCGGCTTCCTGACCCAGAAACCGTAGCCCTGCTAAGTACAGCCGAGCAGGGATATTCCCGGATGGCGGCGCGCTGCGCCTTATCCGGGCTACCCATTGCGCCGATACGTAGCCCGGCTAAGCGCAGCGCAAGCCGGGGAAAGCGTGGCTTCTTAGCCCAGCACCGCGGTGCCCAGACGACAGGTGCAGCAGCGCCGTCCCTTCTCGTCATACACCACAATCTCCCAGCTCTGGCTCTGCCGGCCAAGATGCAGCGGGCGGCACTCGCCGCGCACTTTCCCGCTGGAGACCGCCCGGTGATGGGTGGCGTTCAGCTCGGTGCCGACCACGCACTGCCCCTCGTCGGTCATCAGCCAGCCGGCCATCGACCCCAGCGTCTCCGCCAGCGCCGCTGAAGCGCCGCCGTGCAGCAGGCCAAACGGCTGATGGGTGCGGGCATCCACCGGCATCTCCGCCTCCAGCAGCCCCGCCTCCAGCCGGGTGTAGACGATCCCCAGATGCGCCACCAGGGTGTTTTCGCTGCTGGCGTTCAGCGCCGCCAGCGTGAGCGCTCGTTTCCAGGCCATTTACGCCCCCAGCGTCGAGCCGCCGTCCACCACGATATCCTGCAGGGTGATATGGCTGGCATGAGCAGAGGCGAGGAACAGAATGGTATTCGCGATCTCCTGCGGGCGGGCAATCTTACCCAGCGGGATGCCGAGCTTAAACTGCTCGCCGAAACCGCGGATCCGCTGCTGCTCCGCATCGTCGCTGACCCACAGCGTGCGCTGCATATCGGTATCGGTAGAGCCCGGCGAGACCAGATTACAGCGCACCCCGCTGCCCGCCAGCTCAAGGCCGACGGTCAGCGCCAGGCTTTTCAGCGCCGCCTTCGAGGCGCCATAGGCGCTCATGCCGATGCGCGGCGTGTGCGCGGCATCGGAGGCGACGGTGACGATGGCCCCGCCCCGCTGGCGACGGAACCGGGCCATCGTCTGCTGAAACAGGTTGAACGCCCCGCCGACGTTGACCGCGAAGGTCTGCTGCCAGTCTTCCGCGCTTAGCTGGTCGGTGGCGCCCATGCGCAGGATCCCGGCGGCGTTCACCAGCACGTCTAACCGCTCGGTGTTCGCCAACAGGCGGCTGCACACCTCGCGCACCCGGTCGGCATCGGCGACGTCCAGCGTTTCGGTCGCAAACGGGTAGCGTTCGCCGTCAAAGGTGAGGTCGAAACCAGTGACGTTGGCGCCGGCCTCCACAAAAGCCAGCGCGGTGGCATAACCGATCCCTTTACCTGCGCCGGTCACCCACACGGTCTGACCGCGAAAATCCAGCGCCGCCATTATCGCACCTCGCGGGAAAGCAGCGCCCACCAGGCGTCGATGGTCGGGTTTTTCGCCAGCATCACGAAGTCGATATCACCGTGCACTTTGCGCCAGCGGGCGGCCAGGGCCATCATCCGCACCGAATCCAGACCGTAGTCGATCAGGTTTTCATCATCCAGCGGTTCATCGGATTCGTCGAGCAGCGGCAGGATCAGCGCGCGCAGCGCCGCTTTGGAGGCCGGCAGCGGCAACAGCGCTTCGGTCATCACCACGCGGCCGGAGCGGCCGGCGACGTATTTCAGCGCCATCAGGTGCTCTTCGCGGCTGAAGTCCGCCAGCGCGTCGGCGACAAAGAACGGTTTGATATCACGCATAAAGGCGTCGGTGGCGGTGGTCATGCAGCCGATATGGGCATACACGCCGGTGATGATCAGCTGGTCGCGGCCGCTCTCCTTCAGCATCGCCTCCAGCGGCGAGCGATGAAACGCGCTGTAGCGCCATTTCACCAGCACGGTGTCGTCTTCATCCGGCGCCAGGGCGGCAATCACCTGCTGCTGCTCCGGCGAACGGGTCAGCCCCGGCCCCCACATATCATTCAGCAGCGCGCGATCTTCATCGCTCTGCTCTTTCGGCTGGGCGGTGTAGTACACCGGAATGCCGTTCTGTTTGCAGAAGTCGCGCAGGGCGGCGATATTGGCCACCACTTTCTCCATCATCGCGCTGTTTTCGCCCCAGAAATTGAGGAAATACTCCTGCATATCGTGGATCAGCAGCGCGGCGCGGGAGGGCTCAAAGGCCCAGCTGACTTTGTTCGCCGGGATATCGCTGGCTTCCGGCAGCGCGTAAGCCTGTAATTTAGGGATTGCCATTTTCTGTTCTCCTTCAGCCCAGCTTGCCTTCGGCCAGCCACTGACGTAATTGTTTCTTATCGACTTTGCCCACCGGCGTCAGCGGCAGCGCGGCAACGCACTCCACGCGGTCCGGCAGTTTAAATTCAGCCACCCCCTGCTCGCGCAGGAAGCGGCGCACCGCGACGGCGCGCAGCGGCGAGGTCGCCACCAGGTAAGCGCAGCTCTTCTCGCCCAGCAGGTTGTCTTCAATGCTGACCAGCGCGGCGTGGATCACCGCCTCATGGCGCAGCAGCAGGTTTTCGATCTCTTCGGCGGCGATCTTCTCGCCGCCACGGTTGATCTGGTCTTTTTCCCGGCCCTGGACGGTGATATACCCGTCTTCATCGATCGATATCAGATCGCCGGAGCAGTAGAAGCCGTCGGCGTCAAAGGCTTCCGCGTTATGCTGCGGGCTGTTGTAGTAGCCGCGGAAGGTGTACGGCCCGCGGGTCATCAGGCGGCCCACTTCGCCGCGCGGCAGCGGGTTGCCGTCGGCATCCGCCACCCACACTTCATCATCCGGGCACATCGGGCAGCCCTGGGTATGAATGATCCGCTCAGGGCTGTCGTTAAGGCGGGTGTAATTCACCAGCCCCTCCGCCATGCCGAACACCTGCTGCAGCTGGCAGCCAATTTCCGCCGGGATGCGCGCGGCAAGGGTCGCCGACAGGCGCGCGCCGCCGACCTGCAGCAGCTGCAGCGACTGCAGCTGGGCATTGCCGCCCCATTCATGGATCGCCTGCAGCCACAGGCTGACCGCCGGCGGCACCAGCGAGGCGACGTTGATCTGATGTTTTTCAATCAGCGGGAAACAGAGGGTGGCGCTGGGGTCGGCGGCAAGGATCACTCGCCCGCCGGCGAGGAATACGCCCAGCGACCCCGGGGAGCTCATCGCATAGTTATGCGCCGCCGGCAGCGCGTTGAGGTAGCGCGTCTCAGCGTTAATCCCGCAGATCTCGTTGCTGCGGCGAATGCTGTAGTCGTAGTCGTTATGGGTACGCGGGATCAGCTTCGGCGTCCCGGTGCTGCCGCCGGAGAGCTGGAAAAAGGCCACTTCGTCGGCAGGGGTTGGGTTAGCGATAAAGTTATCCGCCGGGCGGTTAATCTCCGTCGCCAGATCGCGCTCGCCGCCGTCGTTACGCAGCAGCGCGACGCGCAGGGAAGGATGTTCAGCGATAAACGCGTGAAGAAAGCTATCGTCGGCAAACAGCGCGTGCTCGCGGTCGGCGATCAGCAGCGCCGGTTTAATCTGCGCGGCGTAGGCGTTAAGCTCGCTGCGCTGGTGGCTGAACAACGCGTTCACCGGCGCGACGCCGATGCGCAGCAGCGCGAAGAAGGTGATGTAAAACTCGGCGACGTTGCCCAGCTGCACCAGCGCGGTTTCCCCGCGCTTCAGTCCCTGACGCTGCAGAGAGCAGGCAAGGTTGTCCACCCGCTGGTTAAACTGGCGGTAGCTAATGTGTCGATCGCCATCGATAATCGCCACGGCGTCGTTTTCCGCGTGACGGGTGATCAGATTGGTTAATGGCAGATCCTGCCAGTAGCCTTTTTGGCGATAGCGGGCCGCGAACTCATCCGGCCAACGGGTAAATGCAATCATCCTTGCCTCTTAATTCAAGCCAAATACGTTAAGCATGGTGGTCAGTTTGACGCCGGTTTCGCGCCATTCGCCCAGCGGCGAGGAGGCCGGAACGATGCCCGCGCCGGCAAACAGGCGCAGCGTACGCTGCTGCAGACGCGCGCAGCGGATGGTCACCACCCATTCGCCGTTGCCTTCATCGTCACACCAGCCGACGATGCCGCCGAACAGCTGGCGGTCGAAGGGTTCCAGGTCGGCAATCAGGCGCTTCGCCGCCTGGTGCGGGAAGCCGCTCAGCGCCGGAGTCGGGTGCAGCAGGCAGGCCAGCGACATGGCGTTTTCTTCCGCCAGCGCCGTGCCCTCGATCGGCGTCGCCAGATGCCAGAGCGTCGGGGTGGTGATCAGCTGCGGCGATGCCGGCAGCGACAGCTGGCTGCTGCGCGGGCCCAGCACGTTCTTCATCGCCTGGGTCACCAGTTCATGCTCGTGGCGATCTTTGCCGGACGCCAGCAGCCTGTTGCCCGCTTCGCGGTCCAGCACATCGTCCGGCTGGCGGCGGGCGGAGCCGGCCAGCGGCAGCGAGCTGAAGTGCGGTCCTTCTTTACGCAGCAGCAGCTCCGGGCTGGCGCCCAGCAGCACGCCGCCGTCGGAGAGCGGCACATGGAAGTTGAAGCTGGCGGGGTTCTGGGCGATCAGTCGCTCCATCAGGGCGCCGCTATCGACAGGATCGCGGGTGGTGATATCGATAAGTCGTGATAGCACCACTTTGTCCACTTCCGGCGTGGCGGTCAGCGCGGCGGCGCGTTCCACCATGGCCAAAAACGCATCCTGTTCCGGGATCTCCCGGCGCTCCACCACCTCCATCGCCTCCAGCGGCGCGGCATAGCGGGCGGAACGCTGTTTTTCCGGGCGCGAGAACGCTTCCCAGCGCTCCGGGATATAGAGCTCGGAAGGCTGACAGGTGTCGAACGGGATGGCCCCAACCATCACCGGCTTGCGGATCCCCGCCGCCCGGGCCTCGGCAAAGGCGGCGGCCATCTGCTGCTGGAACTCGCCATTCAGCGCATCGCCGCCGTCGGCGGGCGATGAGAAGCGGCGGAAGCAGCCTGAGGTGCTAAAACTGCGGTACGGCGACATAAAGAAGAAGCTGTCCGGCGATAAGGTCCGGGTAGATTTCTGTACATCCTCAGCCAGTGACGTTTCCATATCATCCTCCAAAAACGATAAATATATTACGAATAATTATCATTTGTATTTTGGTTGGCTAACCTAAAAGGTATTGCCCGTCATGTCAACCGCGTTACGTCATCGCGCCGCCACTTTGGCTTGCATCCTGTCGGCGCAAAGTTGAAAATGAGACGCATTTATTACCCTTCGAATCAGGATGCGATGACGTGAACTTCTCTTCTTTTTACCGCCGCGGCGCGCTGGCCGGGATGCTGTTGTTTTTAGGAATTACCTCAGCCCAGGCGGCGGACTGGCCGCGCCAGGTCACCGACAGCTACGGGACGCACACCCTGCCGAGCCAGCCGCTGCGCATTGTCTCCACCAGCGTGACCCTCACCGGCTCGCTGCTGGCGATCGACGCCCCGGTGGTCGCCAGCGGCGCCACCACCCCGAACAACCGCGTGGCCGATAGCCAGGGCTTTCTGCGCCAGTGGAGTGAGGTCGCCAAAGCCCGCAAGCTGACGCGGCTGTACATCGGCGAACCGAGCGCGGAAGCGGTGGCCGCCCAGATGCCGGATCTGATCCTGGTGAGCGCCACCGGCGGCGACTCCGCCCTGCCGCTGTACGATCAGCTCAAAACGATCGCCCCGACGCTGGTCATCAACTATGACGATAAAAGCTGGCAAACGCTGCTTACCCAGTTGGGGCAGATCACCGGCCATGAGCAGCAGGCCAGCGCGCGCATCGCCGACTTCAATAAACAGCTCGTTTCGTTAAAAGAAAAAATGAAGCTGCCGCCGCAGCCGGTCACCGCCCTCGTCTATACCGCCGCCGCGCACAGCGCCAATATCTGGACGCCGGAATCGGCCCAGGGGCAGATGCTCGAACAGCTGGGCTTTAGCCTGGCGACGCTGCCGGGCGGCCTGCCCGCCAGCCATAGTCAAGGCAAACGCCACGATATCGTGCAGCTGGGCGGGGAGAACCTGGCCGCCGGTCTGAACGGCCAGAGCCTGTTCCTGTTCGCCGGCGACCAGAAAGATGTCGATGCCATTTACGCCAACCCGCTGCTGGCGCATCTCCCGGCGGTCGAAGGCAAACGCGTTTACCCGCTGGGCACCGAGACCTTCCGTCTTGACTACTACAGCGCCCTGCTGGTGCTCCAGCGTCTCTCCAGCCTGTTCGGCTAACGCGGGCCGTGCCATCGGGACGGGTATGCAGCCTGAACGCTTTGCCGGGCGGCGCTGCGCTTGCCCGGCCTACAATGCTTGCGCCCTCCAGGCCAGACCCCAGGCCCGGTAAGGCGTAGCCGCCACCGGGCATCAGGACGGGTACGCGGTCGGAACACCTTGCCGGGCGGCGCGGCGCTTGCCCGGCCTGCAACGCCCGAGCCCCCAGTACCGTAGGCCCGGTAAGGCGCAGCCGCCACCGGGCAATCGCACCGTACTCAGCTTTCGTTGACTATTTCCGGGCGCTGGAAACGGCGCAGCTCGCGTAGCAGCCCCACCAGCAGCACGCCGACGAGGGCCAGCGCCCAGCCGCTGGCGCTGGCGGAAGCGACCGGCGTCATCACCGCCCCTAACCCGCCGAGCAGCGCCGCGCCGATGGCGTCGCCGGTAACGTTCTGCGCGGTCCACAGACCGTTAATTCGCCCGAGCATATGTTCCGGCGTCTGGGTCTGGATCAGGGTGTACTGCAGCAGCGAGCTAATAGCGCTCAGCCAGCCAAACAGCGCCAGGCACAGCGCGCCCAACGCCCAGTGCGGCATCAGGCTGAACAGCGCAATGGCGACAAAGGAGCACACCGTCGTCGCCAGCATCAGCGCGCCCGGCCGCACGGTCTGGGCCAGCTGGCCGCTGGTCAACGCCCCCAGCGCCGCGCCGAGCGGAATCGCGGCGTACAGCAGGCCAATCTGTCCGGCCGACATCTGCCAGCTCCCGGCCAGCGCCGGATAGAGCACCCGCACCGCGCTGGCCATGGTCAGCAGGCCGCCGAGCAGCGCAATCCCGCCGATAAGCGGACTCTGGCAGAGGAAGGTCAGCCCCGCCAGCAGGGCACGCAGCGGATGCTCGCGCGGCCGCGGAGGCGGCGGCAGCTGTGGCAGACGCAGCAGGGTTAAGGTGGTGATAAAGGTCCCCGCCGCCGCCAGGCCGAAATTCCAGGCCACGCCGCCGGAGGCCAGCAGCAGGCCGCCGATCATCGGCGAAATCACCGAGCCCAGGCGCACCGTGAGCATAGTGATGGCCCCGGCCTGCATCAGATTTTCCCGCCCCACCAGCGCCGGCGTCGCCGCCAGCAGCGCGGTCACCCCCAACGAGGCGAAGAACCCATCCCAGATCCCCAGCAGGTAGATCGCCGCCAGCGACGGCTCCGGCAGCAGGGCGTTCAGACACAGGCCGACAAAGCCCACGCCGCAGGTGCCGCGCGCCAGCAGGATCAGGCGTTTGCGCTCATAGCGGTCGGCCAGTACCCCCCCTACCATCAGGCCAATAAACATCGACGCGCCGGTCAGCGTCACCGACAACCCGACCTGCCAGGTCGAATGGGTCATCATCTGGATCTGCACCGGGATGGCCACGCCCAGCAGGCCAAGCGACAGAATAGAGATAAAGCGAGCGATAAAAACGGCGCGAAACGCCGGGTGAGTTTTCAGCAGGCTGAGGTTGAGCAGCCAGGATTGTCGGTTCATTACAGCGCCTTGTCGTTATTTTTAATACCCTTTTTACTGTGGGTCATGCTACCATAGCTGAATAAAATCGATAACGATAATTACTATCATTATCATATCAGGGATGTCAGTTATGTCGTTTTCTACGACCGCGGTACGCTCTGTCGCCGTGCCCGGATTGTTGCTGTTACTCGCCTTAGCCGCCGCGCTTAGCCTGACCATCGGCGCCAAATCGTTGCCGATCGGCACGGTATTCACCGCCTTTAGCGGAACCTGTCAAAGCGCCGACTGCACCATCGTGCTGGACGCGCGCCTGCCGCGCACCCTGGCCGGTCTGCTGGCCGGCGTCGCCCTCGGCCTCGCCGGCGCGCTGATGCAAACGCTCACCCGTAACCCGCTGGCCGACCCCGGCCTGCTGGGGGTCAACTCCGGCGCCAGCTTCGCCATCGTCCTCGGCGCGGCGCTGTTCGGGATCACCTCCCCGCAGGAACAGCTGCTGCTGGCGTTTTGCGGCGCGCTCTGCGCCTCGCTGCTGGTGGCCTTCACCGGCAGTCAGGGCGGCGGCCAGCTGAGCCCGGTGCGCCTCACCCTCGCCGGGGTCGCCCTCGCGGCGGTACTGGAGGGGCTGTCCAACGGCATCGCCCTGCTCAACCCGGACGTCTACGATCAGCTGCGCTTCTGGCAGGCCGGTTCGCTGGATATCCGCACCCTGCAGACGCTGAAAATTGTCCTGCTGCCGGTGGCGATGGCGGGGATCGCCGCCCTGCTGCTGAGCCGGGCGCTTAACAGCCTGAGCCTCGGCAACGATACCGCCACCGCCCTCGGCAGCCGCGTCGCCCGCACCCAGCTGATCGGCCTGATTGTGATTACCGTCCTGTGCGGCAGCGCTACCGCTGTGGTTGGCCCGATCGCCTTTATCGGCCTGATGATGCCGCATATGGCCCGCTGGCTGGTAGGGGCCGATCATCGCTGGTCGCTGCCGGTCACCCTGCTGGCCACCCCGGCCCTGCTGCTGTTTGCCGACGTGATTGGCCGCCTGCTGGTGCCCGGCGAACTGCGGGTATCGGTGGTGAGCGCCTTTCTCGGCGCGCCGGTGCTGATCTGGCTGGTGCGGCGCCAGCCGCGCGGAGGTGGCCTGTGATTGCCCCGTCCCGCCGCCTGATAGCCAGCTGTCTGCTGCTGATGGCCGCCAGCCTGTTGATTTCCCTGCTCGGGCTGGCGCAAGGCCCGGTGCCGCTAACGATTGACCAGGTCTTCTCCGCCCTGTTCGGCGACGCGCCGCGCAACGTCGCGATGGTGGTGAACGAATGGCGGCTGCCGCGGGTGTTAATGGCGCTGCTCATCGGCGCCGCGCTCGGCGTCAGCGGCGCCATTTTCCAGTCGCTGACCCGTAACCCGCTCGGCAGCCCGGACGTGATGGGCTTTAATACCGGCGCCTGGAGCGGCGTGCTGGTGGCGATGGTTCTCTTCGGCCAGAACCTGACGGCGATTGCCCTGGCGGCGATGGCCGGCGGGGTACTCACCTCGCTGGTGGTCTGGCTGCTGGCCTGGCGCAATGGGATCGAGACCTTTCGCCTGATTATTATCGGCATCGGCGTGCGCGCCATGCTGGTGGCCTTCAACACCTGGCTGCTGCTGCGCGCCTCGCTGGAGACCGCCCTTTCTGCGGGCCTGTGGAACGCCGGATCGCTTAACGGCCTGACCTGGGGTAAAACCTGGCCGTCGGCGCCGCTGATCCTGCTGATGCTGGTGTGCAGCGCCCTGCTGGTTCGTCGGATGCGGCTGCTGGAGATGGGCGACGATACCGCCTGCGCGCTGGGCGTGCAGGTCGAGCGTTCGCGCCTGCTGCTGATGCTGGTGGCGGTGGTGCTCACCGCCGCCTCGACGGCGCTGGCCGGGCCCATCTCATTTATTGCGCTGGTGGCGCCGCACATCGCCCGCCGCCTGAGCGGCACGGCCCGCTGGGGATTGACCCAGTCGGCCCTGTGCGGCGCGCTGCTGCTGGCGCTGGCCGATTACGGCGCCCAGCGGCTGTTTATGCCCTGGCAGCTGCCGGTGGGCGTGCTAACCGTCAGCCTCGGCGGTATTTACCTTATTGCATTATTGATTCAGGAGTCCCGCAAAAAATGAGTGCTGTCCCCTCCCGTTTGCGCGGCGAGCAGTTAACCCTGGCCTACGGAAACAAGACCATCGCCGAGTCGCTGAACGTGACCATCCCTGACGGCCACTTTACCGCCATTATCGGCCCCAACGGCTGCGGCAAGTCGACACTGCTGCGCACCCTCAGCCGTCTGATGACGCCGGCCAGCGGCCATGTCTGGCTCGACGGCGCGCAGATCCAGCAGTACGCCAGTAAAGAGGTCGCCCGCCGCATCGGCTTGCTGGCGCAAAATGCCACCACCCCTGGCGATATTACGGTGCAGGAGCTGGTGGCCCGCGGGCGCTACCCGCACCAGCCGCTGTTCACCCGCTGGCGCAAAGAAGATGAAGCGGCGGTGAATAATGCGATGCGGGCCACCGGGATCAGCGACCTGGCGCTGCAGAGCGTCGATACGCTTTCCGGCGGCCAGCGGCAGCGGGCGTGGATTGCGATGGTGCTGGCCCAGGAGACGGCGATTATGCTGCTGGATGAACCGACCACCTGGCTGGACATCAGCCATCAGATCGACCTGCTGGAGCTGTTGAGCGAGCTGAATCGCGAGAAGGGCTATACCCTGGCGGCGGTGCTGCACGATCTGAACCAGGCCTGCCGCTACGCCACCCACCTGATCGCCCTGCGCGACGGTAAGATCGTCGCCGAGGGGGCGCCGAAGGAGATCGTCACGGCGGATCTGATTGAACGGATTTACGGTCTGCGCTGCACGATCATTGAGGATCCGGTGGCGCATACGCCGCTGGTGGTGCCGCTGGGCCGCCGGTAATTTCCCCTTTCCCCGGCTGGCGCGACGCTGAGCCGGGCTACCTGCTGTAGCCCGAACTCAACTGTTATCCCAGAATCTCCCTGACCACCGGGCCGATGGCTTCAAAGGCCTGCGGGGAGATAATGTCGACGTGGGCGCAGTTCTGGCTGAACACCTCCAGCTCGCCCACCCACGGGCCCCATACGACCTGCGGATCCATCCCCGCCTGCCGCGTCTTCTCCGCCACGAACAGCGTCGCCTTGCCGTCAAACTTCGCGCTGTGCGCGGTGGTTAACAGCCGCACCGCGTCGGCATAGTTGCCTTCGATGGCGCTGAACAGCTCGCCGGAGGCTTGCCCCTGCTGGGCGGCGAGGAACGCTTCGCGCTCGCGGGCAATTTCCGCCAGCACCGCCGGATCCAGCCCGTTCGCCTCTTTCTCCGCCCAGTTTTGCGTCTCCGGCGGCCAGGTATCCAGTAGGCCGAGGAAGGCCACCGCTTCGCCGCGCTGGCGCAAGCGGGCGGCAATGCCCTGGGCTAAGGTGCCGCCGAGCGAATAACCGAACAGATAATAAGGACCGTGCGGCTGCTGCGCCAACAGCGTTTGCAGATGATGCTCGCACACCTCGTCGAGGCTGGCGGCGCCGGCCATCGGCCCCTGCGGGCGCGGCGACTGAATACCGGTAATCGACCAGCGCGGGCTGAGATAGCGCGCGAGCACGCTGAACTGCCAGGCGAAGCCGGAGGCCGGATGGAAACAGAACAGCGTTGGGCCGTCGCTCTCGCGCAGCGGCAGAAGCGCATCCAGCCCCAGGCGCTGAGCCTGCTCATCGCTGAGATCGGCGGCCAGCAGCGCGCTCAGTTTGCCCACCGTCGAGGCCACCATCACCTGCCCCGGGGTCACCTGCCGCGCCAGCTGGCGGCTGAGCTGCGCCGCCAGGCGCATCGCCAGCAGCGAATGACCGCCGAGGGCGAAGAAATCAGCGTCGATATCATTCACCTCGCAGCCCAGCAGCTGACTGAAGGCGGCGGCGACAACGGTTTCCATCCCGGGCTCCGGCGGCCGGCCGCTGCGCTCGCCGCCGAGGGTCGGCAGCGGCAGCGCTTTGCGGTCCAGTTTGCCATTGGCGCTGAGCGGCAGGTCGGGGAGCTGCATCAGCACCACCGGGACCATATGCGGCGGCAGCTGTTCCGCCAGCCGCGCTTTCAGCGCCGCGGTATCCAGCGGCAGGCCGGAGTCAGAGACCAGATAGCCCACCAGCTGCCGGGCATCGCCGCCGGTCGCCGCCGCCTGGTTGAAGACGCAGGCGTGACTCACCGCCTGCGCCACGTCCGGCAGGGCCGACATCACCCGGTCAATCTCGCCAAGCTCGATGCGCTGCCCGCGGATCTTCAGCTGATCGTCGCTGCGGCCAAGATACTCCACCGCGCCGTTCGCCAGCCAGCGCGCCACGTCGCCGGTGCGATACATCCGCTCGCCGGGGGCAAACGGGTCGGCGATAAAGCGGCTGGCGGTGAGGTCCGGACGCCCCAGATAGCCCTGCGCCAGCTGAATGCCGGTGAGATAGAGATCCCCGGCCACCCCCGGCGGCACCGGGCGCATCGCGGCGTCGAGAATGCGCAGCCCGGTGTTCCATACCGGCCAGCCAATCGGTACGCTGCTGCCGGTCACCGCCGCCAGCTCAGGCCCGCAGGCCGGATACCAGCTGACGTCCACCGCCGCTTCCGTCGGGCCGTACAGGTTATGCAGCGGCGCGCCGGTCAAGCGCTCCCATTCGCGGCACAATTCCGTCGGCAGCGCTTCGCCGCTGCAGAATACCCGCCGCAGCGTGCGGCAGGCGGCCACGCTGTCGGCATCCAGCGAGGCGACAAACGCCGCCAGCATCGACGGCACAAAGTGGGTGGTGGTCACGCCGTAGTGGGCGAAGAACTGCTGCATCGCCTGCGGGTCGCGGTGCGCCTCCGGCTCGGCCATCACCAGCTGCGCGCCGGCGATAAACGGCCACCAGAACTCCCACACCGAAACGTCAAAACTGCACGGCGTTTTCTGCGCCACCACGTCGTCGGCAGATAACGGATAACGATCCTGCATCCACAGCAGGCGGTTGACGATGGCGGTCTGGCCGACCATCACCCCTTTTGGCCGCCCGGTGGAGCCAGAGGTAAAGATGATATAGGCGGTATGCTCCGGTTTTGACAGCGCCAGCGGCGCGTCATCCGCAACGGCCAGCGGCTGCTGGTAGCAGAGGCTCTCCAGCCCGGGGATATCGCTGAAGCGGGCCAGCTGATCCTCCGTGGCGATCAGCAGCGACGGCCGGGCGTCTTCCAGCATCATCCGCAGGCGGTCGTCCGGGTAGCCAGTGTCCAGCGGCAGCCAGGCGGCTCCCGCTTCGACAATGCCGTGCAGCGCCAGGGTCAGGAACACCGAGCGCGGCAGGGCCACCGCCACGCTGTCGCCCGGCTTCACGCCGCGCTGACGCAGCAGCTGCGCGAGCGCCACCACCTGCTGACGCATCTCACGATAGCTGAACTGCCAGTTAGCATCCGCCAGCGCCGGAGCATCCGGGGTCTTCCGCGCCTGGTCGGCCACCAGCGCGCTGAGGGTGGTGGCGGGCAGCGGCATAGCGGTATCGTTGACCGCCGCCAGCCGGGCCTGCTCGTCGGCGGAGAGCATCTCCGCTTCGCCGCAGCGTAGCGTCGGATCGGCGGCAAACTGCGCCAGCAGCTCGGTCAGTCGCGCCATGTGGCGACGCAGCTCGGCTTCATCGTACCGGGCCTTGTTAGCGAGGAGCTCCAGCGACAGCCCGCCGGTCTCATCCGGGAACAGCGCCAGCTCGAGATCGTTGACCGGGCCTGTGGCGAGGGTGTGGGTCACCGCCTCGACGCCGTCGATATCCACCTGGTAATCAAAAACTTTGACGTTCAGCACCGGGCCGAACAGCGGTTCGTCCCCGGCCGCTTTGCCGCTGTCGCGGACGATCTGCTCGGCGTCATAGCGCTGATGGCGGCGCATCTTTTTCAGCTGCGCGGCGAGGCGCATCGCCAGGTCCGCCAGCGTCTCCTGGGCGTCAATATGCACCGCCAGAGGCAGGACGTTGAGCACCGGCCCCGTCGAGGTCAGCGCCGCTGAGCCCATCCGGCGCATAAAGATAAAGCCCGCCGCGTAGTCCATCCGGTTGCACAGGCGGCCCAGCCACAGCGTGGTGAGCGCCAGCGCCAGGTCAGCGGGCTGACACTGCGGCGCATGGCCGGCCAGGCGGCGGAAGGCATCGGCGTTCATCGCCAGCTTCATCCGCCAGATATCGCTCCCGGCGGCCCGCCCGCCCAGCGGGGCGGCAGAGAGCGAGGCGGGAGCCGGTAACGCCTGGAGCTGGGCCTGCCAGAAGGCTTTATCCCGCTGCCAGGCCTCGCTGCCGGCGTAGCGCCGGTACTCGTCCACCACCTCGGCAAAGGGGGTGAAAGGCGATTCCGGGGTGGCTTCTCCACGCTGCCAGGCGCGGTAAATGGCGGCGATCTGCCGGGTAATCGCCGGGAAACTGAAGCCATCCACCAGCAAGTGGTGATAGCGCTGATACCAGTACCAGTGGTCGTCGCCGACGCGCAGCAGCTGATGGCACACCAGCGGGTTGCCGCCGTCGACGCGCAGATCCTGCGCCAGATCCGCCTGCATCCGCTCCGTGGCGGCGCGGTGCGGATCCGGCGCCGTACGCAGGTCAACGATCGGCGGTTCGCCAAAGGTGCGTTCCGCCGCCAGCCACTGCCAGACTTCCCCTTCCTCTTCCTCAAAGCGCAGGCTGAGGGTATCCGCCTGCTGCAGCCCGGCGACAATCGCCTTACCCAGCAGCGCCGGGTCGAGCGCGCCGCGCAGTTCAACATAGTGGGCCACGCTCCAGGCGCCAGGCAGAGTGGAGAGGCGCTCGGCCATCCAGATCCCCGGCTGCGCGGCAACCAGCGGTAAACGAGTGGTCATGGTCAGCTCCTTATGCCGCATGATGGGCGGGGGTCAGTGTCGGCCAGTTGGCCGCCAGCCAGGCGTTGCACGCCTCGACCGACTGCGGAGGGCACACCACCGTCCAGCCGGCAGGCAGCGCGCAATGCCCCGGCCACAGGCTGAACTGCCGCTGGTCATTGCGCAGAATGTAAAACTGCCCTTGCGGATTGTCGAAGGGGTTACTGAATTGCATATCAAACTCCTGTCGTAAAGCGCTGTGCTAAGGGGGCGACAGCAGAGGCTGCCAGAGCTGGATCAGCCCCGCCGTCAGCCCGCCGCGCCAGCAAAGCGCATCATGCCCGCCGTCAACCTGACGCCAGAAAATCGTCTGCTGCGTTGTGGTGAGTTGCGCCAGCAGCGCCTGGTTGGCGCGAAAAATAATCGGTTCACGCTGGCCCGCCTCCAGCCAGATGCGCAGCCCGGCCGCGGACGCCTCGCCCTGGCGGAGACGTTCGCCGATAAAGCCCGTCCCGCTGCCATCGCGATGCGGCCACCAGTAGGAGCCTGACTGGCTGAGCACGCAGCCAAAGCGCTGCGGCCAGTTGAGGGCGGCGAACATTGCCGCCAGGCCGCCGAAGCTTTGCCCGGCCACCACCGTCCGCTCCGGGCGGTCGCTGAACGGGACGTGACCGCGGACCAGCGGCAGGAGCTCCTCCTGCACCGCCAGCCAGAAATCGCGATGACAGGGCAGCTCAACCCCACGGCGCTGGTTGTCGATCGCGTCGATCAGCAGGTAGACCGCCGGCGGCAGCCTCCCCTCGCGGGTCAGCGCGGCCAGCGGCGACCACACCGGCATGCTTTCGGCCCAGAACTGGCCGTCAAGCAGGATCGCCAGGGGCCGCGTTTGCGGGTCGACGGCCTCGCCGGGGGTGTAGATCCAGACCCGGCGATGGTTGCCCAGACGCGCGCTGCGCCACTCAAGGCAACGGGCGGGAGGATGCGCCTCATTAAGCTGATCCCAACCGGGCTGCGCCGGCGCCTGCGGCATCTCCAGGGCGGAGACGCCATGGCCGCGTCCGCCCCGCCAGCTGTGCGGGTTCAGCGGATCGGCTATCGCCCGCGGCAGCAGTTTGCGCCAGCCTTCGCGCAGCAGCGCGCGGTCCGGCTTATCGGCGCTGAACACCTCAGGGGAAAAATCATCGTCACGGTCGGAGGGAATAAAGCAGTAGCTGCCGCGCCAGGTCGGCGACAGCGTGGTTCGCCAGCACCAGGCGTCGGTCCCGGGCAGACGTTGCAGCGATTGCGGTCGCGCATTTTGATGGTGGTCGGTCACGCCGGTGATATAGAGCCATACCCGACGCCGTGGAGAACGCGTTTCATCCCCCGCCGGATCCCGCCACCAGAACGTCACCTCGATGGCACCATCCACCGCCCGGGACTGCGGTCCCTGCAGAGTTCGCCACCACTCCTCGCTTCCTGTCGTTAACATTCAGTCATTAACCCTATGTATCGCGTGACTTTTTTAATTAATTGTCATTCTTTATTGATAATATTATTGATAACTATTTGCATTTGCAATAGCGTATTAGCGCGCCGTGGGAAGCGCGTCTTTCACAACACATGTCGAAGAGAGCTTATTCAGCTAGCGACGGAATGCCTTTGCCCTCTTCCGGCAACATTTATGCCGCCTCCCCTCCCGGTGGGAAGGGGCGTTTGGGGAACGTGGCGACAAAAAAGCAGGAATAACAATGAATAACAGGATCAAATCCCTGGCCTTGCTGGTCAATCTGGGAATTTACGGGGTTGCTTTTCCGTTAAGCGCAGCGGAAACCGCCACCGACGATAAAAACAGCGCCGCGGAAGAGACCATGGTGGTCACCGCCGCCGAGCAGAACCTGCAGGCGCCGGGCGTCTCCACCATCACCGCCGATGAGATCCGCAAACGTCCGCCGGCGCGCGACGTCTCGGAGATCATTCGCACCATGCCGGGGGTCAACCTGACCGGCAACTCCACCAGCGGCCAGCGCGGGAATAACCGCCAGATTGATATCCGCGGCATGGGCCCGGAAAACACCCTGATCCTGATCGACGGCAAGCCGGTCACCAGCCGCAACTCTGTGCGTCTCGGCTGGCGCGGCGAGCGCGACACCCGCGGCGACACCAGCTGGGTGCCGCCGGAGATGATCGAACGCATCGAAGTGATTCGCGGCCCGGCCGCCGCCCGCTACGGCAACGGCGCCGCCGGCGGCGTGGTGAATATCATCACTAAAAAAACCGGCGATGAGTGGCACGGCTCCTGGAACACCTATATGAACGCCCCGGAGCACAAAGACGAAGGCTCCACCAAGCGCACCAACTTCAGCCTCAGCGGCCCGCTGGGCGGCGATTTCAGCTTCCGCCTGTTCGGTAACCTCGACAAAACCCAGGCCGACGCCTGGGACATCAACCAGGGCCATCAGTCCGAACGTACCGGGATCTATGCCGACACCCTGCCGGCCGGGCGCGAAGGGGTAAAAAATAAAAACATCGATGGTCTGGTGCGCTGGGAATTCGCGCCGATGCAGTCGCTGGAGTTTGAGGCCGGATACAGCCGCCAGGGCAACCTCTACGCAGGCGACACCCAGAACACCAACTCCAACGACCTGGTAAAAGAGAACTACGGCAAAGAGACCAACCGTCTGTACCGCAACACCTACTCGGTCACCTGGAACGGCGCCTGGGACAACGGGGTGACCACCAGCAACTGGGCGCAGTACGAACGTACCCGCAACTCACGCAAAGGCGAAGGACTGGCCGGGGGGACCGAGGGGATCTTCAACAGCAACCAGTTCACGGATATCGATCTGGCGGATGTGATGCTGCACAGCGAAGTCAGCATCCCGTTCGACTATCTGGTTAATCAGAACCTGACGCTGGGCAGCGAGTGGAACCAGCAGCGCATGAAGGATAAGGCCTCCAACACCCAGGCGCTGTCGGGGGGAGAAATTCCGGGCTACGACAGTACCGGCCGCAGCCCGTACTCGAAGGCGGAGATCTTCTCCCTGTTCGCTGAGAACAACATGGAGCTGACCGACACCACCATGCTGACCCCGGCGCTGCGTTTCGATCATCACAGCATCGTCGGCAACAACTGGAGCCCGTCCCTCAATCTGTCTCAGGGCCTGTGGGACGACTTCACGCTGAAGATGGGTATCGCCCGTGCCTATAAAGCGCCGAGCCTGTATCAGACCAACCCGAACTACATTCTCTACAGCAAAGGCCAGGGCTGCTACGCCAGTAAAGACGGCTGCTATCTGCAGGGGAATGAAGATTTAAAAGCCGAGACCAGCATCAACAAAGAGATTGGCCTCGAGTTTAAACGCGACGGCTGGCTGGCGGGCGTGACCTGGTTCCGCAACGATTACCGCAACAAGATTGAAGCTGGCTATGCTCCGGTCTATCAAAACGGTAAAGGTACCGATCTCTACCAGTGGGAAAACGTGCCGAAAGCGGTGGTGGAAGGCCTGGAAGGTACGCTGAACGTCCCTGTGAGCGAGACCGTGAACTGGACCAACAACATCACCTACATGCTGCAGAGTAAGAATAAAGAGACCGGCGATCGGCTGTCGATTATCCCGGAATACACGCTGAACTCCACGCTGAGCTGGCAGGTACGCGATGACGTTTCGCTGCAGTCGACCTTTACCTGGTACGGCAAACAGGAGCCGAAGAAGTACAACTATAAGGGTCAACCGGTCACCGGCAGCGAGAAGAACGAGGTCAGCCCCTACAGCATCCTCGGCCTGAGCGCGACCTGGGACGTGACCAAATACGTTAGTCTGACCGGCGGCGTGGATAACGTCTTCGACAAGCGCCACTGGCGCGCGGGCAACGCCCAGACCACCGGGGGCGCCACCGGCACGATGTACGGCGCCGGCGCCGAGACCTACAACGAATCGGGCCGCACCTGGTATATGAGCGTCAACACCCACTTCTGATAGCGGGTTCTCCCTCCCCCGCCCTTGCAGGATAAAGGGCGGGGACAACCGCGGTATACTTGCCTTATGCGCATTCTTCACTCCACCCTGCCGCTGGCCGGCTATCGCTTGCAGCACGTCGACTTCGACCCGGCGACTTTTCAGGCTGCCGATCTGTTGTGGTTGCCCTATCACGCCAGCCTGAGCGGCTGGAGCCGCAAGCGGCAGGCGGAGCACCTGGCCGGGCGCATCGCCGCGGTGTACGCCCTGCGCGAGGTGGGAGAAAAACGGCCTCCCGCGATTGGCGATCGGCGCCAGCCGCTGTGGCCCGCGCCCTGGTTCGGTAGTATCAGCCACTGCGGCCAGCGCGCGCTGGCGGTGGTCGCCGACCGGCCGGTGGGCGTCGACATCGAGCGCCGGTTTACTCCACAGCTGGCGGCGGAGCTGGAGAGCAGCATTATCAACGAGGCGGAAAAAAAGGTGCTATTGCACAGCGGCCTGCCCTTCCCGCTGGCGCTGACGCTGGCCTTTTCGGCGAAAGAGAGTGGGTTTAAGGCGACGCCGACGGCAGGCCAGCGCGCGCTGGGGTTCACCGATTTTCAGATCGTGGAAATAACGGCAAGCACCTTAGCGCTTCGGTTTGCGGGGCAACGCTATCCGCTGTACTGGACAGCGTCGGAGGAGCAGGTCGTCACGTTTTGCGCATTGCAGCAGTAAACGCCCGCGCTACACGCGACGGGCGTTCAGACCATCAGCCCCTGTTTTGCACCCGGGCGACGATGGCGGCGGCATCAAACCCGTGGTGTTGGCGCATCCAGCCGCGATCGGCGGCGGCGGCGTACTCCCCGTCCGGGATCCCCAACCGCTGCAGGGTAATGCCCACGCCCGCTTCCGCCAGCACCTCGGCCACCAGGCTGCCCAGCCCGCCGTTGACGTTATGCTCTTCGACGGTGATCACCGCTTTGCACGGCTTCAGCGCCGCCAGCAGCGCGGCGGTATCGCAGGGGCGGATCGACGGCACGCTGACCACTTTCGCCTGAACGCCGAGGTCGGCAAGCTGCTGCGCCGCCTCCACTACCTCATGCACTGTCGAACCGGTGGCTACCAGTGCGACGTCCTCGCCTTCACGCAGAGTCAGCACGGCGCCGGGAACAAAGCGATACGACTCGTCAAGCAGCTCCGGCAGCGCCTTGCCATCGAGGCGAATATAGACCGGCCCCTGATAAGCAAGGGCATAGTCGATAATCTGCCGACATTCGCGCGGCGTGGAGGGGGCGAAGATCTGGATATTGCCGAAGCCGCGCATCACCGCCAGATCGTCAATCGCATGGTGGGTGCTGGCCAGCGGACCGTAGCTGGCCCCGGCGTTAAGGCCAAACAGCTTCACGTTGGTGTTGTTGTAACAGACATCCACTTTGATTTGCTCATTGGCCCGCGAAATAAGAAACGGCGCGGCGTTACAGGTCACCGCCACTTTGCCGCCCAGCGCCAGACCGGCGGCGGTGCCGACCATACTCTGCTCAGCGATGCCGACGTTCACCAGCCGGCCGGGAAATTGCTTAATAAAGGGGGCGATTTTGGCCGTCGACGTGGAGTCGGCCACCACCGGCACCAGATCGACACCGCTTTCCACGGCGGCGATAAAGGCCTCGACCATGACGTTAGCCAGGTGTTCTGCATTACTCATCTTTCAGTTCCTCCAGCGCCAGAGCGATCTCTTCACCTTTCGGCACCCGGTGGTGCCACTCCGGGCGCCCCTGGATAAAGGAGATCCCCGCGCCTTTCGTGGTGTTGGCAATAATGACGTTTGGTTTACCCTTCTGCTGCAGCCCCTCGATGGCCGCGACCACCGAGGCCATATCGTTACCCTGGCATTCGCTGACCTCCATGCCGAAGGCGCGCCATTTGTCGGCCAGCGGATCGGTATTCATGATTTCGCGCGTCGGCCCGGCCAGCTGGAGGTTGTTCTTATCATTAATAATGACCAGGTTATCCAGCCCGTAGTGCGCCGCCGCCAGGGCGGCTTCCCAGTTACTGCCTTCCGCCAGTTCGCCATCGCCGGTGATCAAAAAAATGCGGCGGGTGCTGTTGCTTTTCTTCGCGGCCAGCGCCAGCCCCACCGCAACAGGCAAACCGTGGCCCAGCGCGCCGGTGTTCAGCTCAATACCCGGCGTTTTCTGCCGCACCGGGTGGCCAGGGAGATGGGAATTGGCATGCTGGTAAGTCTCCAGCCACTCCACCGGGAAGAAGCCGGCTTCCGCCAGAACGCAGTAGTAGCAGCCCACTGCGTGGCCTTTCGACTGGATGTAGATATCGCGCTGCGGGTCGTCGAGCCGATCCGCCGCCACGTTGAGGACCCGGAAATAGAGCGCGGTTAACAGTTCGACCTGCGAAAGGTCGGCCCCGGTGTGGCCGCCGGCCGGACTATTGGCGTTTAAGCGCACAATGTGGCGCCGCACCGCGCGGGCTTTACGCTCCAGCGTCTGAATATCAAATCTGTAGGGATTCATTTCACACCTCTGAATTTATTTTCAGCATGGAATATTTATTCCAGCAAGAACTAAAAAAACCAGATATCCCTATGCCGGGTGGTAAGCCTTCTGCCACAGCGCCCTACTCAGGAACATTCTGCCTCCCGCTCCGGACTTAGCCCGGAGAAACACATTGACTTGAAATCGCCTTGAATATATATTCAATGATGATTCTTTATTCGATTATGACCTGGCTGTTTTGTTTTTGTCCATAGTCGATTTTGAGGATTGGCAAAAGTTAGACGCCTGTCACACTTAAGTGTGATTTTTTTTCGCGTATGATAGAAGCCTCTATACCCTAAATAAAATGGCTGCCGCTAAGCGCCTGAACACAGGCGATAAATGATTTTCGAGGATTAATATGGCTAAGCAGGATGAACAACGGCTATTGGTTAAGATTGCCACGCTTTACTACCTGGAAGGACGAAAGCAGTCTGATATCGCCCAACTTCTCTCGCTCTCACAGTCATTTGTCTCCCGCGCCATCACCCGCTGCCAGAAAGAGGGCGTCGTCAAAATCAGCGTCGTACAGCCGTCAAACATTTTTCTGAAGCTCGAAAAAGGGCTTGAGGATCGCTACGGTCTTAAGCAGGCGGTGGTGGTGGATACCGAAGAAGAGGCCAGCGATCACACCATTAAGCGGGCGATTGGCTCCGCCGCCGCCCACTATCTGGAAACCCGTCTGCGGCCAAAAGATCTGATTGGCGTCTCCTCCTGGAGCTCAACCATTCGCGCGATGGTCGATGAAGTTCATGCGCAGAACCTGAAGGCCAGCGGCGTGATCCAGCTGCTCGGCGGCGTCGGGCCCAACGGTAACGTGCAGGCGACGATTCTTACCCAGACCCTCGCCCAGCGCCTGAACTGCGACGCCTGGCTGCTGCCGTCGCAGAGCATTGAGGGATCCATGGAGGAGCGCAACCGGCTGCTGGCCAGCAAGGACGTCGCGGACGTGGTGTCGCGCTTTGACGAGGTGGATATCGCCATCGTCGGCATCGGCATTCTCGAACCCTCCCAGCTGCTGAAAACCTCCGGGAACTACTATCACGAAGATATGCTGCAGGTGCTGGCGGCGCGCGGCGCGGTGGGCGATATCTGCCTGCACTACTACGACAAAAACGGCCATCCGGTGTTACGCGATGATGAAGATCCGGTGATCGGCATGGCGCTGGAAAAGGTCAAAAAATGCCCTAACGTCGTCGCGCTGGCCGGTGGCACTGACAAAGTCGCGGCCATCAAAGGCGCCCTTACCGGCGGCTACATTGACGTTTTAATCACCGATTATCCTACCGCCCGCATGCTGGTCAGCGACTAACCTGCCGCGCTGTTTTTCCTCTCTGCCGCCCTGACGTGCTTTTTTAACCTCAGGGCTGGCTCTGCTAATACATTTAAATTCAATAATTTAGTCAACCAACCCAGCCGCCTGCCGCCGCTTTTGCCGATCGGCGAAATGTGATTGCCAGCACAATTGATGATTTTTCCGGTAGCCCGTCACCGGGTTTGTGGCTTAAGGTATCAAATAAATAATCACTATCGAATATATATTCAGTGATTAAAAAGATGATAACGAAATGTCACATCATGGCCTGCGTAGACGCATGAGACGGTGGAAAAGATCCCGTCTCCGCTGTTCCAGGACACCGGGTGACCGAGGAGAGCACGATGCAGGCGACAGCAAAAGAGTTCATCATTGCCCTGGATGAAGGCACCACCAACGCCAAAGCGGTGGTGCTGGATAGCCGGGGTAAGGTTATCGTCAAATTCTCGCAGCCGCTGGCGATCCAAACGCCGCGCGACGGCTGGGTGGAGCAGTCGGGCGAGGCGCTGGTGGCCGCCTCGCTGGCGGTGATCGCCAGCGCGATAGCCCACGTCGGCGCGGAAAACGTCGCCGCGCTGGCCATCAGCAACCAGCGGGAAACCGCCATCGGCTGGTATCGCGACAGCGGCAAACCGATTAACGCGGCCATCACCTGGCAATGCACCCGCAGCGCCGCGTTCTGCGACACGCTGCGTCACGATCGTCAGGAACAGCGGATTAAACAGGCCACTGGCCTGCCGATCGCCCCGCTGTTCTCGGCCTCCAAAATGCGCTGGCTGCTGGATGCGACTGCCGATGGCCACCTGCGCGCCGAACGCGGCGAGATTTGCCTCGGCACCATCGACAGCTGGCTGCTGTGGAATCTGACCGCCGGAGACGCCTTCTGCTGCGACTACTCCAATGCCGCCCGCACCCAGTTGTTGAATCTGCACCGCGGCGAGTGGGACAACGAGATGCTGGCGCTGTTCGGCATTCCGCGCGCGGCGTTACCAGAAATTAAACCGTCGAGCGGCCTCTTCGGCCATACCAAAGGGCTGGCCGCCATTCCGGACGGTATTCCCATTATGGCGATGATCGGCGACTCCCACGCGGCGCTGTTCGGCCACGCGCTCGGCGAAGCGGGCTGCGTGAAAGCCACTTACGGCACCGGTTCATCGGTGATGGCGCCAGTCAAATCGGCGCAGTGCGATATCGAGGCGCTGGCGACCACTGTCGCCTGGCACGATGGCGACCAGCTGGTGTGGGGTCTGGAAGGTAATATTCCCCACACCGGCGATGCCGTCGCCTGGATGGCGGACAGCACTGGCCTGAGCGAGCTCTCTGCCGCCGAGCTGGCCCATGAGCTGAACACCCTTCCCGCCTCCGTTGATTCGACCCTCGGGGTGTACTTCGTGCCGGCGCTGACCGGCCTCGGCGCCCCCTGGTGGGACGACAGCGCCCGCGGCGTGATCTGCGGCCTGAGTCGCGGGGTGAAACGCGCGCATCTGATCCGCGCGGCGCTGGAATCCATCACCTATCAGATTGCCGACGTGGTGGTGGCGATGCGGCAACATGAAGAGTTCACTCTGACGGCGCTGATGGTGGACGGCGGGCCGACCAACAATGACTGGCTGATGCAATACCAGGCCGATCTGCTCGGCTGCCCGGTGATGCGCAGCGACGTACCGGAGCTGTCCGCCATCGGCGCGGCGTTGCTGGCGCGCAAAGCGCTCCATCCGGGGTCGACCGCCGACCTGCAGGCCTTCTTAACCGAACACAGCACCTTTCAGCCCGATATGGCCCGCCACCAGCGCTTGCAAACGCGCTGGCAGGAGTGGCGCCATGCGGTCGACCGAACATTATGGAAACCGGACTCGCCAGCCTGACCGCCGGACTGCGCGACGACATGCATTCACTTATTACAGGAGAAACCCGGCCCATAACGATATCGCTATCCCTGAATGTATTCAGGGGAAATTTCAGACCGTAAAAGCCTGCCCGCTCAGGGGCTCATTTGTTCGAATATAAAAATACAGGAACAGAGTCATGAAATTACGTAAAACCCTTTTAACCGCTGCTACCCTGACCGCCTTATCCTTTGCCGCGCACGCCGCGGAGAAAGGCACCATTATGATCATGGTCAACTCGCTGGATAACCCGTATTACGCCTCGGAAGCCAAAGGCGCCAGTGAAAAAGCGCAAGCTCTCGGCTATAAAACCACCGTGCTTTCCCATGGCGAAGATGTCAAAAAGCAGAATGAGCTTATCGACACCGCCATTGGTAAAAAGGTGCAGGGCATTATTCTTGATAACGCCGACTCCACCGCCAGCGTCGCCGCCATTGAAAAGGCCAAAAAAGCCGGCATTCCGGTGGTCTTAATTAACCGTGAAATTCCGGTTGATGATGTGGCGCTGGAACAAATTACCCACAATAACTTCCAGGCCGGCTCCGAGGTCGCCAACGTCTTCGTCGAGAAGATGGCGGAGAAAGGCAAATACGCCGAGCTGACCTGCAACCTCGCCGATAATAACTGCGTCACCCGTTCTAAATCTTTCCATCAGGTCATTGACCAGTATCCGGATATGGTCAGCGTAGCCAAACAGGATGCCAAAGGGACCCTGATCGACGGCAAGCGCATCATGGACAGCATTCTGCAGGCTCACCCGGACGTGAAAGGCGTGATCTGCGGCAACGGGCCGGTGGCCCTCGGCGCGATTGCGGCGCTGAAGGCGGCCAACCGCAGCGATGTGATCGTCGTCGGCATCGACGGCAGCAACGATGAGCGCGACGCCGTGAAGGCCGGCACCCTGCAGGCGACCGTGATGCTGCAGGCGCAGGCCATCGCCGCTCAGGGCGTCACCGATCTGGATAATTACCTGCAAAAAGGCGAAAAGCCGGCTAAACAGCGCGTGATGTTCCGCGGCATCCTGATTACTCAGGATAACGCCGATAAAGTCCAGGATTTCAACATTAAGTCCTGAGTTCGGGTGGTTGCGCCCCTGCGGGGGCGCAGAGGAGAGCATTATGTTTAAGAAAACCTGTCTGACGCTGGCCGTGCTGGCGCTTGGGGGCTGTCGCATCGTCTCGCAGCAGGAGCTGGCAGACCTGAAATCGCCGCCCAACCCGCATATGGCAAATATGGATAAAACCTGGCAGCAGAGCATCGTACCGCAGGTGGTGACGAAAGCGCGCCCGGCGGCGGAATTGATGAGCGCGCTCAAGGCGGCAAAAGACATTGATAGCGCCTGCAAAACCCTCGGCTACCGCGCGCAGGACGAAAACCCCTGCATCTTCTACGTCAAGGTTTCAGGAACCGTCAGCAAACTCGATACCGCCTCGCGCAGCGGCAAGATGACCCTGTCCGACCCCAGCGTCGGCAAGGTGACGGTGCAGATTGGCCCCACCCTGCGCGGCACCCAGCTGCGCGACGGCTACAGCGGCGCCAGCTATCAGGACTTTAATGACCAGGTGCTGTTCGGCGAGTACAGCAAGAATATCAACAGCCAGGCGGTCAAAATGATTCAGACCGCCAACCTCAAAACCGGCGACAGCGTGGAGGTCTACGGCGTCTTCTCGGCCTGGGATATTCCGCCAACTCTCCCGGAAATTACCCCGGCGAAAATCGTTCACGCGGGGGGGCAATAATATGGCGCCGCAAGAACTCGTCGCTCCCCAGCCCGCTGAGTCCGAAGTGATTATCGAAACCCGCGGCCTGTCACGCGTCTATCCCGGCGTGACCGCCCTGGATAATGTCAATTACCGGGTCTATCGAAATAAGGTCAACGTGCTGATCGGAGAAAATGGTGCGGGTAAATCCACCATGATGAAAATGCTTGCCGGTGTGGAAACGCCCTCCTCCGGGCAAATTATTCTCGATGGCGAAGCGGTTTCATTACATTCGACTCATCAGGCAGAAAAACTCGGCATCAGCATTATTTTCCAGGAGCTGAATTTATTTCCCAATATGAATGTGATGGACAACATCTTCATGGCAAATGAATTCTTTCAGAAAGGACGCATCAACGAAAAATACCAGTACGCGCTGGCCAAATCGCTGCTGGAGCGACTGGAGCTGGATGTCGATCCCTACACCCCGCTGGGCGAACTCGGTATCGGCCACCAGCAGTTAGTCGAGATTGCCCGCGCGCTGTCGAAAGACACCCGGGTGCTGATCATGGACGAACCCACCTCGGCGCTCAGCCAGTCTGAGGTGAAAGTGCTGTTCAAGGTGATCGCGCAGCTTAAGCGCCGCGGGGTGACCATTATTTATATCTCTCATCGCCTCGAAGAGCTGATGGAGATCGGCGACAACATCACCATTTTCCGCGACGGTCGCTTTATCAGCGAGCGTCACGTCAGCGACGCCAGCGTGCCGTGGATCATTGAGCAGATGGTCGGCGATAAGAAAAAACACTTTGATTATCAACCGGCGCCAAAAGGCAACGCGGTGCTTGACGTCAAGGGGCTGACCGCGCTGCATCCCAGCGGCGGCTACAAGCTCAATGACGTTACCTTCACTCTTAGCAAAGGCGAAGTGATCGGCATTTACGGCCTGCTGGGGGCCGGACGCACCGAGCTGTTTAAAGGTCTGGTGGGGCTGATGCCCTGCCAGCGCGGCGAGGTGCATCTCAACGGCGAAAGCATCGGCAAATCACGCTTTCAGCAGCGTCTGAAAAAGGGGCTGGCGCTGGTGCCGGAGGACCGCCAGGGCGAAGGCGTGGTGCAGATGATGTCGATTCAGGCCAACATGACGCTCTCTGATTTCAGCCTGCAGGGGTTTCGCCGCGCCTGGCGCTGGTTGAATCCGCAAAAAGAAGAGACCTGCGTGAAAACGATGATCCAGCAGCTGGCGATCAAGGTCAGCGACGCCAATTTGCCCATCACCTCGCTGAGCGGCGGTAATCAACAAAAAGTGGTGCTGGGTAAAGCGCTGATGACCCAGCCGCAGGTGGTGTTCCTCGACGAACCGACGCGCGGCATCGACGTCGGCGCGAAAACCGACGTCTATCACCTGATCGGCAAAATGGCCCAGCAGGGGCTGGCGGTGATGTTTTCATCTTCAGAGCTGGATGAGGTGATGGCCCTGGCCGACCGCATCCTGGTGATGGCCGATGGCCGCATTACCGCCGATCTACCGCGTCATGCGGTGACCCGCGAACAGTTAATCGCGGCTTCAACACCTCAAGATTAATCAGGCTGGAATCCATCATGAACCAGAAATATATGATTTATATGTACCTGCTGAAGGCCCGCACCTTTATCGCCCTGCTGCTGGTGATCGCATTCTTCAGCGTAATGGTACCCAACTTCCTGACCGCCTCTAACCTGCTGATCATGACCCAGCACGTGGCGATCACCGGCCTGCTGGCCATCGGCATGACGCTGGTCATTCTCACCGGCGGCATTGATTTGTCCGTCGGCGCGGTGGCGGGGATCTGCGGCATGGTGGCGGGCGCGCTGCTGACCAACGGCCTGCCGCTGTGGAACGGCGACATCCTCTTCTTTAACGTCCCGGAAGTGATCCTCTGCGTGGCGATCTTCGGCGTACTGGTCGGCCTGGTGAACGGCGCGGTGATCACCCGCTTCGGCGTGGCGCCGTTTATCTGCACCTTAGGCATGATGTACGTCGCCCGCGGCTCCGCGCTGCTGTTTAACGACGGGAGCACCTACCCGAATCTCAACGGTATGGAAGCGCTGGGCAACACCGGTTTCGCCACCCTCGGCTCCGGCACCCTGCTCGGCGTCTATCTTCCCATCTGGCTGATGATCGGCTTCCTGGTGCTGGGCTACTGGCTGACCACCAAAACGCCGCTTGGCCGCTACATCTACGCCATCGGCGGCAATGAGTCCGCCGCCCGCCTCGCCGGCGTGCCGATTGTGAAAGCGAAAATATTCGTCTATGCCTTCTCCGGCCTGTGCGCGGCCTTTGTCGGCCTGATCGTCGCATCACAGCTGCAAACCGCGCACCCGATGACCGGCAACATGTTTGAGATGGACGCCATCGGCGCCACCGTGCTCGGCGGCACCGCGCTGGCCGGCGGCCGTGGTCGGGTGACCGGCTCGATTATCGGCGCCTTCGTGATCGTCTTCCTTGCCGACGGCATGGTGATGATGGGCGTCAGCGACTTCTGGCAGATGGTGATCAAAGGCGTGGTGATCGTTACCGCCGTGGTCGTCGACCAGTTCCAGCAGAAGCTGCAGAGCAAGGTCATCCTGATGCGCCGCCATGAGGAGAAACTGGCCGCCCTCCCCCCCAACGGCGCCACCTCCAGCTAACCGGCAACGATTCACATCTTCCGCCGGGCCTGGTGCCCGGCTCAGCGAAAGGGAAAAAATATGCAACGAGATTTCCAGAACAAAACGGTGGTGATCACCGGCGCCTGCCGCGGCATTGGCGCGGGTATTGCCGAGCGCTTCGCCCGCGACGGCGCAAACCTGGTGATGGTCTCCAACGCCGAGCGCGTTCATGAGACCGCCGAAACCCTGCGTCAGCGCTATCAGGCGGATATTTTATCGCTGCAGGTCGATGTCACCGACGAAGCCCAGGTGCAGGGGCTGTATGAGCAGGCCGCCGCCCGCTTCGGCACCATTGACGTCTCGATTCAGAACGCCGGGGTCATCACCATTGATTACTACGATCGGATGCCAAAAGCCGATTTCGAGAAAGTGCTGGCGGTCAATACCACCGGCGTCTGGCTATGCTGCCGCGAGGCGGCCAAACATATGGTGAAACAGAACCACGGCAGCCTGATCAACACCTCATCCGGCCAGGGGCGTCAGGGCTTCATCTACACCCCTCACTATGCCGCCAGCAAGATGGGCGTGATCGGCATTACCCAAAGCCTGGCCCACGAGCTGGCGCCGTGGAATATCACCGTCAACGCCTTCTGCCCGGGCATTATTGAAAGCGAAATGTGGGATTACAACGACCGCGTGTGGGGCGAAATTCTCAGCACCGAGCAGAAGCGCTACGGCAAAGGCGAGCTGATGGCGGAGTGGGTCGAGGGCATTCCAATGAAGCGCGCCGGCAAGCCGGAAGATGTCGCCGGCCTGGTGGCGTTTCTCGCCTCCGACGACGCCCGCTATCTCACCGGACAGACCATTAATATCGATGGCGGTTTGATTATGTCCTGAGCACGGTAGCCCGGATTAGGCGCGACGCGCCGCTATCCGGGACGTCAGGCTCCCGACGTTCGACACTATATTGAAGAGAATAATCATTATGATCGGTAAAGACTTTGCACAACAGCTGTTTAGCCTGCAGGATCGCGTCGCCTTCGTTACCGGCGCCGGCAGCGGCATTGGCCAGACTATCGCCTGCAGTCTCGCCAGCGCCGGCGCGCGGGTGGTCTGTTTTGATCTTCGCGACGACGGCGGGCTGGCGGAAACGGTCAGTCATATTGAATCTATCGGCGGCCAGGCCTGCGCCTACACCGGCGACGTCCGCCAGCTGGCCGACCTGCGCGCCGCCGTCGCGCTGGCCAAAAGCCGCTTTGGCCGCCTCGACATCGCCGTCAACGCCGCCGGGATCGCCAACGCCAATCCGGCGCTGGCGATGGAGAGCGAGCAATGGCAGCGGGTGATCGATATCAATCTCACCGGGGTGTGGAATTCCTGCAAAGCGGAAGCGGAACTGATGGTGGAGTCCGGCGGCGGGTCGATTATCAACATCGCCTCGATGTCGGGGATTATCGTTAACCGCGGCCTCGACCAGGCGCATTATAACTGCTCCAAAGCCGGCGTGATCCATCTGTCGAAAAGCCTGGCGATGGAGTGGGTGGACAAAGGGATCCGCGTCAATTCCATCAGCCCGGGATATACCGCCACGCCGATGAATACCCGCCCGGAGATGGTGCACCAGACCCGCGAGTTTGAAAGCCAGACGCCGATGCAGCGGATGGCGAAGGTGGAAGAGATGGCCGGCCCGGCGCTGTTCCTCGCCAGCGACGCCGCCTCGTTCTGCACCGGCGTAGACCTGGTGGTCGACGGCGGGTTTGTCTGCTGGTGATCCTCTCCTGCTTCAGGGCGCCACGCTGCGGCGCCCCTCGCCATCCCCGCCGTTAACTCAGGGGATACTGTTGAAACGCCGGCAGCGCCTCTCCTTTCTCCGCCAGCGCGCGGATATGCGGAAACGCCGTTGCCGGCACCACCGTCGGGATCATCAACTGGATAAAGGACCAGACCACCGTGCTGGTGACCAACACCTGGTCCGGCTGCGCGGCGGCAACGCGGTCTGCCAGCCGGGCATCCCATTCCCGACAGGCGGCGAGCAGTTGACCGGTCATCCGGACTATCCACGGCTGATGCTGCTTCTCCTCCGGCCGCAGACGGTGCTCATAAACATGCTGGACCGCTTTTTCACTGGCGGCGAGGATCACCCCCAGCAGGTGCAGGTCGCGGGCCAGCGCCTCGGGATGCGCGGGAAGCAGCCGGCGTCCGGTGGGATGGGTCGTTTCGAAATAGTGGAGGATCAGCGTGGAGTCCATCAGCTGTGTCCCGTCATCGAGAACCACCGTCGGCGCCTTGACCACCGGATTAATACGGGAGAATTCATCAAAGCCGCTAAAGACCGACAGCGGCAGGCTCTCGAATTCCACGCCATAGAGCGCCAGAGAAACCGCCACGCGTCTTACATAAGGTGAATCCATCATACCAATGAGTTTCATCGTCACTCCTGCCTGCGATAAAGGGGTTGCTGGCTTACCTTACTGGAAAACCCGCCCCGCGAATATCAGGGGATGCTTACCGCAAAAGTTAGAAAAACTAACAAATTGGCGCCACGGGATAGTCCGCCTGTCTCCCCTGTGCTATACCGACTGAGAGCGCCTGAAGTCCGTCCACTGTCTGATCGCGGCGGCTTTAAATCCCGCTAACCCGGTAGTAACGTTAACGTATTGACGCCCTGACAAGAGAGATCACCATGGCAGATTTTCCCCCTGTCGCCAGCCTGCGCAGCTTTGAGGCGGTGGCGCGCCTCGGCAGCGTGACGCAGGCCGCCCACGAGATGAGCGTGACCCATTCGGCGGTCAGCCAGCACATCAAACAGCTGGAAGCCCTGGTCGGCGTCACACTGTTTGTCCGCCACGGCCGCGGGGTGCGCATCACGGAAGAGGGGCGGCTCTATGCCCTGCAAATCCGCGAGGCGTTACAGCACATCGCCGACGCCACGCGGATGGTGCAGATCAAACCCCGCACGATGGAACTGACCCTGGCGACGCTCCCCTCCTTTGGCTGCCACTGGCTGCTGCCGCGGCTGGCGCGCTTTCAGGCGCGGCATCCGCAGATCGCGGTGCGCCTGCTGACCAGCCTGGCGGTGGTCAACCTGCAGCAGGAGGGTATCGATCTGGCCATTCGCATGGGGCAAGGCGACTGGGAGGGGATGGAAAGCCGACATCTGTTTGCCGATGAACAGCTGGTGGTGGCCGCGCCGCACTATCGCGGCGGCGACCTGCCGACCACCCCGCAGGCGATCGCCGCCAGCGATATCGTTTTTTCCATGGAGTCCTGGAACGCCTGGTGCAGCCAGGCGGGGCTGGAAAAGACAATCATTCCTGCGGGCCTGCGCCTGAACGACTCCAACCTGGTGCTGGAGGCGGTTCGCCTGGGAGCGGGCGTGGCGCTGGAGCGGCGCTCGCTGGTGGCGGGGGCGATAGCCCGCGGCGAGCTGGTGCAGCTCACCGCCGTCACCGTCCCCTACCCCTGGCACTACTGGCTGACCGTCTCCCCGCAGGCGGAGAACCGCCCGGAAGTCGCCCGGTTCATCGCCTGGCTGGAGGAGGAGATCGCCCTCTGGCGCCAGCAGCTCAGCGCTTAGCCTTCTGCCGACGGCGGCAGGCCCGCCCGGGCGGCGTGCTCCTGGGAGAGACGCCAGAAATCGTGCCCGGCGGGATACTGATAGAGGCGCAGGGAAAATTGCCCGGCCACCGCGGTAATGTACTCAAATATCGCCGACTGGGTATTCTCGTAGTCTTTCCACAGCGTCGAAGAGGTAAAGCAGTAAATCTCTAACGGGATGCCCGACGGCGACGGTTTCAGCGTCCTCGCCACAATATACATCTCCTTAATAATATCCGGTCGCTCGGCGAGATAGTGCATCAGGTAGTGGCGAAACAGGGTCAGGTTGGTCAGGCCGTTATCGACAAACCAGCGGTCCGCCACGCCGCCGGGATCGCGACCGTCAAGCAGCGTGGTCAGAGGCTCGCTTACCCCGCGGATGGTCAGCATCGAGGAGAGCATCTCCTGGTTGAGAAAACGCACCGAGTGCTGATCGATGGCGATGCTGCGCATGATCCGCCGCGCCCCGGAGGAGAACATCGCCTGCCAGTTGGTATAGGTCTCGGTGAGGAAATTCTTGGTGGGAATACGGGAAATGGTATTGTCCCAGTTACGGATGGTAATGGTGTGCAGCGCGATATCCGTCACCTCACCGCTGAGGTTCTTGTCAGGCATTTCAATCCAGTCCCCCAGCTGGAGCACGTCGTTGGACGACAGCTGAACGTTCGCCACCAGCGACAGCAGGGTATGCTGGAAGACGATCATCAGCACCGCCGCCACCGCCCCGAGACTGGAGATAATAATGATCGGCGATTTGTTCGACATCACGGCGAGGATCATAATCGCCGCCAGGATGTGGACTAAGATTTTGCCTATCTGGATATAGCCCTTAATGGAATGATTTTTACGTTTGGTTTTTCGCAGATAAGAGCTGTTGACAATATCCAGCATCTCGTTGAAAAACACCGACATAAAAATAAAAAACAAGATCCCGCAGATGGTATTAATCGCCGTCACCAGCGATGCCGGCATCGCTGGCATAAACTGCAGAACGTAATAGACGATAATAACCGGAATGAAATTGGACAACTTTTCGGCGATGCGTCGATCCTTCTCCAGCGGCACGTCCTGTTTATGGCTGCCAAAGAAGACCTTACGCACCACTTTAATCAGCAAGAACTTGCATAAAAGGTGGGCAAATATGCCAGAGAGCAGCAGCAGAATAAGGTTAAATCCCACCGCCAGCGCCGGATTACTCTCAATAAACGTCAGTAGATGATTCACATACGCCATGCTTTATCGCCTGAATAACTATGCCATTTCGCTAACTGCTTTATCACAAGGGCATATATTGGAAAATTTTAATCAATCCGCATCATGGCATATCGCTTAGCGTAACGTCCATGCGCGCACCGCTGCTAATCATTCACGGGATTTATGTCATAGTTTGCATTAATCATTATCTACGCTCACTATAAAGAGGCTTGTTATGAGGACGGAATAAGTCCAGGAGGAAACATGTTTAAAACGCTTACCGCTATTATCGCCTTAGCCGCCTCCGCCAGCGTCATGGCGCAAGGCGACGTCACGCTGAACAGTCTGGCCCACGATACCGCCACCCGGGCGTCGTTTAACCAGATGGTCAAAGGCCATCAGCTGCCCGCCTGGGTGACCACCGGCGGCACCGGTTCGCCGGCGCAGACGGTGAAGCTGGGTAGCGAATCCTGGCAGGTGTTAAGCGCCTGCAAACCCCACGACTGCGGCCATGAGCGTATCGCGGTGATCTGGTCGGAAAAAACCAAACAGATGTCAGGCGTTTACTCGGTGGTCGATGAAAAAACCGACCAGGAGAAGCTGACCTGGCTTAACGTCAGCGACGCCCTGTCCATTGATGGCAAAACCGTGCTGTTTGCCGCCCTCAGCGGCAGCCTCGACAACCATCCGGACGCTTTTAACTACCAGTAACGGCCCGTCGCCCCCGTCAGTCTTTCCCCGACGGGGGCTCCCCTGACTAGCCATCCGGGAACATCACGCTGTTCCCCGGCGCTTCCCTGTGCAGATGGATAAAGTTCAGGTGCCGCTCGTACTGGTCGAGAATATCGGTGATCACCTGCTCTTTGCTGTAATCCATCAGGTCGTTACCCTGGCTGCCCTCCAGCAGGAAGGTCTCCAGCCGGTAATAGGTGGATTTCCCGCTGCGCGCCCGATAGGTAAAGCCCGGCACCGAGTACTGCTGCGGCCAGATCTTGTAGATAAAGTTCTGCTCGTCGCCCATGTGCACCAGCAGATCGAGGTGACCAAGGTTCTCGCCCTCTTCCGGCGGCAGGCTCTTCAGTTCCACCGCGGCGCCGCGCAGCCGCAGCTCCTGGGCAACCTCCTCCATCGCCGGGAAGCACACCGTCTCCATCATCTGTTTGGTATAGCGCGTGCCCGGGTAATTCATCAGCCGCGACAGGCGCTTCTTCCAGCTCAGCCGATCCTGCAGGCCGAGCGGGCGCGGGGCAGTGTCGCGGCTGGCGCTGACCCGGCGGTAATCTTCCACCTTCAGGGACTTATACAGTCCGGCCATCACGAAGAAAATCACAAAGCTGAACGGCAGCCCCATGATCACCGTGGTGTTCTGCAGCGCCGAGATGCCGTTGGTCATCAGCATCCCGAGGGTCAACAGACCGATAGCCACCGACCAGAAGATGCGCAGCCAGTTCGGGGAGTCGCTGTTGATGTCCTTCAGCTTCGAGGTAAAGTTTCCCAGCACCAGCGCGCCGGAGTCGGCAGAGGTGACGTAGAACAGCAGACCGGTAATGGTCGCCACCGACGCGCTAAAGGTAAACGCCGGATACTGCGCCAGCAGGCTGTAGAAGCCGCGCTCCGGGTGGAGCATCGCCTCCCCGGCAAAGGCCGCGTCGCCGTGGATGATCTCATACAGCGCGCTGTTGCCGAACACCGACAGCCACAGCAGGGTAAAGGTGAACGGAATAATCAGGGTGCCCATCACAAACTGGCGGATGGTGCGCCCGCGCGAAATGCGCGCCAGGAACAGGCCAACGAACGGCGACCAGGCCACCCACCACGCCCAGAAAAAGAGCGTCCAGTTGTTCATCCACTCCACCGGGCGGTCGAAGGCGAAGCTGTTCAGCGTCATGCCCATAAAGCGGTTGACGTAGTCGCCGACGTTCAGCACTAACGCATTGAGCAGGAAGGAGGTATCGCCCATGAACAGCACGAACAGGATCAGCCCCAGCGCGAGGGCGACGTTCAGCTCGGAGAGCACGCGGATGCCCTTGTCCACCCCGGAGGTGACCGAGATGGTGGCGATGATCACCGACAGCGCTATCAGGGCCGCCTTCGCCGCCAGCGAGTCAGGAATATCGAACAGCACGCTCAGACCGTAGTTGAGCTGCACCACGCCAATGCCGAGGGTGGTGGCGATGCCGAAGATGGTGCCGATCACCGCCGCGATATCGACGCTGTGGCCGATGGGGCCATTAATCTTTTTCCCGAAGATAGGATAGAGCGCCGAGCGGATGGTGAGCGGTAAATTATAACGATAGCTAAAGTATCCCAGCGCCATGCCCATCAGGGCATACATCGACCAGCCGGTGAGTCCGTAGTGGAATAGCGTCCACACCATCGCCTGGCGCGCCGCTTCGATGGTCTGCCCCGCCCCTTCCGGCGGCTGCATATATTGCGTCACCGGTTCGGCGACCGAGAAGAACATCAGGTCGATGCCGATCCCGGCGGCGAACAGCATCGCCGCCCAGCTCAGCAGGCTGAACTCGGGCTTAGACTGCTCCGGCCCGAGCTTCACCGAGCCGAAGCGCGAACAGGCAATGCAGACGACGAAGACGATATACAGCGTCGCCGCCAGCAGATAGTACCAGCCGAAGGTTTTCGACACCCAGTCCAGGGTGCGCCCAATCCACTCGGCAGAAAAATCGCGAAAAAAGATCGTCATCAGGGAAAACAACAAAATCAGTCCGGCCGAGGTATAAAAAACCACCGGATTGATTTTGTCCTTTTCTCTGTTTTGCGAAAGATCTGTCATCCAGTATCCCCACTGTTTTTGTAACTATTAAAATTCAATAACGTAACAATTAAGACACATTTTATATTGAACGTCCAATCAAAAACCGCTTTAATAGTTAACCAACGCTGATGAATGGAGTGGCAAAAATGCCCAAACTGGGGATGCAGCCAATCCGGCGCAGGCAACTGATCGACGCCACGCTGGACGCAATAAATGAAGTCGGAATGCACGACGCGACCATCGCGCAGATCGCCCGGCGGGCGGGCGTATCGACGGGGATCATCAGTCACTATTTCAAAGACAAAAATGGTCTGCTGGAAGCGACCATGCGCGACATCACCAGCCAGCTGCGCGACGCGGTGCTTAACCGTCTGCACGCCCTGCCGGACGGCAGCGCCGGAGAGCGTCTGCAGGCGATAGTCGGCGGCAACTTTGATGAGACGCAGATCAGCAGCGCGGCGATGAAGGCCTGGCTGGCCTTCTGGGCCAGCAGCATGCACCAGCCGATGCTCTACCGCCTGCAGCAGGTGAGCAGCCGCCGCCTGCTGTCAAACCTGGTGTACGAGTTCCGCCGCGAGCTGCCGCGCGAGCAGGCCCAGGAGGCCGGCTACGGGCTGGCGGCGCTGATAGACGGCCTGTGGCTGCGGGCGGCGCTCAGCGGCAAACCGCTGGATAAGACGCTGGCGCAGTCGCTGACCAGCCACTTTATTCGTCAGCATTTACCGAACCCATAACCGAGGAGGCGTTATGTCCCGAATGGCAGAACAGCAGCTTTATATTAATGGTGGTTATACATCGGCCACCAGCGGTCGCACCTTCGAGACCATCAACCCTGCCACTGGCGAGGTGCTGGCGACCGTTCAGGCTGCCGGACGCGAGGATGTCGACCGCGCCGTTGAGAGCGCGCGGCGCGGGCAAAAAATCTGGGCGGCGATGACCGCCATGGAACGCTCGCGCATCCTGCGTCGCGCCGTCGATATCCTGCGCGAGCGGAACAACGAGCTGGCAAAGCTGGAAACCCTCGACACCGGTAAAGCGTATTCCGAAACCTCAACCGTGGACATCGTCACCGGCGCCGACGTGCTGGAGTATTACGCGGGGCTGATCCCGGCGCTGGAAGGCAGTCAGATCCCCCTGCGCGAGACGTCGTTCGTCTACACCCGCCGCGAACCGCTGGGTGTGGTGGCCGGGATCGGCGCGTGGAACTATCCGATCCAGATCGCCCTGTGGAAATCGGCGCCAGCGCTGGCCGCCGGCAATGCAATGATTTTCAAACCGAGCGAAGTCACCCCGCTCACCGCCCTCAGGCTGGCAGAAATTTACAGCGAAGCGGGCCTGCCGGACGGGGTGTTTAACGTCCTGCCGGGCGTGGGTGCGGAGACCGGCCAGTACCTGACTGAACATCCGGGCATCGCTAAAGTCTCCTTTACCGGCGGCGTCGCCAGCGGCAAAAAGGTGATGGCCAACTCCGCAGCCTCATCGCTGAAAGAGGTCACCATGGAGCTGGGCGGTAAATCGCCGCTGATTATTTTCGACGATGCGGATCTCGATCTCGCGGCCGACATCGCCATGATGGCCAACTTCTTCAGCTCCGGCCAGGTGTGCACCAACGGCACCCGAGTGTTCGTTCCCGCGAAGGTTAAGGCAGCGTTTGAGCAGAAAATCGTTGAGCGCGTGGGCCGCATCCGCGCGGGCGATCTGTTCGATGAAACCACCAACTTTGGCCCACTGGTCAGCTTCCCGCACCGTGACAATGTGCTGCGCTACATCGCCAAAGGCAAAGCAGAAGGCGCGCGCCTGCTGTGCGGCGGCGACGTGCTGAAGGGCGAAGGCTTTGACAACGGCGCATGGGTGGCCCCGACGGTGTTTACCGACTGCACCGATGAGATGACCATCGTGCGCGAGGAGATCTTCGGCCCGGTGATGTCCATCCTCACCTACGCGTCCGAAGAAGAAGCGATCCGCCGCGCCAACGATACCGACTACGGTCTGGCGGCGGGTATCGTCACTGCCGACCTGAACCGCGCCCACGGCGCCATTCATCAGCTGGAAGCCGGCATCTGCTGGATCAACAGCTGGGGGGAATCCCCGGCGGAGATGCCGGTCGGCGGCTATAAGCACTCCGGTATTGGCCGCGAGAACGGCGTGATGACCCTGCAGAGTTACACCCAGGTGAAGTCCATCCAGGTTGAGATGGGTAAATTCCAGTCCATATTTTAACCGGGAGGTTTTTTTGCAATTTGACTACATCATTATTGGCGCCGGCTCCGCCGGCAACGTTCTGGCGACACGACTGACTGAAGATCCAACCACCACCGTCCTGCTGCTGGAGGCCGGCGGCCCGGACTACCGGTTCGATTTTCGCACCCAGATGCCCGCCGCGCTGGCTTACCCGCTGCAGGGCAAACGCTACAACTGGGCCTACGAGACCGAACCGGAGCCCTATATGAACCACCGCCGCATGGAGTGCGGGCGTGGTAAAGGGCTCGGCGGCTCCTCGCTGATTAACGGCATGTGCTACATTCGCGGCAACGCTCTGGACCTCGATAACTGGGCCGCCGCCCCGGGACTGGAACACTGGAGCTATCTCGACTGCCTGCCCTACTACCGGAAAGCGGAAACCCGCGATATCGGGCCCAACGACTATCACGGCGGCGATGGCCCGGTGAGCGTCACCACGCCGAAGCCCGGCAATAATCCGCTCTTCGAGGCGATGGTTGAAGCCGGGGTGCAGGCGGGGTATCCGCGCACCGACGATCTCAACGGCTACCAACAGGAAGGTTTTGGTCCGATGGACCGCACCGTGACGCCGCAGGGCCGTCGCGCCAGCACCGCCCGCGGCTACCTCGACCAAGCGCGCGGTCGCCCCAACCTGACCATCCGCACCCATGCGCTGACCGATCACATTATTTTTTCCGGCAAGCGCGCGGTGGGCGTCGAGTGGCTGGAGGGGGAAAGCACTATCCCGTCAAAAGCGACGGCCAACAAAGAGGTGCTGCTGTGCGCCGGGGCGATTGCCTCGCCGCAGATCCTGCAGCGCTCCGGCGTCGGCAACCCCGAGCTGCTCAGGCAGTTCGATATCCCGGTGGTCCACGATCTCCCCGGCGTGGGTGAGAATCTGCAGGACCATCTGGAGATGTACCTGCAGTACGAGTGCAAAGAGCCGGTGTCGCTCTACCCGGCGCTGCAGTGGTGGAACCAGCCGAAGATCGGCGCCGAGTGGCTGTTCGGCGGCACCGGGATCGGCGCCAGCAACCAGTTCGAAGCGGGCGGTTTTATCCGCAGCCGCGCAGAGTTCGCCTGGCCGAACATTCAGTACCATTTCCTGCCGGTGGCGATTAACTACAATGGCTCCAACGCGGTGAAAGAGCACGGCTTCCAGTGCCACGTCGGCTCGATGCGTTCCCCCAGCCGCGGCCACGTGCGTCTGAAGTCGCGCGACCCGCACGCCCATCCGGCGATCCTGTTTAACTATATGTCCCATGAGCAGGACTGGCAGGAGTTCCGCGACGCCATTCGCATCACCCGGGAGATCATGAACCAGCCGGCGCTGGATAAGTATCGCGGCCGCGAAATCAGCCCGGGTATTGACTGCCAGAGCGATGCCGAGCTGGATGAGTTTGTGCGCAACCACGCCGAGACCGCGTTCCACCCGTGCGGGACCTGTAAGATGGGTTACGACGAGATGGCGGTGGTCGACGGCGAAGGCCGGGTCCACGGTCTGGAAGGAGTGCGGGTGGTCGATGCATCAATTATGCCGCAGATCATCACCGGCAACCTGAACGCCACCACCATTATGATCGGCGAGAAGATGGCTGACGCCATTCGCGGCCGC
The DNA here is from genome assembly GCF_029967715.1 of Klebsiella sp. V115_8. NCBI lineage: Bacteria > Pseudomonadati > Pseudomonadota > Gammaproteobacteria > Enterobacterales > Enterobacteriaceae > Klebsiella > Klebsiella sp. V115_8. The sequence continues at coordinate 121,199 of NZ_JASCAR010000043.1, forward strand.
CAGCCGCTGCCGCGCAGCACCGCGGCGTATTATGTCGCTGGCGACGCGCCGGTTCGCCGCTAATCGTATAGGCCACGCTTGTCCTTTCCCGTGTGGAAAGGACACTCCTCACCTTTCCAGCATCCCTTAGCGCTCAAGGCACGGCTGTATAATGCTATCCACAGCAGCATTCACCTGTTTTGCACCGGATATCAGGGTGATACTTATCGTCCTCGCCCCAGTCACCTGGTACATATCGATCTGGGCGACTCGTGTGCCGTGCTGCGAAATATCAAACAAGTTTGGCGCATTCTGCTCGGGGAAGATACGCTCAGCCGTATAGCCTTGCGGCTTCAGGGCGCTACGTATGCAGTCATAGCGCCAGTGCAGCCCCGGCCGATCGGATACCGAATAAGTCTGATAGATGGTTTTGTCGCCGAAGGGGTGAATGACCCCGCAGGCCACCAGCAGAACGGCAATGGCTATCAAGCCAAAAATTCTCATTATATTTCCATAACCTAAAGACGCACCCGACATGAGCGCTGACGCTTTGCGCAGCAAAAGGTACGCTGTCAGAATTGTAAATTCAACTTTTTGTTGATAATTACACATTATGCGTATAATTTAATCCTGTCAGCGTATCTCCCATGGTAAAATAGCGTTCCGGGGTCGCTTCCTGACCACGATTCCAGCAGAGGTTCATCCATGACATCAGAGTACACACAGCAGGTTGCACAGATCGCCGGGCCGCTTGAAGCAGCCATGGACGCCATGGCGGGAACGTTATCAGCGAATCAGGAGGTGGTGTTGCATAATCTCACTACCCCTGAACATTCCATTATCAAAATCATTAATGGTCATGTTAGCGGCAGGGGTAATGGCGATCATTTATTAGCCGGCCCGGAAAAAGATACCGGTTTTGCGCTGCTTCTGCAGAAGACGAATAACAACAAGCCGAGAACCATAAGCGATTATAAAACCGTCACCGCTTCAGGGAAAACGCTCAATAGCGCGTCGACAATTTATTACAGCGAAGAGGGATATCCGCTTATCGCCTTCTGTATTAATGTCGACCCCTCGCCTTATGAGCAAATACGCAAGAGCCTTGACGCGCTGCTGCCATCGCCGGCGGAGGCCGCAGAAGCGGTCGATCTTAATTTAGGCGGATTGATCGATCAGTCAATCCAGGAAATCATTGATAAATATTCAGTGCCGGGTAAAAAAATACAAAAAGCGCAGCGTTTGAAAATTGTCGCTGAAATGCATACGAAAGGTATTTTTAAAATGCGCGGGGGCGTGCAGCAGGCGGCTCAGGCCCTGGGGGTAACACGATATACGGTTTATAATGACCTTGAGGTGATGAATGAAAAATAATTCACAGCAGCGCATTCGCTTTTATCAGGTCGATGCTTTTTCGCAAGGCCCCTTTACCGGCAATCCCGCCGCGGTTTGTTTGCTGGAGGCGTGGCCTGAAGATAGCGTGCTGCAGCGCATTGCGATGGAAAACAACCTGTCGGAAACGGCCTTTATTGTCAGGCAGCCTGACGGTTTCGGATTGCGATGGTTTACCCCAGCCGTCGAGGTCGATCTCTGCGGTCATGCCACGCTGGCTGCGGCCAGCGTGCTGCTCAATCAACAAGCGCGCGATCGGGTGCGTTTTTTCACCCGCAGCGGCGCGCTGGACGTCACGTTGCATGACGGAAAATATACCCTGGATTTTCCGCTGGTTGTTCCGTCACCCATCGCCGCGCCGCAAGGATTGTTCAAGGCGCTGGGACTGGCTGAAGACGCAGGTGAAACCTGGCAAGCCTCCGATATTATTGTCGTCATTGATGACGAAGATCTGTTGGACGCGCTTAAACCCGACTTTAACGCCTTGAATGCCTTCAACACCCGTGGCGTGGTGGTCACTGTCGCATCCCGGACCTTCGATTTTCGTTCTCGCTGGTTCGGTCCGCAGGTGGGAGTCAACGAAGATCCGGTCACCGGTTCGGCACATACTTTTCTGGCGCCGCTGTGGAGTGAGAAACTGGCGAAAAAAACGCTTCATGCCCAGCAAGGCGGCAACCGCAAGGGAGAACTATTCTGCCACATCAAAGATAACGGGCGTGTTGAACTCTCAGGCGAAGCCTGTCTGGTTATTGAAGGTACCTTTATTTTGTAAACCGACGAATCTATAGCTTATTTGCAAAATTACATTAGCTTAATGGCGAATGTTTATTCTCATCATATTAAATAGACCTCTTTAATATTTTGGTGAGAATCATTCAATACCGTCATCCGGGGTTTGCCGTTTCCAGCCCCGGATCATTGATAATAACAGGTATTTTTTATCCGTTACGTGCGAAAAGATAATAAGCGTGCTGTCTGCGGCAGGCATAGTCAGCTTCAGCCATAAAAATGAAATTTTTAATGTTGTGTTAGCCAAAAATGCCTGAACGGGTCTTTGAATGGTTATCACTGGAATCGTTACTTTAACTCTGGGTATTAAATAACAACTAGCAAGTCGTTCATCCCGACAATATTGCCGAGAACACACCTCTGCCGGTGTCGGAATCGAGAGCACTGACAGGGCTAACAGAGAGAATATTATGTTAACAAAACCAGATGATGAATCTAAGAAAAAGGCCACTCCCCTTGAACGTCGTATTGTGGTTATTACTTTAGTCGCCATGTTAATACTTTATTCGGTGTTAATTATGACCCACTTTCGATAACTGGTTAGTCTGTCATATTCTGCGGCCCACCGTGGCTTTCTTACAACAGGTAGCACAATGAAAAAGTTCGTTGCAGTATTCGGTTTGGCATTATTAACGTTCACCGTTACGGGGTGTTCCAGCGATTATGTTTTACAGAAAAAAAATGGTGAGATGATTATCACCCACGGAAAACCGGAGGTCGATGACGATAATGGGTTAATCACCTATGAGGATATCGCGGGAAATGAACATGCCATTAACCGGGATCAAATTATTCAGATGATCGAGAAATAGCCTTTGTATGGGCAGAGCTGGCGTGATGCGCTCTGCCCATTCACTTTGCAAAGTTAGCGAAACGCCTCCAGGCGTTTGATCTGCTGCCCGTCGGCAGTAAAGTTCTCCACCGCCAGCCATGCCCGCAGCGCCGCATCGCGCGCAGGCCACTCGCCATCGATGATGGACAGCATATCGCTGTCGCGCGTCCGCCCTTTGCGCACCAGCCTCTGCCGCAGGCGCCCTTCCCAGCTAAAGCCCAGCCGCTCGGCGGCCCTGCGCGAGGCGACATTCATCGAATCGCATTTCCACTCCAGCCGACGGTAGCCATGGTCAAAGCCGTTCTTCAGCAACAGCCAGACCGCTTCGGTACCCAGCGGGGTGTTTTTCATCCGTCGCGACCAGGTGACATGGCCGATTTCAACCGTGCCCATTTCCCGTTCGATCGCCATATAGCTGACGATACCCACCGCCTGCTCGCTACGCAGGTCAATCACCGCGTAGGGCACCAGAGCATCATCATTCACCTTGCCCGCGATCCAGTGGGCGGTCGCCGCCACGCTCTCCGGCCGCGTAGACGCCAGCCACGTCCAGTCGCTGTTGTCGCCTAGCGCATAGGCGGCAAACAGATCCGCCGCATGACGGTCAACGTCCAGCGGCTCCAGTCGACAAAAACGGCCATTTAACGCCGTTCGCCGCAGGACTCGCGCCCCCTGCCAGCCAGGGACAAGATCGTTCACCTGCTGGCCAAACTCATTGATTTCCGGCACACCCACCTCCTCGCAATAGACAATGCGTTATAGCAAGAAGCCAGCAGCCGAGAAAGGCGCTTCTGCACGCCTGGCAATAACCTGTCGTTCTTGATTATGCGTTTTTAGCATAAGGATATCCTTATTTTGACTTTACGCCTTTTGGCAAGCGGCCTAACGTAGCGAAGCATAAAAAATTAAAATAACCATTTTTCAGGGATTGCATATGACCAAGAAACTGTTGCCTTTACTGGTACTGACGGCGCTCTCCGCCGCCGCGCATGCCGCCACGCCGCCCAACACGCTGGTGGTCGCCCAGGGTCTCGACGATATCGTCAGTCTCGACCCGGCGGAAGCGAACGAACTCTCCAGCATTCAGACGGTGCCCAGCCTCTACCAGCGTCTGGTACAGCCGGACCGCAACAACCCTGAAAAAATCGTACCGATCCTCGCCGAAAGCTGGCAGGCCGACCCGGCGGCGAAAACCCTGACCATCAAACTGAAGCCGGATGCCAAATTCGCCTCCGGTAATCCGCTGCGCCCGGAAGATGTGATTTTCTCTTACACCCGCGCGGTGACGCTGAATAAATCGCCGGCGTTTATTCTCAACGTGCTCGGCTGGCAGCCGGACAACATCGCCAGCCAGCTGAAAAAGGTTGACGACCATACCCTGACGCTGCACTGGACTGCCGACGTCAGCCCGGCGGTGGCGCTGAATATACTCTCCACCCCCATCGCCTCCATTGTTGATGAAAAACAGGTGGCGCCGAACGCGAAAAATAACGACTTCGGCAACGACTGGCTGAAGATGCACTCGGCGGGCAGCGGCGCCTATAAAATGCGCGTCTACCAGCCGCATCAAGCCATCGTGCTGGAAGCCAACGCCAGCTCCCCCACCGGCGCGCCGAAGATCAAGAGCATCATTATTAAAAACGTCCCCGACCCGGCTTCCCGCCGCCTGCTGATCCAGCAGGGGGATGCCGACGTGGCCCGCGATCTCGGCGCTGACCAGATTGCCGCCCTGCAGGATAAACCCGGCGTGAAGGTGCTGAGCATCCCGTCCGCCGAACAGAACTATCTGGTGTTTAATACCGCCAACAGCGCCAACCCGCTGCTCAATAATCCGGCCTTCTGGGAGGCGGCGCGCTGGCTGGTCGATTATGAGGGCATCACCAAAAATCTGCTGAAAGGCCAGTACTTTATTCACCAAAGCTTCCTGCCGGCCGGCCTGCCGGGGGCGCTGGAGACCAATCCATTCGCCTTCGACCCGCAAAAAGCTAAGGCTATCCTTGATAAAGCGGGCATTAAGGATGCCCACTTCACCCTCGACGTGGAGAACAAACCGCCGTTTATTACCATCGCCCAGTCGCTGCAGGCCAGCTTTGCCCAGGGTGGGGTGAAGGTGGATCTGCTACCCGCCGCCGGCAGCCAGGTCTATGCCCGGGTGCGCGCGAAGCAGCATCAGGCGGCGATCCGCCTGTGGATCCCGGACTACTTTGATGCCCATTCCAACGCCAGCGCCTTTGCATGGAACGATGGTAAATCCAGCACCGTGGCCGGGCTCAACGGCTGGCAGATCCCTGAGCTGAATAAAGCCACCCTCGCCGCGGTGGCGGAGCCGGACCCGGCAAAACGCCTCGACCTGTACAAAACGATGCAGGAAACCCTGCTGCAGCATTCGCCATACGTCTTTATTGACCAGGGGAAAACCCAGATCGTGGTGCGCGATAACGTGAAGGGCTATCAGCAGGGGCTGAACGCCGACATGGTCTGGTACGATAACGTGACCAAGTAAGCGGGTTATGTTACCGGGCATGGCGGTCTCGCCCTGCCCGGATGACCGTTTCTCCACCCGGACCCGGTGGGCGTCGCGCCGCCGGGAACCATGTTGATATACCAGGAATTTCCATTTTCCATGCCATCGTTTTCCACTCATCTTACCCGCCTGCTGCAGGGGCTGTTGACCCTGCTGCTGACGCTGTTCGGGCTGCTGCTGGTCACCTTCGCGCTCTCCGCGCTGTCGCCGGTCGACCGCGTGCTGCAGATCGTCGGCGACCATGCCAGTCAGTCGACTTACGACCAGGTTCGCCATCAGTTGGGTCTTGACCAACCGCTGCCGGTCCAGTTCTGGCACTACCTGGTCAACCTGTCCCATGGCGATCTTGGCATCGCCAGCGCCACCGGCCAGCCGGTGCTCCATGACCTGCTGGCGGTCTTTCCGGCAACCCTTGAGCTGGCGACCCTGGCGCTGATCGTCGGCGCGGTACTGGGCATCGTCGCCGGGGTGCTGTGCGCCCGTTACGCCGGTTCGCCGTGGGATTTGGCGGTGCGCACCTTTACCCTGTTGGGCAACTCGGTGCCCATTTTCTGGCTCGGCCTGCTGATGCTGGCCCTGTTCTACGCCCGGCTGCAGTGGGCGCCGGGCCCGGGTCGTCTCGACGATATTTATCAGTACACCGTCGAGCCGCGCAGCGGTTTTGCGCTGATCGACACCTGGCTCTCCGGCGATACAGCGGCTTTCAAAAATGCTATCGGCCATCTGCTGCTGCCGGGGCTGGTGCTGGCCTATTACTCGCTGGCGAGCATCACCCGTCTGACCCGCTCCGCCTGTCTCAGTGAAATGAACAAAGAGTACATTCTGCTGGCGCGGGCCAAAGGGGCCGGTGAGATGACGATTCTGCTGCGTCACGTTCTGCCCAATATCCGCGGCACCCTGCTGACGGTGACCGCCCTCGCCTGGACCTCAATGCTCGAAGGGGCGGTGCTCACCGAAACCGTCTTCTCATGGCCGGGGATCGGCCGCTACCTCACCACCGCGCTGTTCGCCGGAGATACCACGGCGATCATGGGCGGCACGCTGCTGATCGGCGTGAGTTTTGTGCTGATCAATAACCTGACCGACCTGCTGGTGCGGTTAACCGACCCGAGGGTGCGCTGATGCCGACTTATCTGTTTTTACGCCGTCTGCGCCGCTCACCCGCCGCCTTCTGCGGTCTGACCCTGGTGATCCTGTTGGTGCTGACCGCGCTGTTCGCCCCGTGGCTGGCGCCGCACGATCCCAACTGGCAGGATGCCGCCGCCCGTCTGCAGGGCCCGGGCGCGGGGCACTGGCTCGGCACCGACAGCTACGGCCGCGATCTGCTGTCACGCCTGCTCTACGGCGCCCGTCCGGCGCTGGGTCTGGTCGCGCTGGTGACCGCCATTACCCTGCCCGTCGGTCTGCTGGTGGGTATTCTCTCCGGCTACTATGGCGGGTGGCTGGAGCGGATACTGATGCGCTTTACCGACGTGGTGATGTCGATGCCGCGGCTGATCCTCGCCTTCGCGTTCGTGGCGATGCTCGGCCCGGGGCTGGTCAACGGCGCGCTGGCGTTAGCCCTGACTACCTGGCCGGCCTACGCCCGGCAGGCGCGCAGCGAAATTCAGCGCCTGCGCCATAGCGATTACCTCGCCGCGGCGGAGATGCTGGACATCCGCGGCTGGCGGCTGCTGGTCGGCCATATTCTGCCGCTGTGTCTGCCGTCGGCGATTGTCCGGCTGGCGCTCGATCTGGCGGGCATTATCCTCGCCGCCGCCGGGCTCGGCTTTCTCGGCCTTGGCGCCCGCCCGCCGATGGCGGAGTGGGGAGCGATGATTGCCGACGGGATGCAGGTGATTTTCGATCAGTGGTGGATCGCCGCCATCCCCGGCGCGGCGATCCTGCTCGCCAGCCTGGCGTTTAACCTGCTGGGCGATGGCCTGCGCGATATTCTGGAGCCGCAACATGACTGACATCCGACTGACCGTCCAGGGACTCGCCGTCGACTACCCCACCGCCCGGGTGGTGGACAACGTCAGCTTCACCCTCGGCAACGAGCGGCTGGCGCTGGTGGGCGAATCCGGCTCCGGCAAATCGATGACCGCCCGGGCGCTGATGGGCCTGGTGCGCAAGCCCGGGGTGGTGAGTGCCGAACGGCTGGAGGTGCTGGGGCGCGATGTGCTGACCCTCAGCGCCCGCGGCTGGCGCGAACTGCGCGGCAACGATATCGCCATGGTGCTGCAGGATCCGCGCTATGCGCTGAATCCGGTGCAGTCTATTCAGACGCAGCTGGAGGAGGCGTTAACCCTGCATCAGCGTCTCCGCCGCCGCGCTCGCGCCGAGGCGGTCAAAGACGCCATCGCCGCCGTCGGTCTGGATCTCCCGGTCCTCAGCCGCTATCCCGGCGAGCTCTCCGGCGGGATGGGGCAGCGAGTGATGATCGCCCTCGCGCTGCTCAATAACCCGAGGGTGCTGATAGCCGACGAGCCGACCTCGGCCCTTGACGCCCGCCTGCGCAACCAGATCCTCGAGCTGCTGGTGGAGCAGTGCGCGCAGCGGCAGATGGCCATGTTACTGATCAGCCACGATCTACCGCTGGTGGCCGCGCATTGCGATCGCGTGCTGGTGATGTACCAGGGGAGACAGGTCGATGAGATGCCGGCGCGGGCGCTGCCGACCGCGACGCACCCTTATACCCGCACCCTGTGGACCTGCCGGCCAAATGCGCAAACCTACGGTCAGATGCTGCCGACCCTCGACAGAACCCAGGACTTTACGGAGACGACCCATGGCGATCGTTAATCTTAAGGATCTACAGGTAACATTCGGCGCGAAGACGGCGGTCTCCGCCGCCAGTTTCCGTGTCGACGCCGGGGAAACCTTCAGCCTGATCGGCGCCTCGGGCTGCGGCAAATCGACGATTTTGCGCGTGCTCGCCGGATTACAGCGCGAATGGCGCGGCAGCGTGGCGCTGCTGGGCCAGGCCATCGCGCCGGGCGCCCGCTTTCAGGGCGAGCTGCGACGCAATGTGCAGATGGTGTTTCAGGATCCGTATGCTTCGCTGCATCCCAACCATACCCTGTGGCGCACCCTGGCGGAGCCGCTGCAGATCCACGGCATCCGCGACGTTGCCCCGCGGGTGACCACCGCCCTTGAGCAGGTGGGTCTGCCCGACGACGCCGCACGCCGCTATCCGCACCAGCTCTCCGGCGGTCAACGGCAGCGCGTGGCCATTGCCCGTGCCCTGCTGCTGCGTCCGCAGATCCTGCTGCTGGATGAGCCGACCTCGGCGCTGGATATGTCGGTTCAGGCGGAAATCCTCAATCTGCTTAATCGCCTGAAACAGGAGCACGGCATGACCTATCTGCTGGTCAGCCACGATGCCGACGTCATCGCCCATATGTCCGATCGGGCGGCGTTTATGGCGGAGGGTGTGATCCAGCGCTTTTTCGATCGCGAAGCGCTGCTCAACGGAGAACACCGGATGAAGTGAGGTCAGCGGAGAAGCCATCGTTTTGTCGGTGGCGCTTCGCTTACCCGACCTGGGTGCCGTACGGCTCGTCGTTAATTTATTCACCAGCCTTGCTGAAACTGCCGGTACTGGCGGCCTCAACATCGCTGAGACGTTCCCGGAAGGCCGGGGCAGCCCGCATGGATGCGGGCTGAGGGCCGTGTTTTGCACGGACGCTGCCTCGGCCCGACCCGAAGCCTGCAGGGATAAGTCGAAGGGACCGCGCAGCGGCGATTTTGCTGGCCGGAGCCCGGGGGTACAGGGGGCGGCGGCGACTGGCCGCCCCCTGTGCGCTCCCAGCGCCATAAGAGACATAGCGCAGAAAATTAACCGGGAGCGCAATCTGCCCGGAATTAACATAGAAGTTGTAGCCCTGCCAGGCGCAGTATGCACAGGGAAATTGACGCTTGTACCGTTATTCCGCCGGGTGGCGGCTGCGCCTTACCCGGCCTACAGGGTCCTCTCACTGGCTGACACCTCGTAGGCCCGGCAAGCGCAGCGCCACCGGGCAAGATATCAGGCTCGATACCCGTCATGTTGCCGGGTGGCGGCTGCGCCTTACCCGGCCTGCGGTCCGCGCCATTTATAGCCCTTCACCCTCTCCCCGCCGGGAAGAGGGCGTGACTCAGGCGCTGGCGCTGTCCAGCCGCGCCACCTGCTCCGCGCTCAGGCTCAGCGCCGCCGCGCGGGCAAAACTTTCCACCTGGGCCACGCTGGTGGCGCTGGCGATCGGCGCGGTCACCCCTTCGCGGCCGATCAGCCACGCCAGGGCCACTTCCGCCGGCTTCGCCCCCAGCTCCTCCGCAACCGCCACCAGGGTATCGATAATCCGCATCCCGCGCGGATTCAGGTACTTACCAATCCCCCCTCCGCGCTGACTCTGCGCCAGATCCGACGGCTGACGGTACTTACCGGTTAAGAACCCCGAGGCCAGGCTGTAGTAGGTCACCACCCCGATATCACGGCTGACGCAGAGATCGCACAGCGCGCCTTCAAAGGAGGAGCGGTGGTAGAGGTTATATTCCGGCTGCAGCACCTGCCAGGCAGGCAGGCCGCCCTTACGCGCCACCTCCAGCGCCCCCGCCAGCTGCATCGCATCGAGGTTAGAGGCCCCCATCGCGCGAATTTTCCCCGCCTGCTGCAGGCTGTGGAAAGCCTCCAGCGTTTCCGCTACCGGAGTTTGCGGATCTGGCCAGTGGGAAAAGTAGAGGTCGATGTAGTCGGTATTAAGGCGGCGCAGGGAGTCGTCTACCGCCTGCTGGATCCAGGCTTTGCTGAGTCCCTTATGGCCAGGAAGGCCGAGATCGGAGCCGACTTTAGTGAAGATTTTGACCTTATCGCGCATGCCGGGACGCGCCTGCAGCCAGCGGCCGATAATGGTTTCGGATTCGCCGCCCTGGTTGCCCTCCGCCCAGCGGGAATAAACATCCGCCGTGTCGATAGCGTCAAAACCATGGTCAACAAAAGCATCAAGAAGGGCAAAACTGGTTTTTTCATCAATGGTCCAGCCAAAGACGTTACCGCCAAACACTAACGGGGCGATGGAAAATCCGGTTTTGCCCAAGGGACGTGTCATCATGCCGAGTACTCCTTAGCTTATATTCTGCTTCCCTCAGGTAACCACAGGGGTCAGGAGAGGAGGTCGATTGGATAATCAGAAAAGGAATCTTACGGCGGGCGATCCTTGCCCGCGGGTACACTCAGACATTATGTCCCGGAATAAACATCAAAGCTAAAATATTTGCTGGCTAATTTTTTATAGGTGCCGTCGGCAAGGATCTTCGCAATCGCGCCATTTATTTCCTGACGCAGCGCCTCATCGTCTTTACGCAAGCCGATCGCCGCCCCGGCGCCAAACAGCGTATCATCCTGCAGATGGCCGCCGACAAAGGTGAATGCCTTACCCTGCGGCTGCTGCAGGAAGCTGTAGTCGGCCATCATCCCGGAAAGCACCGCGCCGTCGATGCGCCCGGACTCCAGATCGCGCACCACGCTATCGGCCCCCTGGTAGGCCACAATGTTGATCCCCTGCGGACGCCAGTGCTGATTGACGTAAGTCTCCTGCGCCGAACCCTGCTCGACGCCGATGGTTTTGCCTTTCAGCTGCGCCGGCGTATTGCCTTGCAGGGTATTTTTACGCGCCACGAGGAACACCGGCCCGTTATACAGCTTGTCGCTAAAGGCAATCTGCGCTTTACGCTTCTCGGTCATGTACATCCCGGAAAGGATGGCGTCGAATTTCCGCGCCTTCAGCGCCGGGATAATGCCGTCGAAATTGCTTTCCACCCACACGCATTTCGCCTGCAGCTGCTGGCAAATGGCGTTGCCTAGATCGATATCAAACCCCGCCAGCTTGCCCTGCGGATCCTTCCATTCAAACGGCGCGAAGGTCGGGTCGACGCCGAAGCGGATCGCCTTTCCCCCTTCGGCCAGCGCCGACGTCGACGCCATTAACGCCAGCCATAGCAACAGTGATTTTTTCATTCCAGTTCTTCTCCAGAGGTTAACGGCAGTGCTTTTCCACCAGGCGGGCGAACAGCGTCGCGCCGGTGGTGATAATGTCATCGTTGAAGTCGTAGCCGGGGTTATGCACCATGCAGCCGCCCTTCTCCCCCTGCTCGCCGTTGCCCAGCAGGAAGTAGCAGCCCGGACGTTCGCGCAGCATAAAGGCGAAGTCCTCGCTGGCGTTCATCGGCGAGACCGACTCCAGCACCCCCTCGCGACCAAACACCTCCAGCGCCAGCGCCCGGGCGAAATCAGTCTCTTCGGGGCTGTTGGTTAATACCGGGTAGGAGTCGTAAACCTCTACTGCGCTGCTGGCGCCATAGCTTTTGGCGGTAAATTCGCTGAGCTCGTGAATACGTTTGATCAGCAGGTCGCGGATTTCCGGCTTCATCGCCCGCACGCTGAGCTCCATCACCACGCTCTCCGGAATAACGTTGGAGGCGATACCGGCCTGGAAGGTGCCGACGCTGACCACCGCCGTTTCGCCCGGCGGCACGTTGCGCGCCACGATGCTCTGCAGAGCCATCACCAGCGCCGCGCCGGCGACGATCGGGTCGACGGTGCGCTCCGGATGGGCGCCGTGGCCGCCGTAGCCGGTAAGGGTGATTTTGACGGTGTCCGCCGAGGCCATAAAGTTACCGGCGTAGAAGCCCAGCTTGCCCACCGGCAGCCCCGGCATGTTGTGCAGACCGAAAATGCGTTCGCAGGGGAACTGCTCGAACAGGCCGTCTTTAATCATTAAATCGGCGCCGCCGATAGCCTCTTCCGCCGGCTGAAAAATCAGATGCACCGTGCCGTTGAACTGACAGGCCGGCGAGGCGATATATTTCGCCGCCGCCAGCAGAATGGTGGTATGGCCGTCATGACCGCAGGCGTGCATTTTCCCCGACACCGTGCTGGCCCAGGGTAAACCAGTGGTTTCATGAATCGGCAGAGCGTCCATATCGGCGCGCAGGCCGATGGTGCGCGGCGAGTCGCCTTTGCTCAGGCTGCCGACCACCCCGGTCTTGCCGAGGCCGCGCGTCACCTGGTAGCCCCACTCGGTCAGCTTGCCGGCAACCAGTTCGCTGGTATTAAACTCTTCCAGACTTAATTCCGGATTGGCATGTAAATAATGACGCAGAGAAATCATTTCCGCTTCCGTCGCTTTAATTTCTGGAATTACATAATCACTCATGCCGCTCTCCGGGAAATATCGTAAGGACTTAACACGGTATCGTGGTGAAAACTTTATGCAAGCAGGATTTCTAATACCGGCGATGGCGGCATCTTATTTAATAATGCGCTCGTAACAGTGTAATAAGCATTAAAAACGGCGAAGTTTAAAAATAAACGTTTATTTTATGGAGAATTAACCATTATTTACCCTACCATCCCCGGCCATATTCAGATTTAAATAAAAAGATTTCTATGAAATTACAGACGCTTTTCCTCGTCGCCATGACCGCGCTGGCGGGCTGCAGCGCGCAGGGCGATACCGCCAGCCAGCAGCGGGCCAGCATTCAGAAGATGCGCAACGAAACCCTCAACAAACTGTACACTCTGCAGCCCGAGGCCCGCAGCGATATTCAGCATGCGAAGGGTTATGCGGTATTCGCCAATAACAGCAGCAAGATCCTGCTGTTCGGATTTGGCAGCGGCTACGGCGTGGTGCGGGATACGGCCTCCGGGAAGGACACCTATATGAAAATGGCCCAGGGCGGCGCCGGTCTGGGAATAGGGATCAAGCAGCAGCGCACGGTGCTGGTCTTCCATGATAAAGCGGCCCTGGATCGCTTTATCCGCCAGGGATATATGGTCGGCGCCGATGCGAACGCCGCGGCGAAATATGATGACAAAGGCATCGCGCCGATCGCCGCCTCCGCGAACGGCGTAGCGAAGGACACCTCCTCGCTGCCGTCGAAAGTGAACGTCTATGAAATCACCGACAAGGGGCTGGCCGCCCAGGCGATGGTCAATGGCTATAAATACTGGCCGGATGACGAACTGAACCCGTAGCCCCGGCGGTGATCCATCGCCGGGTCAGGTGTTCCCTGCCCGGCGTTGGGAGACGCGCATTTAGTGGCCGAGGGCGCCGCTCACCAGAATCGAGGTGATGATCCCGGTCGCCGCGGCGATCAGCACATAGTTACCGTCGATATAGGACCAGTGATGGCCCTCCGGCGGGGGCGGCAGGCCGCGGTCGCTCCAGTCACGGACGCGATACTCATCGCCACGGAACGGCGCCGGAGCCGGGTGGCCTTTGCGGAAATCGTTACCGCGCCAGGCGAAATGGTCCTGCTCATGACGTGCCTGATCGCGTTTGTCATGACCGTCACGATCCGGGCCACGCTGGTCATGGTCACCCTGATGATGCGCGTCAGGTCCGCCCTGCGGAGCATGCCCATTATGATCCGGACCGTTCTGCCACACCGTTGGCTGCCCCGGGCGATGGCCGTCGTTCGGGCCATCGGCAAAGGCCGGGACGCTCAGCACAGTGGATAACATTACCGCCAGAGAAATCATCTTTTTCATCGTACACCTCCTGATTGAAGTTCTTTGTAACGGGAAAATGTGAAGAAAGAGTGAGTATCCGCTTAACCAGGACGATTCCTGGCACCTGGGCTTTCTGCTGTCGGGGAAGGCATTATGGGGGAGGACGAGCAATAAAAAAGGCCGCTCTCGCGACCTTTATTCAGACTGCTATCAGGACTTACTCAGTCACTTTATTTTTTAACTCTTCAGCGCCGGATTTGGTTTTATCCCAGCCCTTTTCTGCGCCGGATTTGGTGGCGTTCCAGCCTTTTTCGCTGACCTCTTTGGTCTTATCCCAACCTTTCTCAGTCCCTTCTTTGGTCTTGTTCCAGGTCTTCTGCGCGCCTTCGCTCACCTGGCTGCCGACGCTATCCTGTTTGCCTTCGGCCGCATGTTTCGCCTTCAGCTGCTGCTCTTCGCCCTCGTGCTGGGCCTGGTGCAGCTTCTCTTTGGCGGTGTTGGCGTTGGCATTGGCCGCCGCGACGGTATCATCTGTTGCATGTGTTGTCGCAGCAAAAACCGGAGCCGCAACCAGAATAGCCGATAACGCAATCATTGCTTTTTTCATAATATCCTCTCTCACATGTCATGTTATGAGTCGCATTCAGGATGGCACAGCGAACCGGGGATGACATTAGGAATTAGCCTGAAAAACGTTTTCGACCTCCAATCATGGCAGAAAATGCTGCCGCCGCGCGCCCTGTCGGCGTTCACATAATTTCCAACACGTTTGTTACATTTCGTGAAATTTGCCCTTGATATACTTGCCGTTGAAGTTTACTCGAGAATAATTCTCAGAATCATTATATTTATAAATTGGCAAACGGAACTCCTTTTATGGCAAGAAAATCAGTAAGATCGCTGTTGCTTACTGCGCTGATCGCGACGCCCTTCCTCAGCTATGCGACCCAATATCCTCTGACGGTTACCGACCTTGACGGCCGGCAGGTCACCCTGGTCAAAGAGCCGCAGCGTATTATTTTGCAGGATGGTCGCGACATTATGACCCTCGCCCTGCTGGACCGGGACAATCCGTTTAAGCGGCTGGTGGCATGGAATAATCTGGCGAAAAAGCAGGATGTTGCCACCTGGCAGATGCTGAAAACGGCGTGGCCGCAGTCGGCTACGATTCTGGACATGGGCTTCAGCGACAAGGGGAACGTCGATCTTGAAAGCGTCATCGCCCGCCAGCCGGATCTGATGATCGCCCAGCTGCGCGCCAGGCCTGCGCTGATGGAGAGCGGGGTCATTGACAAGCTTAGCGCCCTGCACGTTCCGGTGCTGTTTGTCGACTATGAGATCGACCCGGCGAAAGATACCGCCCCCAGCATCGACCTGCTGGGCAAAGTGCTTAACCGCGAGAGCCAGGCCAAAGCCTTTACCGATTACTATCGCCATCAGCTGCAGACGATTCGTCAGAAAACCGCAGCCATCACGCCGAAGGCCAACGTCTTCGTGGAAGCGCTGGCCGGCAACAGCGACGCCTGCTGCTTTACTCATGGCCACAGCGGCTGGGGCGGGCTGGTGGAGGCGGTCGGGGCGAACAATATCGGTTCGCAGCTGCTGCCGGGCGCCTCCGGGTTCGTCTCGCTGGAGAAAATCATCAGCATGAAGCCCGACGCCTGGATCATGACCGGCTCGAAGCGTGGCAACAGCCAGGTGCTGCCCCTGGGCTATGAAGTCAAGCCGGAGGCGGTGAAGACCCAGGCGCAGACGCTGCTGGCGCGGCCAGGGGTCAGCCAGATCCCGGCGGTCCAGGAAAAGCGGGCCTATGGCGTCTATCACCACTTCTATAATCACCCGTGGAATATTGTCGGCATGGAGTATCTGGCGAAAGATATCTATCCGCAGGCCTTCCGCGATCTCAACCCGGATGAGACTTATCATTATATCGTGCGCCATTTCACCGACCTGCCGGACCAGCCGTTCGTCTTTTCCTGGCAGCAGAGCGAGTAATCCGGCATGCGTTTAACTTCCGACTCCGTTCTGGACGGGCTGCCCGCCGGGACGCCTGGCGTGATGGATCATTATCGCCATATCGTGCGTCGCCGCCTGCTGCTGATGCTGCTGCTGGCGCTGTTGATTGTCGCTTCGCTGCTGCTCGATTTTATGCTCGGCCCCTCCGGACTGCCGCTGCAGAGCCTGTGGCAGACGTTAACCGATCCGGCCAGCGCCGATCCGGGCACTCGCGCCATCGTCTGGGACATCCGGCTGCCCTATGCGGTGATGGCGATTATCGTCGGTCTGGCGCTGGGACTGGCCGGTGCCGAAATGCAGACCATCCTCAATAACCCGCTGGCCAGCCCGTTTACCCTCGGCGTCTCCTCGGCTGCGGCGTTTGGCGCCGCGCTGGCGATTGTGCTGGGCATTGGCCTGCCCGGTATTCCCGGCCAGTGGTTTATCTCGGCCAACGCCTTTATCTTCGCCCTGCTGGCGGCCCTGCTGCTGGACGGCATTACCCGCTGGACCCAAGTGGCCACCTCCGGCGTCATTCTGTTCGGCATCGCGCTGGTCTTTACCTTTAACGCCCTGGTCTCGATGCTGCAGTTTATCGCCAATGAAGACACGCTGCAGGGGCTGGTGTTCTGGACCATGGGCAGCATCGACCGCGCCTCCTGGAGCAAAGTCGCCATCCTGCTGGTCGCCCTGGCGCTGGTGATGCCCCTGTCGCTTCGCAGCGCGTGGAAGCTGACCGCCCTGCGGCTGGGCGAGGACCGGGCCATCAGCTTTGGCATTAACGTTCGCCGTCTGCGCCTGGCCACACTGTTGCGGATCAGCATTTTGTCGGCGCTTTCGGTGGCCTTTGTCGGGCCAATCGGCTTTATCGGCCTGGTGGCGCCGCATATTGCGCGGATGCTCTTCGGCGAAGACCATCGCTTTTACCTGCCCGCCAGCGCGCTGATCGGCGCCCTGGTGCTCTCCCTGGCCTCCATCGCCTCGAAGAACCTGATCCCGGGGGCCATTATTCCGGTGGGGATCGTCACTTCCCTGGTAGGGGTCCCGTTCTTTTTAAGCATTATTTTACGTCACCGGGGGCAGGTATGAGCGACCAGACGTTATCCGGGCTGTCGCTGTCTCACTTCAGCGCCGGCTACCCCAGACGCAAGGTGATCGAGAACCTGACGGTTCCCCATCTGCCGCGGGGGAAAATCACCGCGCTGCTGGGGCCAAACGGCAGCGGTAAATCGACGTTAATGCGGGCGATGGCGGGTCTGGGCCCCTGCCGCGGCGAGCTGCTGCTGGAGGGGGAAAATCTGCTGACGCAGCCGTTCGCACGTCGCGCGGAACAGGTGGTTTATCTTCCGCAGACGCTGCCCGCCGGCGTGCATCTGCATGTGCTGGAGTCGATTATCGTGGCCCAGCGCGCCGCCGGAGGACGCCACAGTCCGCAGCACCAGGAGGAGGTGATGGCGCTGCTGCGCCAGCTGGGAATTGCCCATCTGGCGATGAGCTACCTCGATCAGCTCTCCGGCGGGCAAAAACAGCTGGTGGGTCTCGCCCAGTCGCTGATTCGCCAGCCGCGCCTGCTACTGCTCGACGAACCGCTCAGCGCGCTTGATCTCAACTATCAATTTCACGTGATGGATCTGGTGCGCCGGGAGACCCGGCGGCGCAACATCGTGACCCTGGTGGTGGTGCACGATATCAATATTGCCCTGCGTCACGCCGACCACGTGCTGATGCTCAAAGCGGGCCAGCTGCTCGGCGACGGCACCCCGGCCGCGGTCATCACCCCCGAGACCCTGGCGGCCGTCTACGGCGTGCGCGGGCGTATTGAGCCCTGTTCGCAGGGGGTGCGGCAGGTGATTATTGACGGGCTGGTGGACAGCGAGGCCTGACCGCGGCGCGGGGAGGGTACGGTCTCCCCGCGCCCGCCGGCTTAGTGATCGAGATAGATATAGTTTTCCCAGCTCTTCATGCGGATCAGGATCTTCCGGATCAGCGACAGCTCTTTCAGGTGATCCGAGTAGACCGCCGCCTCGAGGGTGGCCCCCTGCGGTAGAGCGTATTCGGCAAATCGCGGATCGGTCACCTTCAGCACCACCAGCGCCCGGCCATGGGTATTGAGCGCGTCCGTGGTCAGCAGTTTGCCCTGGCCCTGAAACTGACTCTCGCCAATCGCCGGCAGCACGTCGGCCACTTCCCCGCGGAAGACGGTGCCCGGAATGGCCGGGAACATCAGCTCCGCAGGCTCGCCTTTGTGCAGACGCTGCAGGGCGTTCTGGCGAAATGCCGCGACATACTCCCGCGAGGCGTCGCCCTCCACCGGCACAAAGGTCATCACCGGCAGCATCCCCAGCGCGGTGGACATGGTGCCTGGCCGTAAGCCCACCGTGCTGACATAGCCGTCTTCCGGGGCGCGGACGACGGTGTTATCCAGCTGAAACTGCGCCTTCTGCAACTGCGCCAGCAGGGAGGCCACGGTGGTATTTTTGCCCTTCACCACCGAGTCCAGCGCGTTACGCGCCTGAACCACGTTCGCCTGAGCCGCGCTGACGCTGGCTTCATCGGCTTTCCACGTCTGCAGACGGGTATCGACCATTTGATCGGAGAAGGCGCCCTGAGCATGCCCCTCCCGAAAGCGGGCATACTCCCGCCGCGACTGGTCGCGCTGGGCCACCGCTCTGCTCAGCTCGGCCTCCGCCTGGCTTAACGCGGCGTTGAGGGAGAGCGCATCCTGACTGGCCGCTTTAATTTGCGCCTGCAGATCGTCCACCTTTGCCTGGAACGGCGTCGGGTCGAGAGTAAACAGCACATCACCCTTATGCAGCCTCTGGTTAGGCTTCACCGGCACGGTCTGCACCCGACCGCGCACCTGCGACACAATCGGCACGGTGCGAAACACCTGATTACCGACGTCGGTATAGGGGAAGTTGTAGTTCATCCCGAAGATCACCGCGCCAATCAGGGCGATACCGCCGAGCACCGCCGTCGGCACGGTCCACTTATTGAGCGGAATGCGGAATACTTTAAACACCACGATGCATAGCGCGGCGTAGGTCAGCAACATTAACGTTTCCATTATTCTGCCTCCTTCGCTTTAAGTTCCTCGACCTCGCGCTGCACCTGCTCCAGTCGCTGAGCGACCGTCTCCAGACGCTGATGCAGGGCCTGCTGATCGTCGGCGATGCGGCGCATTCCCCATCCGCGGTCTTCGCGCCATAGCGTCGCCCAGATCCACAACAAGGGCCACAGGGCATGCAGGGTAAATAAGCTGACCCAGCCGGCATAATGAATCGCATCCTGATGAGGATGGCGCCGCTCTTTGGCGATTTCATAAGGAATATCGTGAATAACAATCACGCCATAAAAAAGTATTAAGGCCACGGCGATGAGAATGGCCAGCGCCACATAGTCCAGGGTCATAAAATAACTCCAGAGTGAAAGGTTAAATAAATAAAACGGCCAGGTTCAGGCGTAACGGGGCCGGGGGAAAACGCGCGCGTAGCGCTTTCCTCGGGCGGGTTTTAGCGACGTTATGTCGGGGAGCCGACGAACCTGAATCAGAATTTCTCAGGAATATGACGGTCGATGGAAATCAGTTTGCCTTTTTTCACCGTGATATATCCTCCCTCGCGCAGGGCGGCCAGCACCTGATAAACATAGCTGCGCGAAAGATTGGTTCGTTTAATAATAAATGCCGACAGGCTTTCATGCTGACCACCATCGATTCCTCCACGATATAAATAGCGCGACAGCATTGATTTAATGGTCTGAAAGCTGGTCTGGCTGCCGCGTTCATAGTGGGCATCAAGGGCAAATATGCCCATATAGGCCAGGATCGTGGTCAGCTCTTGCATATAGCCCGGCGACGAATGAAAGAATATCCGTTCAAAATCGCTGGCGGATATTTTCGCCAGCTGGCATTCGCCCAGACACCGATAATAGAGCGCCACCGACGGACAATAATGTTCAAGCAGCCCTAACGGCATATGCGCGATAACAATCCCGAGCAGGTTCTGCTCATCACCAAAGGCCAACGTCATTTGCCCCTGCAGCAAAAAATAGAGATAGCCCGGCTGCGGCAGAAATGGCTGGTCTTTACTCAGGCTCAGGGTTTCACTGCAGGCGATGACCGCCGGCAGGTGCGTGGTCAGCGACAGCTTCTGGTACCGATCGTAAATATCGCCAAAACTGGGGTTCATCGCGCTACGCACTCCTTCACCTTTTATCACCGCGGCGGGGTTAACCGCGGCCTGTGGAACTATACCTAAGCGGGTCAGGAAGGAAAAGTCCAGATCTGGAGTGGCGAAATATTCCGCCTGGCTCACATTTTTTACCCTCGCCCCGCCCTTTCGTCCACCAATCGTTCCGCTTGCCGCCAGGCTGTGCTTTAATTAGCTAAACCGGTTTAACAAAGTTTAGCTAAGAGGAGCTGTCCTATGAATGGTAAAATCTGGGTACTCGGCGATGCGGTCGTCGATCTCCTGCCCGACGGAGAGGGCCGCCTGCTGCAATGCCCCGGCGGCGCGCCGGCCAACGTCGCGGTCGGCGTGGCGCGGCTCGGCGGCGACAGCGGGTTTATCGGCCGCGTCGGCGACGATCCGTTCGGTCGCTTTATGCGCCACACCCTGGCGCAGGAGCAGGTCGATGTGGATTTTATGCGCCTCGACGCGACGCAGCGCACCTCCACGGTGGTGGTCGATCTCGATCGGCACGGGGAGCGCACCTTTACCTTTATGGTTCGCCCGAGCGCCGACCTGTTTCTTGCGCCTGAGGATCTTCCGCCGTTCGCCGCCGGCCAGTGGCTGCACGTCTGCTCTATCGCCCTCAGCGCGGAACCGAGCCGCAGCACGGCATTCGCGGCGATGGAGGCGATAAAGCGCGCCGGGGGCTATGTCAGCTTCGACCCCAATATCCGCAGCGACCTGTGGCAGGATCCGCAGGAGCTGCGCGACTGTCTCGACCGGGCGCTGGCCCTCGCCGACGCCATAAAACTGTCGGAAGAGGAGCTGGCTTTTATCAGCGGCAGCGACGACATCGTCAGCGGCATCGCCCGGCTGAACGCCCGCTTCCAGCCGACGCTGCTGCTGGTCACCCAGGGCAAAGCGGGAGTCCAGGCCGCGCTGCGCGGGCAGGTTAGCCACTTCCCCGCCCGCCCGGTAGTGGCCGTCGATACCACCGGCGCCGGCGATGCCTTTGTCGCCGGGCTGCTCGCCGGGCTCGCCGCCCACGGCATCCCTGACAACCTCGCCGACCTGGCGCCGGACCTCGCGCTGGCGCAAACCTGCGGCGCGCTGGCCACCACCGCCAAAGGCGCCATGACCGCCCTGCCCTACAGGGAGGATCTTCAGCGCTCGCTGTGATCCCGTTGGGCCGGCTAACGGCCCACTTTGCTGGTGACATCACAATTCTTAAACCGGTTTAGCAATTTTTATTTTCACTGCGTTACCGACATGTTTACCATATCAACTAAACCGGTTTAGCAAACGTTAGCACACTCACTGATTTACCTTTGGATGTCACCAACATGTATAAAAAACGGAAGTTAGCCATTCTTATTGCTTTGCTAACCGGCGCCGCCGCCGCCCATGGGCAGACAGACCTGAACAGCATTGAAGCGCGTCTCGCCGCCCTGGAAAAACGTCTGCAGGATGCCGAGACCCGCGCCAGTACCGCCGAAAGCCGCGCCGCCTCAGCGGAGCAGAAAGTTCAGCAGCTAACCCAGCAGCAGCAGCAAACCCAGGCCACCACCCAGCAGGTGGCCAAGCGCACCACCCAACTGGAAGAAAAAGCCGAACGGCCCGGCGGCTTTGAGTTCCACGGCTACGCCCGCTCCGGGGTGATCATGAACGACTCCGCCGCCAGCACGAAATCCGGGGCCTATATGACCCCCGCCGGGGAGACCGGCGGCGCCATTGGTCGTCTTGGCAACCAGGCCGACACCTATGTGGAAATGAACCTCGAACATAAGCAGACCCTGGACAACGGGGCGACCACCCGTTTCAAAGTGATGGTGGCCGACGGGCAAACTACCTATAACGACTGGACGGCGAGCAGCAGCGACCTGAACGTACGCCAGGCGTTCGTCGAACTGGGAAACCTGCCGACCTTCGAGGGTCCGTTCAAAGGCTCGACCCTGTGGGCCGGGAAACGCTTTGACCGCGACAACTTCGACATCCACTGGGTTGACTCGGATGTGGTGTTCCTCGCCGGGACCGGCGGCGGGATCTACGACGTGAAGTGGAACGACAGCCTGCGCAGCAACTTCTCGTTATATGGCCGCAACTTTGGCGATATCGCCGACAGCAGCAACAGCGTGCAGAACTATATCGTCAGCATGAATAACTTTGCCGGCCCGGTGCAGATGATGGTCAGCGGGATGCGGGCGAAAGATAATGACGACCGCCAGGACGCGAACGGCAATCTGGTGAAAGGCGATGCCGCTAACACCGGGGTTCATGCCCTGCTGGGTCTGCACAATGAGAGCTTCTATGGCCTGCGCGACGGGACCAGCAAAACGGCCCTGCTGTATGGTCACGGACTGGGCGCCGAGGTTAAAGGCATCGGCTCCGACGGCGCGCTGCGTCCGGGGGCCAATACCTGGCGTTTCGCCAGCTACGGCACCACGCCGCTGAGCGATCGCTGGTTTATTGCCCCGGCCGTGCTGGCGCAGAGCAGTAAAGACCGCTATGTCGATGGCGACAGCTATCAGTGGGCCACTCTCAACCTGCGTCTGATTCAGGAGGTCACGCAGAACTTCGCCCTCGCCTGGGAGGGCACCTATCAGTACATGGATCTGCAGCCTGAAGGCTACAACGATCGCCATGCGGTCAACGGCAGCTTCTACAAGCTGACCTACGCCCCGACCTTCAAGGTCGGCAGCATCGGCGACTTCTTCTCGCGCCCGGAGATCCGCTTCTACACCTCGTGGATGGACTGGAGCAAAAAGCTGGATAACTACGCCAACGACGACGCGTTAGGCAGCAACGGATTCAAATCGGGCGGCGAATGGTCGTTCGGTATGCAAATGGAGACCTGGTTCTGACGTGAACCCGGACGACAGGGTAAGTCACACATAAATATAAGGTTCGCGGTGCCTGCCACGGCCGGCGCCGCCCACGCCATATCATCATGCATTCAGAGGGTACTATGGATTTTGAACAGATTTCCCGCTCACTGCTTCCCCTGCTGGGCGGCAAGGAAAATATCGCCAGCGCCGCGCACTGCGCCACCCGCCTGCGGCTGGTGCTGGTCGACGACGCGCTCGCCGACCAGCAGGCGATTGGCAAAATCGACGGCGTGAAAGGCTGCTTTCGCAATGCCGGCCAGATGCAGATCATCTTCGGCACCGGGGTGGTCAATAAAGTCTATGCCGCCTTTATCCAGGCGGCGGGCATCAGCGAATCGAGCAAATCCGAAGCCGCCGATCTGGCGGCGAAAAAGCTGAACCCGTTCCAGCGCATCGCCCGCCTGCTGTCCAACATCTTCGTGCCGATTATTCCGGCCATCGTCGCCTCCGGCCTGCTGATGGGCCTGCTGGGGATGGTGAAAACCTACGGCTGGGTCGACCCGGGCAACGCTATCTATATCATGCTGGATATGTGCAGCTCGGCGGCGTTTATCATTCTGCCGATCCTGATCGGCTTTACCGCCGCCCGCGAATTTGGCGGTAACCCTTATCTGGGCGCGACCCTCGGCGGGATCCTTACCCACCCGGCGTTGACCAACGCCTGGGGCGTCGCCGCCGGCTTCCACACCATGAATTTCTTCGGCATCGAAGTGGCGATGATCGGCTATCAGGGCACGGTCTTCCCGGTGCTGCTGGCGGTGTGGTTTATGAGCCTTGTCGAGAAACGGCTGCGCCGCATTATCCCTGACGCGCTGGATCTGATCCTCACGCCGTTCCTGACGGTGATTATCTCCGGCTTTATCGCCCTGCTGCTGATCGGCCCGGCCGGCCGCGCGCTCGGCGACGGCATTTCGTTTATCCTCAGCACGCTTATCAGCCACGCCGGCTGGCTGGCGGGCCTGCTGTTTGGCGGCCTCTATTCGGTGATCGTCATTACCGGTATCCATCACAGCTTCCATGCCATCGAGGCGGGCCTGCTCGGCAATCCGTCGATCGGCGTCAACTTCCTGCTGCCGATCTGGGCCATGGCCAACGTCGCCCAGGGCGGCGCCTGCTTTGCGGTGTGGTTTAAAACCAAAGATGCCAAAATCAAAGCTATCACCCTGCCGTCGGCGTTTTCGGCGATGCTGGGGATCACCGAGGCGGCAATCTTCGGGATTAACCTGCGCTTTGTGAAACCGTTCATCGCCGCGCTGGTGGGCGGTGCCGCCGGCGGCGCCTGGGTGGTATCGATGCACGTCTACATGACCGCGGTGGGCCTGACGGCGATCCCGGGAATGGCCATCGTGCAGGCCAGCTCGCTGCTGAACTACATTATCGGGATGGCGATCGCCTTCGCCGTGGCCTTCACGCTCTCTCTGACGCTGAAATACAAAACGGACACTGAATAATGTCATTACCGTCACGCCTGCCTGCGATCCTGCAGGCCGTTATGCAGGGCCAGCCGCAGGCGCTGGCCGACAGCCATTACCCGCAATGGCATCTGGCGCCGGTCAGCGGACTGCTGAACGATCCCAACGGCTTTTGCCAGGTAGCCGGGCGTTACCACCTGTTTTATCAGTGGAACCCGCTCGCCTGCGACCACACCTACAAGTGCTGGGGACACTGGAGCTCAGCCGATCTGCTGCACTGGCGGCATGAACCTATCGCCCTGATGCCGGATGAAGAGTATGACCGCAACGGCTGCTACTCCGGCAGCGCGGTCGAGTTCGAGGGCGCCCTGACCCTTTGCTATACCGGCAACGTGAAATTCCCCGACGGCGGGCGCACCGCCTGGCAATGTCTGGCGACGGAAAATGCCGATGGCACCTTCCGCAAGCTGGGGCCGGTGCTGCCGCTGCCGGAAGGCTATACCGGCCATGTGCGCGACCCTAAAGTGTGGCGACAGGACGGGCGCTGGTACATGGTCCTCGGGGCGCAGGATGTGCAACAGCGCGGCAAAGTGCTGCTGTTTACCGCCAGCGACCTGCGGGATTGGCGCCTGGTGGGCGAGATAGCCGGGCATGACGTTAACGGCCTGGCGAACGGCGGCTACATGTGGGAGTGCCCGGACCTGTTTCCGCTGGCGGACACCCACCTGCTGATCTGCTGCCCGCAGGGGCTGGCCCGCGAAGCGCAGCGCTTTCTCAATACCTATCCGGCGGTGTGGATGGCAGGCCGTTTCGACGCCGAACGCGGCGCCTTCGACCATGGTCCGCTGCACGAGCTGGACAGCGGATTTGAGTTCTACGCGCCGCAAACCATGCTGGCCGAGGATGGCCGCCGCCTGCTGGTCGGCTGGATGGGCGTCCCGGACGGGGAAGAGATGCATCAACCCACCCGCGCGCAGGGGTGGATCCACCAGATGACCTGCGTGCGCGAGCTGGAGTGGCAGGCGGGCACCCTGTATCAGCGCCCGCTGCGCGAGCTGGCCGCCCTGCGCGGCGAAGCCGAGGGCTGGCGCGGACAGACCCTGCCCCTCGCCCCGATGGAGCTGGCCTTTGACATCGCCCCCAACAGCACGCTGGGGCTGGATTTTGCCGGCGCCCTGCAGCTCACCGTTAACCGCGACGGCCTGCGCCTGTCGCGCCGCGGGCTGCAGACGGCGGAGATGCATCACCGCTACTGGCGCGGCGAGGCGCGGCGCCTGCAGATCTTTATCGACCGCTCCAGCGTGGAGATTTTCATCAACGATGGCGAAGGGGTGATGAGCAGCCGCTTCTTCCCGGGCTATCCGGGGCAGTTAATCTTCAGCGGTGCGACGCCGGTAGCATTCTGCCGCTGGCTGCTGCGGCCATGCATGGTAGAATAACCGTTTTGCTTTCAGGCTCCCGGGTGCTGATGAAAACCAAACGCGTAACTATCAAAGATATCGCCGAACTGGCGGGCGTCTCCAAAGCGACCGCCAGTCTGGTGCTTAACGGTCGTGGCAAAGAGCTGCGCGTGGCGCAGGAGACGCGCGAGCGCGTGCTGGCGATCGCCCGCGAGCAGCACTATCAACCCAGCATTCACGCGCGCTCGCTGCGCGATAACCGCAGCCATACCATTGGCCTGGTGGTGCCGGAAATCACCAACTACGGGTTTGCCGTTTTCTCCCATGAGCTTGAGACGCTCTGCCGGGAAGCCGGCGTGCAGCTGCTTATCTCCTGCACCGATGAAAACCCCGGCCAGGAGAGCGTGGTGGTCAATAACATGATTGCCCGCCAGGTCGACGGCCTGATCGTCGCCTCGTGCATGCACAGCGATGCCGACTACCTGAAGCTCAGCGAACAGCTGCCGGTGGTGCTGTTTGACCGCTCCCCCAGCGACAGCGCCCTGCCGCTGGTGATGACCGACTCGGTCACCCCAACGGCCGAGCTGATCTCCCGCATCGCCCCTCAGCATGCGGACGAGTTCTGGTTTCTCGGCGGCCAGCCGCGGCTATCGCCATCGCGCGACCGGCTGGCGGGATTCACCCAGGGCCTGGCTCAGGCGGGGGTCACGCTGCGTCCCGAGTGGGTGATCAACGGCAACTATCACCCCAGCTCCGGCTATGAGATGTTCGCCGCGCTCTGCGCGCGGCTGGGCCGGCCGCCGAAAGCGCTGTTCACCGCGGCCTGCGGCCTGCTCGAAGGGGTCCTGCGCTATATGAGCCAGCACCATCTGCTGGACTCCAATATTCATCTCGCCAGCTTCGACGATCACTATCTGTACGATTCACTTTCCCTGCGCATTGATACCGTGCAACAGGATAATCGCCAGCTGGCCTGGCACTGCTACGATCTGCTCAGCCAGCTGATCGACGGCCAGGCGCCGGAGCCGCTCCAGCGCTATCTGCCCGCCACCCTGCAGTTTCGCCATGCCTGACGGCGCCGTCGGCAATTAGCGTTTTCGCCGGGCGCGCGCCGCCCGCCTCACCGCCAGCAGCGTGCCGGCGAGCACCGCGCCGAGGCCCATCGTGACCGGCCAACGGTAAGCCATCAGCAGCGAGGGCAATCCGCCGTCCGGCGCCAGCATCACGAGATTCCAGCCCGCCAGGCCTGCATTGCCGTTCAGCGCCCGGCTTAACATCCGCTGATGCGGGGCGAAGGGCTGAATGGTCTGGTAATGGCTGCCGAACAGCGGCGGCTGCATCTCCCTGGGAAATTGCGCCTGAACCTGGGCCAGCACGCTGGCCGGCAGCGCATGCGATGCCGCCAGCAGATGCCCGTCGCTATTCACCAGCAGCAGCTGATAATGTCGCTGCCGGGCCAGGGCATAGAGATCCGCGCGCATCACCGCCAGCGGCCAGGTGGCTTCCCGCTGCCGCGCCGGCGTGTTCATCCGCCGTTCGAGGCGTGACGCCACCCACTGCGCATCCTTCTCCAGCTGACGGGTATACATTTCGCGGCAAACCTCTCTGGCCAGAAAATGCCCGCCCCGGCCGATGATCAGGATCGCCAGGCCAACGAGCAGCGTGACGATCACGCCCCTTCTGCCCGGTCGCCAGACCGGCGATGATTTGCCTATGGATGGTGTATTCATACGACTCCAGAAACAAGGGGGCAAGGCGTGGCCCCCTGGCGAATGGACAACAAAAGTCGCGAAACTGTACAGGATGCGCAGCGCGGGAAAAATAGACAGCCTGCGCCAGGCGGGGAGTATTTTGTTTATTTCTGGACAGGACTGGCGGCAACGACGCGCTTCGCCGTTGCCGCCAGTTGATAAGATTAGTGTTTTTTCCGGTTGCGGCGCATGTCGATGGTCACCGCCGCGACGATAATGATCCCTTTAATAATATCCTGCACGTAGGCATCGACGCCGACAAAGGTAAAGCCGCTCTTGATCAGGCCAAGGATCATCGCGCCAATCAGGGTGCCGGTAATGCGCCCCACCCCGCCCATTAAGCTGCTGCCGCCGATCACCGCTGCGGCAATCGCGTCCAGCTCGTAGGACATCCCCATGCTGGACTGGCCGCTGCTGACGCGCGCCGCCAGCACCACCCCCGCCAGCCCGGAGAGCGCCCCGGCGATGGTGTAGACAATCACCAGGTACTTATTCACGTTGATGCCGGACACTTTGGCCGAGGTCATGTTGCCGCCGATGGCATACACATATTTGCCATACCGGGTATGCTTCAGCGCAATGTGAAACACCGCGGCGATCACGAAGAAGATGATCACCGGCATTGCCCCCTGGCCTATCGCCGTAAAGCTGTCGGAGAGGAAGCTTATCGGATTGCCCTGAGTGTAATACTGCGCCAGACCGCGCGCCGAGACCATCATCCCGAGGGTGGCGATAAACGGCGGGATACCGGTTCGCGTCACCAGGAAACCGTTGGTCAGCCCGCACAGCAGGCCGACGCCGATCCCCGCGCAAATCGGGATCACCGCCGGCAGGTTGACCAGCGCCGGGAACATCGGCGACAGGCTGTCGGAGGTTTGCGCCAGGCTCGCCGCCACCACCGCCGCGAGGGCGATAACCGAGCCGGAGGAGAGGTCAATCCCGGTGGTGATGATCACCTGGGTGACGCCGACGGCGATGATGCCGATGATCGCCACCTGCAGCACAATCAGCACCAGGCGGTTGGTATTGAGCAGGAACGACTGGTCGCGAACATACCAGCCGGCGATTTCAAATGTCAGGGCAATCACCAGCATCACCACAAAGATGCCGGTATCTTTCGGCATTTTATGCCGCAAATTAGCGAAGAAGGAGGAACCCTCGCTGGCCGGAGCCGCCGTTAATTTCATATTACTCATTCTCTGTGCCTCAATGGGATGCCAACGACAAAATGGTTTCCTGGTCGGCTTCGTCTTTTTCCAGGATGCCGGTGATACGACCTTCATGCATCACCATGACCCGGTCACTCATGCCAAGGATTTCCGGCAGCTCAGAGGAGACCATAATGACCGCCACCCCCCGGTTCGCCAGTTCACTGATAAGATGATAAATTTCCGCCTTCGCCCCGACGTCGATGCCGCGGGTCGGCTCATCGAGAATTAAGATTTTCGGTTGCGCTAACAGCCAGCGCGCAATCAGGACTTTTTGCTGATTCCCCCCGCTGAGGTTATTAATAATTTGATCCATCGTCGGCGTTTTAATATTGAGCCGGCGGATTTGCTCCATGCAGTCTTCGGCCATTTTCACGTGCTGGACAAAACCGCTCTTGCCGATATATTCCGGCATTTTGACGATACTCATATTTTCCAGCACCGACAGCACCAGAAACAGGCCCGACTTTTTGCGGTCTTCGGTTAATAACGCCATCCCCTTTTCAATCGCCACGGAGGGAGAATCAATGGTCACCGGCGCCCCGTCGATCAGCACTTCGCCGCTGTCGAAGCGTTCCATACCGAACAGGCTTTCCATCACCTCGCTGCGCCCGGCGCCCACCAGCCCGGCCACGCCGAGGATCTCGCCGCGACGCACCGTAAAGCTGACGTCATGGAACACGCCCTGGCGCGTCAGGTTGCGCACCGTCAGCACCTCTTCGCCGATGGTGTTATTAAATTTCGGGAACAGCTGGGTTAATTCGCGGCCGACCATCTGGGTGATCAGCGACTGGCGGGTAAATTCGGTGGTGTTTTTGCTCCCCACCCAGGTGCCGTCGCGAAAGACGCTGATCTCATCGGTGATCGCGAAGATCTCATCCATTTTATGGCTGATATAGATGATCGCTTTGCCCTGGGCCCGCAGGTCGCGGATGATGGTGAACAGGTGAGCCACCTCGCCTTCGGTCAGCGCCGAAGTGGGCTCATCCATGATCACAATATCCGCGTTCCATGAGACCGCTTTGGCAATCTCCACCATCTGCTGGGCGGCGATGCTCAGGTCTCCCACCAGCCGGTCGGCAGTTAAGCGAATATTCAGCTTATCCAGCAGCGCCTGGGTCTGGCGGGTCAGCTGGCCGTGGTCGACAAAGCCGTACTTCATCGGCTCGCGCCCCAGCCAGATATTCTCCGCCACCGTCATATGCGGCACCAGATTCAGCTCCTGGTGAATCATCGAGATCCCCGAGCGCAGCGCATCCATGGTGTCGGTAAACTCCACCGGCTCACCTTTCACGCGAATCGATCCTTTATCCGGGCGATAGATACCGATCAGGCACTTCATTAGCGTGGATTTACC
Source organism: Klebsiella sp. V115_8 (assembly GCF_029967715.1). Taxonomy (NCBI): domain Bacteria; kingdom Pseudomonadati; phylum Pseudomonadota; class Gammaproteobacteria; order Enterobacterales; family Enterobacteriaceae; genus Klebsiella; species Klebsiella sp. V115_8. Next base: position 151,368 of record NZ_JASCAR010000043.1, read on the forward strand.
GGCGCCGTTCTCGCCCATCAGGGCGTGCACCGTTCCCGGGCGCACGCGTAATGAGACATTGTCGAGCGCCTTCACGCCGGGGAAGAACTTACTGATACCTTCGGCTTCAAGGGCAAAAGCGTTCATACATCCACCTCCGTACCACAGGTTGGCCAGGATTATTTCTGATTACGATTGGTAAATTCAGCCATGTTCTCTTTGGTGATCAGCTGATACGGCACGTCGATGATCTTTTCCACTTTCTCGCCGTTCGCCAGCTTAATGGCCGCGTCTACGGCGCCCTCGCCCTGGCCTTTCGCATCCTGGAAGATGGTGGCGATCATCTTGCCGCTCTTCAGCATCTGCAGCGCATCCGGGGTGCCATCCACGCCGGCGATGAGAATATGGTTCGGGTTTTTACCCAGCGCCTGCAGGGCGCCGATCGCCATTTCATCGTTGTTGGAGGCGATGGCCTGGATATCCTCGCCGCTGGTCATCCAGTTGCTGACCACGTCCACGGCGTCATTGCGGGTAAATTTCGCGGTCTGCTTCTGCACGATTTTGATGTTCGGGTATTTCGCCACGACCTCTTCCACCCCTTTGGTGCGGTCGCGAGTGGATTCATTCGCCAGGTCGCCGAGCAGGATCGCCACATTGCCCTTGCCGTTCATCGCTTTCGCCAGCGCTTCCATCTGCAGACGACCGGCGAGAATCGAGTCCGACCCCACATAGGCCATCTTGTCGGTCAGCTCCGCCTGCGGGCGACGGTTTACAAACACCAGTGGGATCCCGGCTTTGGTGGCCTGATCCATGATCGGTTTGACCGCGTTGGTATCAACCGGGTTGACGATAATGGCGTCCACGCCCTGGCCGATAAAGTTCTGCACCTGCTGCAGCTGCTGGGAGACATCCCCTTTCGCGTCCTCGATCTGCGATTTCACCCCATCTTTTTTCATCTCTTTTTGCATCGAGGTACGCAGGATCGTCAGGAAGTTATCGTCAAACAGCGCCATCGAGACGCCAATGGAGACATCTTTTGCCATAACCACAGCAGGCAGCATGCAGGCTAACAAAGAGGCAACAATCGTTTTCTTAATATTCATAGTTGATCCTTGATTTTGTAGGTACGCCGGTGAATGAAACAAAATGAAAAATTAATTTCAGTTAGATTGCGACAAATGTCTGTTGTGACGGCGACGGCAGTACGGGGTTTTCCGCATTTCGTCGTGATCGGAATCACAAATAATGGCTGTTTTATCATCACTTTTTTGAAACATCAGTCCATTTATGCCACACCGTGAATTCCAGACCATTTATTTCATTAACAAGACATTTGAAACTTTTATAAGTAAATAACTGAAATGAAAATTTTAAAACCATGCAGTAACAGAATTTTGACAGACATCTAACATTGCTGCATAAATGAGCGAAAAATGAGAGGCAGACAACGCTTTACAGCGATCGCCCCCGGCGGGGTTGGCATTTACCCGGCGGGGAGATCCGCGTTGTCAGGAAGGGAGGCGCCGCACGCCTTAGTCGACGTTCTCGGCGCTGTAGAGGATAAAGTCGACTTTCCCGTCGGCATAGGTTTGCGGCTGATAGCCGGACTCCAGATGGCGCAGCATCAGGTCGATCGCCAGCTGGGCGTGCTGGCGGGTGTTCTGATCGAGCGTTAACGCCAGGCTGCCCCTGGCCAGCTGCTGGCGGGTGGTATTGTAGCGCTCATGGGTGATCCAGCAGACGTCGCCTTCGCGGCGGTGGCGAGCCAGCGCCTCGGCAATCTGAGTATTGCCAAGTCCGGTGTTATAGATCCCGACAATATGCCGGCTGCGGCACAGGGCCTGCTCCAGCAGGCGGGTGATCTGCTCCCGCCGCTCTTCGCCCGCCAGCACCTCGTTGAGCTGCAGATGGGGAAAGCGCTGGCTCAGCACCTCGCGGAACCCCTGGATGCGCAGGCGATGCGCGCTGTAATCCTCCCGGCCGCTCACCATCAGCACCTCCCCGGGCCGCGGCGTCATTCTCCCCATCATTAACCCCGCCGTGCGGCCAGCCTGCAACTGATTGATCCCGACGTGGCAGAGCCGGTCGGCGCCGGGCAGATCTGTCGCCAGGGTAATGACGGGGACGCCCGCTTCCCGACAGCGTCGCAGCGCGTCATGCACCACAGGATGGTCATTGCCGAAAACGATGATCCCCTGGCGCTGCTGGCCGCTGCGCATAATGCGCCGGGCCAGGGTCGCCGGCTGCGACTCCGGGACAAAGGTGCGGTGCAGGGTCAGACGACGATAGCCGAGGCTATCCGCGACGGCGGCGAAATCCTGCGCCAGCTGCGGAAAAAAGAAAGAGTCATTGCTGCTGAGAAAGAGCTCAATCTGCCAGGGAAAGCGGTGCTCCTCCGGCAGGATCCGCTTCAGCCCCGCCTCCCGCGCCGCCTGCAGCACTTTGCGCGTGGTCTGCGGCGATACGCCGCCGCGTTCGTTCAGCACCCGGTCAACGGTGGCCACGCCGACGCCAATCTGTCTGGCCAGCATCGCCAGTGACATGTTTTTCATCGCCCCTCTCTTCAATGATGGAAATACATCAAAACGGCAGTGTCAGTGAGTTTAGCAAACCGATTATGGTGGCAGCGTCCCCTCGCCATTCTGGAGAATAAAATGAAGTGCAAACGTTTTGCCCTGGTAGGCAGTGGTTTTATCGGTCAGGTTCATGCCGCCAGCCTCGCCCGTCACGACGGGAGCGAGTTGACGATGGTGGCCGATGCCGCGCCGGAGCGCGCCCAGGCGCTGGCCGCCCGCTATGGCGCCCGGGCGGTGACGGTGAGCGAGGCTCTCCGTAGCGACGCCATCGACGCTGTGCTGATCGCCAGCTCGACCCCGTCGCATGCCGAACTGCTGGAAGCCGCCGCCCGGGCGGGCAAGGCGGTCTATTGCGAAAAACCGATCGACCTTTCCCTGGCGCGCGCCCGCGAGGTGGTGGAGCGGGTGCTTCCCCTTAAGGTGCCGGTCACCGTCGGCTTTAACCGGCGCTTTGACAGCAGCCATCAGCAGTTGCGCCGCCAGCTGGAGCAGGGAGCGATCGGCAGGGTCGAGCTGGTGCAGATGGTCTGTCGCGCCTCCAGCATGCCGCCGCTCGACTATCTGCGCAGCTCCGGCGGTCAGATGCGCGATCAGGCGATCCATTTCTTCGATCTTCTGCGCTTTCTCACCGGCGATGAAGTGCATACCGTAGCGGCGATGGGCGCGGCGCTGGCCCTGCCGGAAATCGCCGAATTTGGCGATGTCGACACCTCCATCCTGATGATGCAGATGCGCGGCGGCGCGCTGGCGCAGCTGGACAACACCCGCCGCACCGGCCACGGGTATGATGAAAGGATCACCCTGCTGGGGGCAGAGGGCGCGCTGGAGTCCGGCAGCCAGTCGCCGGCGGGCCCTACCCTGTGGCGCGGCAATCAGCGCATTGAGCCAGGCCTGTGGCCGGACTGGTTCAGCCGGGTGCAAGGATCTTATTACCAGCATCTCGACGCCTTTATCCGCTCTCTGAATGGTGAAACCGTGGCCGACCTGCCCGGCCTGGTGGACGGCCTGCAGGCGCAGGCCATTGCCGAAGCGGCGGTTCAGTCTCTGCAGCGCGGCCAGTTTGTCGCCGTCGACGACTGTCGGTGAGTGGTTGCGTGGCAACCGCTATCAGGCTCTGAACCTGCCTTTATGCCGGGCGGCGACGACGCCTTGCCCGGCCTACGGGCATGATAACCATCAATATCCAATAGTTGCAGTGACATCCCAGGCCCGCGCAAGCGCCGCGCCGCCGGGCAAGAACAGCCGATGCGGAGCCATTTTATGCCGGGCGGCGGCAACGCCTTGCCCGGCCTACGGGCATGATCACCATCCATATCAAATAGTTGCAGTGACATCCCAGGCCCGCGCAAGCGCCGCGCCGCGGGCAAGGACAGCTGGCGCGGAGCCGTTTTATGCCGGGCGGCGGCAACGCCTTGCCCGGCCTACGGGCATGATCACCATCCATATCAAATAGTTGCAGTGACCTCCCAGGCCCGCGCAAGCGCCGCGCCGCCGGGCAAGAACAGCCGATGCGGAGCCGTTTTATGCCGGGCGGCGGCAATGCCTTGCCCGGCCTACGGGCATGATAACCATCCATATCAAATAGTTGCAGTGACCTCCCAGGCCCGCTTAAGCGCCGCGCCGCCGGGCAGCAGATATCCGGAACCGTGCGCGTCCCGGTGCCGGGCAATGGCGTGCACGCTCGCGCTGTCTGCAAACCAAAGCCCGGCCGGCCCCTTAACGTTCTTCGTTAAACACCGCGCCCACCTGGCGCCGCACCTCATCCATCACCTGCAGATTCTGCAGCACCTGACTGAGCGGCCGCAGCGGCGAGTCCCGCAGCCCCTGACCGATGCACCAGGCAAAATGCTCCGCCTGCCAGAACAGCTGGTCGTAGCGATTGCGCGGCTCTTCCCAGCGCAGCGCCTGCCCGCCCTGGCTGGCGGCGAGCGTGAACCCGCCGGGGGCGTAAAACTGACCGTCGATGGTCAGGGTCGCCTGGCGTCCGGCCACCACCGCCCCGCCCGGCGTGTTGCTGAACAACGTCGTGTTTAACAGCCCCTGCATCCCGTTCCGCCAGCTGAACAGCATTGACGTCTGGCCGTTAAGCCCCTCCGCCGTCGCGTGGCCGCGGGCGACAATCTCCTGCGGCATGCCGCCCACCATCAGCGCAAACGAGGTCAAATAGCTGCCGAGATCCATCATCGGCCCGCCGGCAAGGTCGGCATTAAAGATGCGGTGATCGGTAGTGAAATACTCGCCGTGATCGGCCAGCAGGGTATGCAGGTCGCCGAGTACCCCATCCTCCAGCAGCTGGCGGATCACATCATACTTCGGCGCGTAATCGCACCACATCGCCTCCAGCGCCAGCTTCCCCTGGCGGGCGGCTTCGGCCTGCAGTTCACCTCCTTCGCCGAGGTTGAGCGCGAAGGGCTTCTCTATCAGCACGTGTTTGCCCGCCTTCAGCGCCAGCATGCCGTCGGGAAAGTGATGGTTGTGCGGCGTCGCAATATAGACCGCATCAATATCCGGACGCGCCAGCATCTCCTCCACCCGGCCGTAAGCCTGGGGGATCCCCCATTCCGCGGCTACCCGGTCGGCCTTCGCCTGGCTGCGGGAGGCAACGGCCACCACTTGCTGCCGGCTCTGGGTTTTCAATGCGTGCACAAAGCGCTCGGCGATCCAGCCCGGACCAATGATGCCCCAGCGCAGGGAGGGAATGCTCTGCGCCGCCGGGCGGCGCGGGGTCGGTAATTGTGAGGGAAACATAGCGGCTCCTTAATCCTTAACCACGTTAACCCAGCGACGGCTGACCATCGAGGCTTCAATCGCCGACAGCACGCGCTGATTCTGTAAACCAAATTCAAAGCTGGGATAGCAGTCGTCGTCCCCACAAATCCCCTGCACCAGGTCATGCACTTCCATCACCTTGACGTCAAAATAGCCCAGCCCGCCGCCGCCAAAATCGAAGCCGAAGAAGCCGGCATAGGCCGGGATCTGGCTCCCGGCATACAGCGTTTTAAAGCCGCGGTCGTGTTTGTCATCCCGGAAGCGATACACCTGCAGTTCGTTAAAGCGCTCCCCGTCCATATACAGCGTGCCTTCGGTGCCGGAGACCTCCCAGAACACGCCGAAGATGCGCCCGGCGGCGATGCGCGAGGCCTCAATCACCCCCGCGGCGCCGCTGTCGAAATTGACCAGGCACTGAACCTGATCGTCATTTTCCACTTCCCGCCACTCGGCATCGGCCGCGACCCGGCTGGCATACCCGGCATCGGTCTGTGGCACCGGACGCTGGCGCAGGCAGGTTTGCGCGCTGGCGGTCACTTCACGGATCCCGCCCATCAAAAACTGGGCGACGGACAGGGTATGGGCGCCGAGGTCGCCAAGCGCCCCGCTGCCGCCGAGGGTTTTCGAGCAGCGCCAGGACCAGGGCAGGTTCGGGTCGTTATAAAACCCCTGATCAAAGGTGCCGCGAAAGCGCACCGGTTCGCCAATATCGCCCCGGGCGATAAGCTGCTTTGCCAGCAGCGCCGCCGGGGTTTTAATGTTGTTAAAGGCCACCATGGTCTTCACCCCCGCGCGCCGGGCCGCCTGCGCCATCTCCTGCGCCTGCTGCTCGTTAACCGCCAGCGGTTTCTCGCAATAGACATGTTTACCCGCCGCGATCGCCGCCATCGCCATCGTGTAGTGCAGATGGTTCGGCGAGGTAATATCAACCACGTCCACCAGCGGATCGTTCACCAGTTCGCGCCAGTCACCGTAAGCTTTCTCCGCCCCCAGCTTCACCGCATGACGTTCAGCCAAAGCCTGATCCTGATCCGCCAGCGCGTAAAGATAGGGGCGCTTCGGCAGATCGGGATAGAACATGGCCGCGCGACGGTAAGCGTCGGCGTGCGCCTGGCCCATAAAACCGGAGCCGATAAGACCAATATTTAACCGCGCGCTCATGATGCGTGCTCCTCTGATGATGACGGGGACGAGAAGTGGTGCGCCAGCCAGGCGAAGGCGCGGCGAGCGGTGGCAAACGGCGGCGCCATCGCCGGGTCCTGCTCTGCTTCGATAATCAGCCAGCCGCGGTAGTCGCTGTCCCGGGCAAAGTTGAGGATCGGCGCATAGTCGATGCAGCCGTCGCCAGGGATGGTAAACAGTCCGGCGCGCACCGCCTCGTTAAAGCTCAGGTTTTCGCGATACAGGCGCCCCAGCACCTGCGGACGGACGTCTTTCAGATGCAGGTGGCGGATACGGTGACCATATTTCTCCAGCACGCGCGGGATATCGACCCCGGCGACGAAGGCGTGTCCGGTATCAAACGCCAGCCCGACGTTGTCATGGGTCTGGGACAGAAACCGCTCCAGCTCGTCGTCGTGCTCCACCAGCATCATCAGATGGTGGTGATAGGCCAGCCGGAGGCCGTAGTCGCGCAGCAGCAGGTCGGCAAAGGTATTTAGCTTATGGCAATACGCCGTCAGGCTGACGCGGCTTAACGGCGGCGAGAGCGAGATCGGCTCATCAAGCGGCGTTTCACCGGGCAGTTGCCCGCACTCGCCATAGACCATTACCCTGGCGCCGAGCTGCTGCAGGAGCTGCGCGTGGCCCCGCACCGCCTCCAGCTCCGCTTCCACGCTGCGGTCGGCCAGCAAGCCGCTGTACCAGCCTGACGCCAGGCGCAGGTCAGCCGCCGCCAGCAGAGGCCCCAATGTCTCCGCCTGGCGGGGAAACTTCCGCCCTAACTCAATTCCCTGAAACCCCGCCTCCCGCGCCTCGCGCAGACACGTGTCGAGAGGGATATCGCCGCCTAAATCCTCCAGCACATCGTTGGTCCAGCACAGGGGGCTAATGCCCCACTGCAGGTGCTCTGTCGCCATGTTTATCTCCTTTTCAGCCAGTCGTCTGGTGTGCCGTCACTATAAGCAGGCGACGACCAGCGATGAAAACGGAGAAATGATGGAAATCCATCATTGCCGCGGACGAAATATCCGCTGGCGCGAGTAGCCCTGAAAAATAAATGGAAATAATGCTTGCCGCAGGCTTATTTTGCGGATAAAAATTACTGGCTTAATAACCCGCTTCAGAGGTTATCCCTTTCATTCGAAATATGATGATAGCAATATGAAAAAATCTCAACACCGCAGCGGCGCGGGCTTTAGCCCTGCGCCCAGGCCTGGCCTGCTGTTATTTGCGTAAGTGACAAATAGTCCCTTTTAAAACATCAATTACTTAACATTCTCTCTGCAATAATATGACATGCAGCGGGAAGGTACGGTGATAAATAAGCTCAGGGTAATGTTGTTTTTACAAATAAATAACCCCTCTCCTTTCTGCTCGTTATTTATCAGGAATGGCTGCGGTTATATTTATTCGGACGCCCCTGGAGAATGCACCAATGTATATCAACCTTTATGACAATGCGCGCCGCTATCGCGATGAGAAACAATAAGATGAATAAGACCTGGCTTTTCACCACCCTCACCCTGGCGCTGGTCGCCGCCGCGCCGGCCCACGCCATTAGCGCGAAATACCGGGAACAGCTTGAACGCTCCGGTTGCACGCAGATGACCGACGGAACCACCTGCGATATTCATAAAACCAAAGCCGAGAATGCCGCCGCCGCGCAGCAGGCCAGCAGCGGCTTCGGCCCCTGGGTGGGCACCTGGTATGTTTATACTGACTATGGCAATAAAATTGATGAGATTACCGTCACCGCTAAAACGGTGAAAAGCCATGATCATCTGGTCGAGGATGCGAAAGCCAGCCAGGGTAAATTGACGTTCCGGGTGAAAAGCTCAGCCTTTACGCTGAACGACGCCTTTAACGGCGTATGGGCAAACGGCAGCCAGCGCGGCACGTTGCAAAAAGTCCTGTAATAACATTGCCCTGCCGACAGGATGGGGATAATGCAGGAAGAACCTCCCGGCGCAGGCCGGGAGGGAGTGCAACGGTTTACTTCTGCGGACGCATCGCCGGGAAGAGGATCACGTCGCGGATGGTGTGGCTGTTGGTAAACAGCATCACCATCCGGTCGATACCGATGCCCAGACCGGCGGTCGGCGGCAGGCCGTACTCCAGCGCGGTGACGTAGTCTTCGTCATAGAACATCGCTTCGTCATCGCCCGCCGCCTTGGCGTTAACCTGATCCTGGAAACGCTGCGCCTGGTCTTCGGCGTCGTTCAGCTCGCTGAAACCGTTACCGATTTCGCGGCCGCCGATGAAGAACTCGAAGCGGTCGGTGATTTCCGGGTTGACGTCGTTACGGCGCGCCAGCGGGGAGACTTCCGCCGGGTATTCGGTGATGAAGGTCGGCTGGATGAGGTGCGCTTCCGCCACTTCGTCGAAGATTTCGGTGACGATGCGCCCCAGACCCCAGCTTTTCTCTACCTGAATACCGAGAGATTCCGCCAGCGCTTTCGCCGCGTCGAAGTTATCCAGATCCGCCATGTTGGTTTCCGGACGATGTTTTTTGATCGCCTCGCGCATGGTCAGTTTTTCAAACGGCTTGCCGAAGTCAAACACCTGGTCGCCATACGGCACCTCGGTTTTGCCCAGCACCGTCTGCGCCAGGGTGCGGAACAGCGACTCGGTCAGCTCGATCAGGTCTTTGTAGTCCGCGTACGCCATGTACAGTTCCATCATGGTGAACTCTGGGTTATGACGCACCGAGATCCCTTCGTTGCGGAAGTTACGGTTGATTTCAAACACGCGTTCGAAGCCGCCGACCACCAGACGTTTCAGATACAGTTCCGGCGCGATGCGCAGGTACATATCGAGATCCAGCGCGTTGTGATGCGTGATAAACGGACGGGCGGAAGCGCCGCCGGGGATCACCTGCATCATCGGGGTTTCCACTTCCATAAAGCCGCGGGCTACCATGAACTGACGCATGGTCGCGAGGATCTGCGAGCGGATGCGGAACGTATGGCGCGACTCTTCGTTAGCGATCAGATCCAGATAGCGCTGGCGATAGCGGACTTCCTGATCCTGCAGGCCGTGGAATTTATCCGGCAGCGGGCGCAGGGCTTTGGTCAGCAGGCGCAGCTCGGTGCAGTGGATGGAGAGTTCGCCGGTTTGCGTTTTGAACAGCTTGCCGCGGGCGGCGATGATGTCGCCAAGGTCCCATTTCTTAAACTGTTCGTTGTAGACGCCTTCCGGCAGGTCATCGCGGGCCACGTACAACTGGATACGGCCGCCGACGTCCTGCAGGGTGACGAAGGAGGCTTTACCCATCACGCGGCGGGTCATCATCCGGCCGGCCACCGCAACTTCAACGTTCAGGGAAGCGAGTTCATCGTTATCCTTCGCATCGAATTCAGCGTGCAATTGGTCAGAGGTATGATCGCGACGGAAATCGTTGGGGAAAGCTACGCCCTGCTCACGCAGCGCAGCCAGTTTTTCGCGACGAGTTTTCAGTTCATTATTAAGGTCAATGGCCTCATCGGCACCTTGTGCTTGTTGTTCAGACATATGGGTTCCTCATAACCTTGCTTTCAAACTAGCTTCGATAAATTGAACCAGGTCACCCTTCCGCGCGGCCTGTCTCCGGCTTCACACCGAAGAACAAGAGTAACGAATCTGGCTTCTCTTCAAGCTGATCTCACTCAGCTATGCCTTCACTAACGGTATTTTTTATCGTTGGCTTCCGCGCCTGCCAGAATATCCTCCTCCTGTTCAGTAAACGGTGCAAGGAGCGGCTTTGCGCTCCACTGTTGGGGTTACCTATCCCCGGCTCGCGGCGTAAACGCCTTAGCCGGGCTACCAGGCAGCACGATTTTGTAGCCCGGTAAGCCGGACCTGTCGCCAGACGGGGCTAGGCGCCGCCGCCGGGAAGCTCGCCAGCCGCCGCGCGGCGTTTGCCGACGCTACAGGCTGCGGCAAAGGCGATAACCACCATCACCGCCACGCAGCCGAGGGTCCATTCCCCCATCTGCGAGAAGAAATGCTGATAGGCGGCAATCGCCGTATCGCTGATTTGCGATTCGGTGGTCTGCTGGGCGACCACGCCGGCCAGCCAGTTGGCCACCGCGCCGGTGGCCAGCATATAAATACCGGTCAATACCCCGGTGACGCCGGGCATGTTCAGGCGGGTGATTTGCGCCATCGCGACCGGGTCGATAAACAGTTCGGCAAAGCCCATCATCGCCAGTCCGGCGACCATCATGCCCATCGAGGCCTGCCCCTCAGCGGCGCCGTGGCGGGCGTTGAGCGCCAGCAGCATAAAGCCGCCGCCCATCAGCAGCAGGCCAAAAGCGAATTTCAACCAGACGCGCAGCACCGAACGCGCGCTGCCTTCCGGGCGCATCAGCCACGCCAGCGCCACGCCGGCCGCCATCACCGCCACCGCGTTAACCGACTGGAACAGCGCCGTCGGCACGTCCCAGTTCAGCAGGCGGCGGTTAACAAAGTGATCGATAAACAGGCTAATCGAGCTTCCCCCCTGCTGCGCCAGCACCCAGAACAGCGTCCCGGCAAGCATCAGCAGGACGATCTGCCACAGCGCGCGACGATGCTCCGGGGCTTTGATCATGATCCGCGCCACCATCTTGGCGGCGAACAGGCAGACGACCGCCAGCAGATAGCCGGACCAGTTGTTTTGCAGCAGCAGCGTGAAGAACACCGGCGCCAGGCAGAGCATCACCAGCAGCCAGCCCCAGGTCGGCAGCACGAATTTCACCGCCCGCAGCGCCGGTTTATCGACGCCGCGGGTATGCCGGAAGTGGCGGCTGCCGCTTAAGAAAATCATCAGGCCGATGAACATCCCGATCCCCGCCAGGGCGAAGCCGATATGCCAGCCGTACCACTGAGCCGCCAGCCCGCAGGCGATGGGCGCGGCGATGGAGCCGACGTTGCCGGCGGCGTACAGCAGCGAGAAGCCGCCGTCGCGACGCGGATCGTCGTGGGCGTAAAGTTCGCCAAGCAGGCAGCTGATATTGGATTTGAACAGGCCGTAACCGCAGATAATGATCGCCAGCGCGACGTACAGGCTCCATGCGGAGGTCGACTCAACGCCCAGCACCACGTGGCCGAGGGTCATCAACAGCGCCCCGGCAATCACCGCCGTGCGGTTGCCGAGCAGGCGGTCGGCAAGCCAGCCGCCAAGAATAGGGGTAACGTAAACCAGAGAGGCGTAAGCGCTGAACAGGCTGATGGCGTGGCTGTCGTCGAAGCCAAGCTGGTGGGTGAGGTAGAGGATGAGTAAGGCGCGCATGCCGTAAAAGCTGAAGTACTCCCAGATCTGGATCGCAACGATGTAGTAAATCGCGCGCGGCTGTGAGGGTGTTTTCATGTGTTCTCCTTGCAGCGTGAAAAAGGGAAGTGGCAAGCCACTTCCCTGATGTGCGTCTATTACTTGTTATTCTCTTCTTTCAGCACTTTAACGGTGTAACGACCATCCGCCTGACGATAGGCGCCGTGGATATCGGTTTCGAAGCCCGGATAGTGGGCGCCGATTTCGCACAGCATCTGCAGGAACTCCAGCACCGGACGGCTCTCTTCGGTGATCATTTCACCCGGCATCACCAGCGGCACTCCCGGAGGATACGGCAGGATCATGTTGGCATTGACGCGGCCGACCATCTCTTCGAGGTACACTTCTTCCGTCTGACCGTGCAGCTCTTTCTGGAACGCGGCATACGGGGTCATCACCATGGATGGCAGCACTTCAAACGCGCGGAACATCAGGTCCGGCAGGTTGTGATGCTCAACCAGTTTGTGAATGTTCTGCGCCAGGTCCTGAATACGCATGTTTTCATAGAATTCAGGATCTTCACGGTACAGCGACGGCAGCATGTTTTTCACCCGCAGGTTCAGGTCGAACGCGCGTTTGAAGTCGGTCAGCGCACGCAGCAGGCTCAGCGCTTTGGTTTTGTCGATACCGATGCTGAACAGGAACAGCAGGTTGTACGGACCGGTTTTCTCCACCACGATGCCGTGTTCGTCGAGATACTTCGCCACGATGCTGGCCGGAATACCGAACTCATCCATGGTGCCGTCTTTCTTCATCCCCGGGGTCAGCAGAGTGACTTTGATCGGGTCGAGATACATGTGCTCGTTGTCGATGTTTTTGAAACCGTGCCATGCGCTGTCGGAGCGCAGCGGCCAGCATTCAGGACCGTCGATATGTTCCGGCTGCCATACGTCGAAGAACCAGCCGTCAGACTCGCCTTTCAGACGTTTGATCTCTTTACGGAACTTGATGGAACGTTCGATAGAGCCGTCGATCAGGCGCTTACCGGCGTTGCCTTTCATCATCGCCGCCGCGGTTTCGGTGGACGCCACGATCCCGTAGTGCGGGGAGGTGGTGGTGTGCATCATGTAGGCTTCGTTAAAGGTCTCTTCGTTAACATCGCCTTTCACGTGAATCATCGATGCCTGGGAGAACGCCGCCAGCAGTTTGTGCGTGGACTGGGTTTCGTAAATCACTTTCCCTTCGACGCGGCCGCCGCTCATCCCGCATTTGCCTTCATAGATCGGCGAGAAGTTGGTGTAAGGCACCCATGCGGAGTCAAAGTGGATGGATTTCACATCCAGGGTTTTCTTGATGAAGTCAGTGTTGTACAGCAGACCATCGTAAGTCGAGTTGGTGATAACGGCGTGTACCGGCCAGGTCGCGTTCGGCGTCTCTTTCACACGCTTGGCGATAGTCGCGTGCTGGAATTCGCTCTGCGGGATACCGCCGAGGATGCCGTAGGCGTTACGGGTCGGACGGAAGTAGATCGGCGTAATGTCGCTCATCATCATCAGATGGGTCAGCGATTTGTGGCAGTTACGGTCAATCAGCACGGTGCTGCCGGCCGGCGCGGAGTACATACCGACGATTTTGTTGGCGGTCGAGGTGCCGTTGGTCACCATGTAGCTGCGTTCGGCGTTAAATACGCGAGCGATATACTCTTCCGCTTCTTTGTGCGGGCCGCTGTGGTCCAGCAGGGAACCGAGTTCAGAAACTGAAATCGAGATATCGGATTTCATGGTGTTGGAGCCAAAGAAATCGTAGAAGATGCTGCCTACCGGGCTTTTCTGGAAGGCGGTACCGCCCATGTGGCCCGGGGTACAGAAGGTGTATTTGCCTTCACGCACATATTTGAACAGCGCTTTGGTCAGCGGCGGCAGAATGGTGTCGATGTATTCGTCAGTGTTCTGTTTGATTTTGTTCGCGATATCTTCCGCAGCGCCCAGCGCATATTCGAAGAAGCGAACCTGCATGCGCAGATCGTTCAGGCTAACGTCCAGCGTGGAGTAGGTGTTAGCGAACGCATACAGCGGCATGTACTCGTTCATTTTGCTGATTTCTTCGCACAGCTCGAGATTGTATTTATCCCAGTCGAAGATCACGCCGCACAGACGAGAGTTGTTTTCGATCAGTTTTAATAAGTCGTCACGGTCGTTCGGGTAGACAATGCGGAAGTCCAGGCGTTCGAGAGCACGATGCAGTTCACGGATGGGTTCTTCTTTGAAGTAAACCCCCATGTGATTCATGATTGCAATAACGTTCATAGTCAAATCTCCAGATGTAGAAAGCCCCTCCCGTCGCGCTATGACAGGTGATGGAAGGAGCCTCAGGAAAAAGGGTTACTGATTAGTGCGCGTTAGCGGGGCTGTTGCTATCCGATGCGTTGCTCTGGCGCTGGTGCATTTTGCGACCGTAGAACATCAGGATAATCAGGCTAACGATAAAGGTGCCGGCCAGTTCGAAGGAGCTTGCGCCCATCAGCGCGATGAAGCAGAACACGCAACCCAGTACCGAACAAATCAGGCTGACGAAGTTACGGATGTTGATGCCTTCGAAACGAATCAGGTCAACACAGGAGTAGAAGTAAGGCAGCATGGTCAGCAGTACCGCGATACCGGTCAGTTCGCCGAACAGGTCAGAGGCTTTACCACCGGCGGAGTTCATCAGGGTAATCAGCACCATCAGCGCGGTCATTTTCACCGCGGCCAGCAGCAGGCCTTTTTTCGGGATACCGTTGCTATCGACTTCGCCATACACTTTCGGGAAGTTGCCATCGTTGGCGGCACGCACACCCGCCTGGCCAACCAGCATCATCCACGAGCCCAGAGACGTCAGGCAGGCGAAGGCGGTGAAAGCGGATACCATCGGCGCAGCCCAGCCGCCGAGGATGGTGGAGGCGCTAATCGCGAACGGCGCACCGGACGCTGCCATCTGAGAAGCAGGATACATACCGGCGATAACCTGAGTCGCGGCGATGTAGACGATACCGGCCATCGCGGTACCCAGCATGGTGGCCAGCGGCACGGTACGTTTCGGGTTTTTCACCATCCCGGTACTCACGGCGGCAGATTCTACGCCAACGAAGGCCCACAGGCAGAGCAGGATACTTTTGATGACCGCGTGGCTATCGGTGGTGCTGGAGGTGTTCCAGTTCGCCTGATAGGTAGCGACATCAAACCAGTGCCAGCCGACGACCGCGGTCATGACTACCGGAATAAGCACCAGCACCAGACCAATGGTGGTCAGACGGCTGACCCAGGTCCCGCCGAGCATATTAACGAAAGTAAAGATCCACACGATGGCAATACAGGCAATCCCTGCTGGCACCGGGTTATTTAAAATAGGGAAGAACGTAGACAGATAAGAAACTGCGGTAATCCCGATAGCCAGGTTACCAATCCAGTTTGCGTGATAATAAAGTACACCGGTCTGGAAACCGAATGCCGGAGATATTTCCCCTGCGTAAGCAATGGGACCACCCTGCTGCGGGTTTTTAGTGGCCAGTCGGGCATAAACATAAGCCAGAGACATCGCACCAATAATTGAAATTACCCAGCCCCAAATGGCAATACCACCGATGCTGGCCAGGTTCGCAGGTAATAATGCAATACCGCTCCCCATCATATTACCGGCGACGACACCGGTACAGGCAAATAGCCCGATCTTCTTGGCAGAACTCATGGTTGTTTTTCTCCTAAGTTTATTTGGGAGGTACAGATCATGATACAGAACCATTAATTGACCCGACCAACTGCCAACAAGATTACTGATTTGTACGAGATAAGTCCTAAAGATAAAGTGAAATAACAACAAACATCAGACAAATGATATTTTGACCTTTTTCGCTTAACATATAAACATGACAACAGGGTGTCAGAAAAAGATAAACATTGTTGTTTTACATGAACTTAGATGAGATGCGATGTGTTACTGAACTGTTATTCAAAGCCTCCTGAATGCTAAATATAAATAACAACAGGAGGCTTCATGAGAAACATAAATTTAACCTCATCATGCCAAAAACCTTTCGCATGATGAGGGTTTACTTATTCTGAAGAGAGGAAATTATCGAGATACGGAACAACCCGGTTGACCGACGTCTGGAAAACTCCGTTTTCAATCCAGTACAATGTGTCTCCACCGGGTCGTAAATTAAACGCCGTAATGTAAGAATCCGCTGCCAGCCGGTTCTCACCTTTCATCTCATAGACTTTGCCTAACAGCACGTAATTCAGCCACGACATCTCTAAATCGATCGCGTGGTTAATCGCTGTGTTCGCTTCGTCAACTTTTCCCTTCCCCAGCAAATCCACTGCGTTTATTTGATAATAAATCGCCATATCTTTTATACCCGGCATCTCCCCTACCCGCTCAACTTCGCTGTAAAGGGCTGCCAGCTGTTTATCATCCAGCGGCTGTTGCGAATGGCGTAATACATCCACCAGCGTTTTTTCGGCATACGCGTAAATAAAATCAGGCGCCCGCTTAATCACATCATCCAGCAGGCTGCTGGCCTTGCTTAATGAGTCAACATCGCCCTTCATTAACAGCTGATGCGACTGGTAGAAATAGGTTAACGCCACGCTTTGCGAGGGCTGATATTGCCTGAGCATCGCCTGCATTCGCGCCGGCCACGGCTGCGCCAGCGCGTCCGACAGGCTGTTCATCAGATCATTCTGGATGGTGAGCTGGTTGTCATTGGTCACAAAGTAGCGCTTATCGAGCATCGTCGAGCTGTCGGCGTTATCCACCAGCTGGACCGACATAAAGCATTGCTGCGCCCGGTAGTGGCGCTGATTGACGAATTCAATGGTCAGCGTTTTACCGGAACTGCTCGGCTCATTGATGTTGTAGTCTGTTTTGTCATGCACCATAAAGGTCGAGAAGGTGTTCAGCGAGGTGGTGATCAGGCTGGCCAGGCCGACCGCGTAGGAGTGCTGCGAAGACCAGTTGGCGCAGGAGTTACCATTGACCAGGTGGATATCGATATCGCGCGGGTTGAGTAGCAGGCGCGCTTTGTTGACCGGCGGCCGCGATTCCATGCTCGACAGCGCCACCAGCGCCACGCAGGTGCCCAGCGCCAGCAGAAACAGCCCCCACACCAGGGCGGTGGTGAGCCGTTTACGCACTGACGGCGCGCTGGCACCTGTCGGCGCGGGAGCTGGCGCGGCGGGAGCGGCGGTGGAGATGGGCGCGTCCGGCGGCGCACCGGCAGCCGGCGGCGCGGGAGCGGCGACCGATGGCGAAGGCGTCAGCGCCTCCATCTGCGGGGCGAGTTCCTCCCCCTCTTCGGTGCACCAGATCACCGGCACCGTGAGCTTATACCCCCGTTTGGGTACCGTCGCGATGTACTCAAGGCTAACGTCGTCGCCGTCTTTGAGCGACTTGCGCAGTTCGGAAATACTCTGCGTGACGACGTGGCTGGTCACAACGTTCCGGGTCCAGACGTTTTCGATAAGCTCGTCCCGGCTAAGCACTTCCCCCGGATGGCGAGCAAAAAAGACCAGGAGGTCGATTAAACGCGGTTCAAGGGTAAGCTGGCGCCCCTTCCTGCTGATTTGGTTTACAGAGGGGGTTACCAGCCATTCACCGACGCGAACAACAGGTTGTAGCATACAAGAAAGCCCCAGACAAAAAGGGAAAGGCGCGATGATAACACATTTGTCCTACCTATTTTTGCCAGGGGTCACTCCCTCAGGCATTAGGCTGGAATTCGCCTTTTAGCGACAATAAAAAGCAATATTTCATTAACATCGTGATCATCAAAACTATATATAGCGATAAAAATGCGTTTTCGCTGTCGCTTAGCCGGTGGAACGCGGGCGGCGGAAAAAAAATAAGCCCGGAGGCGTAACGCGCTCCAGGCTCAGTCAGTGGCGTGCCGTTACGGCAGCGGCACAATCGATTATTTATACACTTCCGCTGTGGCTTCAAAGTTAGGGCCATGCTCACGCGCAGCAGTAATCACGTAGTACTTTCCGCCTTTCTCATCGGCCAGCTTAGAGAGCTGATCGTGCAGATCGGAGGGCGAAGAGAACTCACCGCCGGACGGCCCCACCGAGATCGGTCCGACCTTGGTCAGTTTGAAGTGTTTCACTTCTTCTTTGGTGATCAACTGCGCGGCGGAGGCGCCAAATGCAACGGCTGAAAGGGCTAACGCGACTATCACTTTTTTCATCCTAAAATCTCCTTGGAATAGGCCTTCAGTCAGGCCCTTTCAGTATAGACGGCGATTTACTAAGCGTGCTACCGATGCGCTGATTTTTTGGCCGCAGCGTTTAGTAACGCGGCGGCACCCCTTCCGGGCGGGTCTTAAAACGCCGGTGCAGCCACATATATTGCTCGGGCGCCATCAGGATGCACTGTTCAATAATCTGGTTCATCCACGCCGCCGTCACCTCGGCGCTTGCCAGCGGCGGCGTGCGCTCCGGCGTCAGGGAGATCAACTCATATCCCCTACCGTTGGGCTTGCGTCGGGGAACAAACGGCACAATCGTCGCTCCGGACATTTTCGCCAGCATCCAGGTGCCGGTGGTGGTCGCCGCCTGCTCGACGGCAAACAGCGGCGCAAAAACGCTGCTGGCCGGGCCGTAATCATGATCCGGCGCGTACCAGAGGATCTCCCCCTCTTTCAGCGCCCTGACCATCCCTTTCAGATTTTTTCGATCCAGCATGGTCTTGTTCGAGCGCAAGCGTCCCCAGGTCTGCAGCCAGTCAATCAGCGGGTTATCATTGGGCCGGTAGACGCCGATGCCCGGGGTAAACATGCCATACATCCGCGCCCCCATCTCGAGGGTGAGAAAATGAATGCCGATCAGTAAGATGCCCTGCTTTTGTTCGAGGAGGTCGACCACCTCGTTCACGCCGCTGGTCTCGGTCCAGCGCGCCACCCGGTGCGTCGGCCAGAACCAGGCCATGCCGGTCTCCATCAGCCCCATGCCCAACGATTCAAAGTTTTTCACCAGCAGCGCCTCACGCTCGGCGACGCTCATCGCGGGAAAACAGAGTTCCAGATTACGTCTGGCAATCCGCGCGCGACTTTTCATCACCCGCATTGCCAGCCGCCCGAGCGCCGTGCCCAGTCGGTAGATCACCGGATACGGTAATTGCACCAGCAGCCATAACAAGCCAATTCCCAGCCATAATAGCCAGTAACGCGGGTGCAATAGCGCGCGGGAAAATTTGGGTAAATTTGACATAGTAATCCTGTTAATTCACTCAATAATAGCTGAGCAAAAACCGCGAAATAAAGTAGCGGATCCTGCAGGTTATATTTTTCCAATTCGTGCGGTAATACTCAGTCACAAAGCGCGTTATTATAAGCCGATTCCATGATAATTTCAGCCCTTGCGCTGGGGTTACTCTCGTATTAGACACTTAGCGTAAAATTTCCTGATTTGTGCATAAATAAATAAACCTAACCTCTACGACGCGGCCGATTGCCGATAAAATCGCCAGTACCTTATCCTCAGCCTCTCGCTCAATGCTTTTTTACTCACGCTTTATTATGGCGATAGCCAACGCAAACAGGCCGTTTCGCCCGGTCTAACATGGCCAGCATGCGGTTATTTGTGACTCGGGCAAAGGTTAAGCATCACCAATGCGGATCCTTTTCCCAGATATGCTACGTTTACAGCGCTCATTCGACGCAAGTGCCTTTGCCGACGTCGTCGCTTTCAGAAGCCATAGTGAGAAGGAACTATGACAATGAATTATCAATTAGTGAAGCAAGTCAGAGAAAATAACACATTAAGAAAAAGCTTCATTGACCTTGCCGTTAAGACTTTCGACCTGTCTTTTGAAGAGTGGTATCAACAAGGTTACTGGACTGACGCCTATATCCCCTACGCCTTTGTCGAACGTAATAAAATTATCGCTAACGCCTCGGCCAACATCATCGATCTGCGCTGGCAGGGCGAACCCCGGCGTTATATTCAGATTGGCACCGTGATGACCGAACCGGACCACCGTAATAAGGGACTAGCCGGTCAGCTTATCCATCACATCCTGCAGGACTGGCAGCAGGAGGCGGACGCCTTCTTTTTATTTGCCAATCCCACCACGGTGGATTTTTACCCCAAATTTGGTTTCACCCGCAGCGAAGAGCATCAATATATTATGCCGGTCTCTCCGCGCGCCGGTGATTTTCGCAAACTGGATATGGACCGCGCGGACGATGTCGCCCTGCTCCGCCATTACTATGAAAAATCCAACCCGTTCTCACCGCTGCGGGTGGAGCACAACTTTGGCCTGCTGATGTTTTACTGCTCCGCCTTTATGAAGCATTTCGTTTACTATTCGGCAAAAAATGAGGCGGTGGTTATCGCCATGCAAAACGGCCCGGTGCTGATCTGCTTTGACCTGTTCTGCGACACGGGCAAAAGCCTGTCGACGCTGGTCAACGAGCTGGCCGATGACCATGTTTACCAGGCCATCCTCGGTTTTACCCCCAATGAAGACCGGCTCGGCGAGTACGAGAAGATTGAGGGAGAAGATATCCTCTTTGTCTATGACCACAAGGAAAACCTGTTTAAAGACAGGAAGTTGATGTTTCCTTTACTGGCGCATGCCTGACGGCGCCGCGCCGTCAGGCCGATCAGTTATAGGTCACCACGAAGGTCGCGCTGGCGTTCGCCTCGCCCGCTGTCAACGCGAGTCGCTCGGCGGCTCGCCGCGCCGTGAGACGTAATCCCGATAGTCCTCGCCAACATAAATCTGCCGTGGCCGGTAGATGGTCAGCGGCGCCTGGTGCATCTCGTTCCAGTGCGCCACCCAGCCGACCGTCCGTCCGACCGCGGTGACCACCGCAAACATCGACGAAGGCAGATTCATCGCCTTGAGGATCACCGCGGTATAAAAATCCACGCTCGGCGACAGGCCATTTTCCACAAAGTAGGGGTCGGTCAGCGCCACGTCCTCAAGGGCCATCGCCACCTGCAGCAGACGGTCGGACATTCCTACCTCCGCCAGTACCCGATGGCTGGTTTCACGCAGGATATCGGCGCGCGGGTCGCGGTGACGGTAGCGTGAGTTGCCAAAACCGAGGCGGCGAAATGCCTGCGGGTCGCGTTTTGCCTGACGCAGAAACGCCGGAACCTGATCGACGCTTTCAATCTCTTCCAGCATCCGCATGCTCGACTCATTGGCGCCGCCGTGCATCGGTCCCCACAGCGACGCTAGCCCGGCGGCGACGCAGGCGAATAAGTTCGCCCCGGAGGAGCCCGCCGCGCGCACCGTGGTGGTGGAGGCACACTGCCCGTGATCGGCATGCAGGACCAGGATCTGGTTCATCGCCTGTTCGATGACCGGATTGAGGACGTACTTCTCGGCCGGGATAGCAAACAGCATCTGCAGGAAATTGCCGGCATAGGAGAGATCGTTGCGCGGATACGCGGCGGGTTGTTCAATGGTGTACTTGTAGCTCATGGCGGCGATAGTGGGCATTTTCGACAGCAGCCGCGTGGCGGCCAGCGCCCGGTGCTCCGGATTTTCCACATCCAGGACATCATGATAGAACGCCGCCAGCGCCCCCACCAGGGCGCACATCAGCGCCATCGGGTGCGAATCGCGACGAAAGCCGCTGCACATGCGGGCTATCTGCTCATGCACCAGGGTATGGCGGGTGATGGTCTCGCGAAACGTTTGATAGCTGGCCTCATCCGGCGCGTCGCCCCGCAGCATGATGTACGCCACCTCGAGAAAATCACACTGGCGGGCCAGCTGGTCCACCGGATAGCCGCGGTGCAGCAGCACGCTGTTTTCCGTATCGATCCACGAGATCGCCGACTGGCATCCGGCGGTGTTGGCGAAGCCGGGGTCGTAGCTGCAGAATCCGGACTGATTCAGCTCGCGTATGTCGACCCCCACGTGGCCCCGGCTTCCCGGCACCTGCGGCAGGGTGATGGGCGTCGGTTGCCCGGCAATAGAAAGCGTTAACGGTGTGGTGCTCATCCTGTCAGTTCCCCCAGCAGCTTATCAGCGACCTGAAGTCATTCTTCAGGCGGAAAGACCAACATAACCAATGTGATGCAGCTTATTCATTGATGTCATCACTATAACGCTGACAAAGAGGATATTTTGCTGGCCTGCCCGGGGAAACAGGCCGTCTTTCCCCACCCCACCGCTGGATAGCGGCACAAATCGCCAAGGATAAAGGCGATCAGCGCTGTCAAAATTTACGCTGAGTAAAGAAAGGATGAAGAGGAGCTACCATGAATTTTGTGCTGTCGATGACCCTCATCTGCATCGCTATCGCCTGGCTGATGATGAGCCTGCTACCGGTGTAGACGCAGTGCTAACCGCCACGCCAGTGGCCTGGATAACGCCTCATTCAATGGATTTCCGCCGTGGTCTTCGCCTCTGAAGTTTCAGCAGAGTCATACAAGAAGTACTGGTCGCATATCAGGCTGTTGCGGTTTCCCGGCGAGGGGTAAGCTAAAGGCCCACTGTTAAGGAGGTGATATGTCTGGACTGATCAACCCACATGCGGCCCCGGAAGAAGCAGCCTATGCGCTGATAATTGAGCTCGTTCGCGCCCAGCGCGTGCCGCAATATGAAGGCGATATTTCCGGCCTGCTGGCGATGTACGACGAAGCCGTTAACCATTTTAAAGAGACAGAGACCAAGCGTTAGGCGTGGGCGTCGTTGTGCTGGGAAAGGGTGACGCCTGCGGGAGACGCGCAGGCGTTGGCTGGATAACGGCTTGAGTTATCAGCTGCCGCGGTAGGTAGAGTATCCGTACTGACTGAGCAGCAGCGGGATATGCAGTTTTTGATTTTGCTTTGTGACATTGAAAATAACCGGAACCACCGGGAAGAACGTATTCATGTTTTGGCTTTTAAAATAGTCACCAGTTTTAAACGTCACTTTATACACCCCCGGCTCCATATTTTCCGCCTGCGGATAGAGCGATTTAATCCGCCCATCGGCATCCGTTTTGCCGGTGGCAATATGCTGCCAGCTCTCCCCTTGCTGCTTATCCAGCTCAATCTGCACCCCCGGCGAAGGGAGCCCGGTTTGCTGATTAAGAATGTGTACGCTGAGCGTGCCCTCTGGCGCCGCCAGCGCGCTGAAGCTGAGCAGGGAAATTACGGAGGCGATAACTAATTTCATAATCGTGACCTTTTGGGCAAGTGAAAGTGCCCTAACTATAGTCAGCGCGGCGGGGAAAAAAATTAAACTTTTTGTTATCAGATTGCGGTGATGGGGACTGTCCCCATACACAACACGCCAAACCGGTTTTGTCGTGAGAAGAGGAAGTGTCTTATGTGTAAGTAACCCCGTGCTCTGCGTAACAGGATACGGGGCACTTAAACTGTCAGAGAGGGGAAATAGATTAGCTCGGGTCAAATATCACAAGGTTAAAGAATATACGCCGTGGCCTCTCCCCCCCTCTAACAGAACAGTGCTCACTGAAAATGGCCTGCCGTATTCGAAATAATCATTTAATATTATTTAAACGACTATTCCAGTGGAAATAATCACCTGGCGCAGATATTAATTATTATCATTGATTCTCTTGTCGCCACGCCTTCACCATCTCCTTTGTTACCTCTTTCTTGTAGCAAATGGGTGAATACCCACCCGCTTTGCTCCAGGCACTGCGGCCACCGCACGAGCTGCCGTTCCGCGCGGTATTGAAGGGACAGGCACAGGTGCCGGGGTAGGATGCGACAGAGTCATCAATAATTCTTTGCCTGACCTGATCATCGCTTAAGGCATTCGATTTGGCGATAGAAATATCTGATGCAAAGACAAACACAACAGCGAATACGGAGATGGTGACGAATTTGATGTTCATTTGGATCTTTCCAGGTCGAAGATGAACATCGAGGGTATGCTTTCAAAAAGTATTGAATATTGATCTTTAGCAACTGTCATTCGCGCCAGCTTAAAATGCGATACCTAGCCCCGGTAGCATAAATTAAAGTTATGAAGAGTGTTAGCCTGTTTATTATTTGCCTGCAAACATTTATTGCAGAAAGAAATATTTTTCAGAAAATGAAATTAATCAATAAGGTGACCAGATTACGGAAAATCGCTATCCAGCGATAGTAACGTGTGAGACGCTAGCCCCAAGACAATGACGCCATTTTTGCCGCCAGCGACACAAAGACGACACAGAGAGGAAAATAGTCTGGATGAAGATTAGTATAACGTTTTGATTCAAAATGGCACCTACAGGATTAAATATAATATATCAACTCACTGATTTAATTAAATTAAATGAGTTCAAAGAATTATATATACCCCCAAATGTACCCCCATAAAATTTTCTATAGATGAACATTGGACATTTTTCGTGCAATTTTGAACTCATAGCACCTCTTCACTTGTCGGAAATACCCACCGGCACAAAATCGCAGCAAAATTTATGTGCGGAAAAATTTCTCTATATGCATGCAAAATGTGTTGGTTCGGTTGGTTCAGTTGCCTCAAAACGTAAAGACCATTGTTTTGGTTGAGTATTTTTAAAAAAATTGAACCAACACCACCTGATTTTGAACCAACAAATTGTGGATTGAACCAACATTTGCGATGTTTCAAACGCCAAAATCATACGTTCTGCCGCTGATCACTGATTCTCTTACGCCACTCCTTGATCATTGGACAACAAGTGGATGATATCTGGACGATTGAATCTACATCGGCACATAACCAGGAGTAATCCTCTGCATTTCTGATACGCCACTTGCTAAAAACCTCACCATTTTTAATACATATGGTTGAATTAATTAATGAAAAAAGCTTTTGGTAGGAAAGAGTTGTTGCTGGTGGTACCGTTATCGATGAGTACTATCGACCGTCTTGAACACAACGGTCAGTTCCCAAAACGCTTTTATATTACCGACGGACGCTGTGCCTGGGATGGAGATGAGGTCGAACAGTGGCTTGACGAAAGAAAGGCAACAAACACCGGTAATTTTGGTGGAAAAAAGCCACCTGTTGACAAGAGAGTTTCTCGCCCGGTAAGTAAGGCAACGTGATGCAGTTGGCACATTGCTTACGCAGATCCTCTGCACCGGGCGATACGTTCGCCAGCAGCTCTCGCCGGCGGATATAACGCAGAAGATAGTAGCCAGCTTGATGCCGGCCACCCTTGAGACCATAAGTCGGAAGAGAAGCAAACCTATCACTACCCTCTGAAGACAAACTACCGTGAGCACATCCACAGTCCCGAGGGAGTCAACGGTCTTGTTGAGCACTCCATGCTGATGGATATGCTGAACAAGATGGATGCCGACGGGCATAAGGGTGCCGGCGCCGCGGCGGAGTTAACGACTATGTTCTGCTACATAGCTGGCGTCAGCAAGTGCTGTGAGAAATCGAGACGCACGCACAGTACATAATGAATCAAGTACATACCTTCTGACGGAGAGATAGGCCGCATGGGAGCGCATTACTAAGGTTCTATCTGTATCACTCTGGTTCACTCTGTTTCATTGCGTCCTTGCTCAAATTTGATTAAGATTAAGCCAACGGTACCCAACCAAATGTTGAGTTGATTTGCGGAGATGTCCATGTCGAAAATAGTTGCTCTGAACGCGGATGAAGAACAAGGCAAAAAGCCTTCTATTCGCCAGCGCCGGCTGCTAACTAGAGCTGGCTTGCGTAAGGCCAGGAGAATGACTCATCTCGACGCCCTGGCTGAAAAACTTGGTTATCAGATTGTGCGCGGAACATACGTTGCTTTTCGCCACACAGTTACCGTTGAGAGCATAAGAAAGCTTCCTCATGCCGAGGTAAATTTTGTGCCGCGCGTGAAAAAAATGACCTTTACCGAAGCATGTAACATTTCCCGGGAACTGTCTGATTCGCGTGAAGAGCGCCTGATGAGTGCCAGCTTTGATGGGCCAGAATAAATATTCAGGCGGGGTATATTCAGAGTCAAAGTTTAAAACCAATGAAATATTAAAAGGTTTTAAGGACTCGTTCATATACCATTGGAGATTCGGACACCATCCTGATTTCGGTAAAGATACTCTTTTCCACAAACCACCTTGTGTTTACCCTATCCACTTAAGAAAAGTTCATGTAAATATTGGGTTATATACTAATGCTCATGGATTAAGCGGCACTGAGGAGTGCTGGGATACCTGGTCCACAGGTCGTTATGGACCAGGCGGTTATGAAAAACAGATTCCTACATCTGACGCCTATCTGATTTATGCTGTTTGTGAAAAAAGAAATGTTGGGGTTTTAGATTTTTGGTTTCCGCCAGCTCACAAGGAGGCGGAATTCGAATCATCAGTTCAGTTCGTTGTTGAGCTGGCAGATAAATTTTATGAATCTATCTCTTCGAAACCTATGGGTAGGGATCAGAATCCTTGGCATCCCGATTATTTAGTTAAGAAGCCCGCCTAGCGGGCTTTTTTGTGAGCGTTAGTCGGACTTTGTGACATGTCACGCTAGTTTTTACTATTCAGCTTTGGCGGCTCTTTACAACGAAACGATGCCTGCATAGCAGCTATGACCAAACTCTCAGCTGAGTTAACTCGCTTGTCAGGGTTATCGTTTAAGTATTTATAAACAACATCAGCATATGTCTGTAACCGCCCATTAGGCTGACAAAAAATCTGAGCCCCTTCATTACCATAGGCATCAATCATTGATGCCGCATATCCCATGAATATGCCAGCCTGAAGCCGGTTATCAGGCGTGCTGCGAACCCCCTGCTCAGTTTTTTATACTCTTGGACATATTGGTATAGCTGTTGACCATCGTAGAACTTTGCTTCTGCTGGTAACAAAATTGAGCGCAAGCAATATATTTGGTAATCATTATTATTTTCATCACATGAATTGCAACGGCGGTAACATAAAGGTATTACCCTGATCTGCCTGTAAACTCTACTTATAGCGCTCAAGAGAACCAGATGATAACCATTCCTGCGTGCGTTCAGAATAAGACAGTCTATTCCCTGACGCACACCAAGTAGATTGATAAACGGCGTATGGTTGATACCAAAACAGAGAAAATCTCCGGCCTTTGCATCACCTTCCCGGGCCTGCAGGTACACGTTTCTTACAACTACTGAACCAGCTGAAGCAACACCTAAACCACACATATGAAAGAATGCTTTTACTCTGGCAGCTCATCGTCCGGCAGATACTGCAGGACATAAACCCTAATCTGTCGCCCATCAATACGCGGTGATTTTCTCTGGAAGCCGCGACCTAACGTCGGCGGCGTCAGCATTCCAGCTTTCCTCAGTACTTCGGCAAACTGACGGGCGTTAAAGCCGCGGGCTATCTTCCCTTTGAAGGCCTCAGGGAAGTACCGGGATGGTTCGTCGATATGCTTACCTGGCGCCTAATCATTTAACGGAACATGCGCGTCAAATTGACTCGATTTTTGCAGAATATGTCCCAAATATGTCCCACAAGGAAAAATCAGCGACTGGAGGTGGTTTATAAGTTGTTGATTTTAAATGGCACGCCCTACAGGATTCGAACCTGTGACCTACGGCTTAGAAGGCCGTTGCTCTATCCAGCTGAGCTAAGGGCGCCCTGAGAAGCGAGTGCTTCGCGGAGTGAAACGCCTGGAATTATACGGTCCACGTCGGTTGAGTCAATCCATTTTGCCAGGAAACTGCGGGGCTTATACGACGCTGGCGAAATATCCTCCGCCAACTGTACAAGAAGCATACCACCGGGGCTCTTACGCCAGTAAATCGACTGAGTGGCCAGGCGCAATACACCAATAACCATGCAATGAAAATGGTCAAAAACTGGCTAAATTTGCCCCAGACAGGATAAAACAGCAAACGAGGACTGACAGCGAGGCCGGCTTCTGACAAAATATCCTCATCCCCCTTTCGTAAAGATACAGATGGAATCCTCTCTCTGATGGCAGCAAAAATTATTGACGGTAAAACGATTGCGCAGCAGGTACGCTCTGAGGTTGCGGAAAAAGTGAAGGCTCGCGTTGCGGCCGGAAAACGCGCCCCTGGGCTGGCCGTCGTGCTGGTCGGCAGCAACCCGGCCTCGCAGATTTATGTCGGCAGCAAGCGCAAAGCATGTGAAGAAGTGGGCTTCGTCTCCCGCTCTTACGATCTCCCGGAAACCACCAGCGAAGCCGAGCTGCTGGAGCTTATCGACACCCTGAATGCCGATAAGACCATCGACGGTATTCTGGTTCAGCTGCCCCTGCCGGCAGGGATCGATAACGTCAAAGTTCTCGAGCGCATCGCGCCGGATAAAGACGTCGACGGCTTCCATCCTTACAACGTTGGCCGCCTGTGCCAGCGGGCGCCGCGCCTGCGTCCGTGCACCCCGCGCGGTATCGTGACGCTGCTGGAACGCTACAATATCGACACCTACGGCCTGAATGCGGTGGTCATTGGCGCGTCCAATATCGTCGGCCGCCCGATGAGCATGGAGCTGCTGCTGGCCGGCTGCACCACCACCGTCACCCACCGCTTTACCAAAAACCTGCGCCATCATGTCGAAAACGCCGACCTGCTGATCGTCGCGGTGGGTAAACCGGGCTTTATTCCTGGCGAATGGATCAAAGAAGGGGCGATTGTGGTCGATGTCGGCATTAACCGTCTGGAAAGCGGCAAAGTGGTCGGCGACGTGGTGTATGAAGATGCCGCTGAACGCGCCTCCTACATCACCCCGGTGCCCGGCGGCGTTGGCCCGATGACCGTCGCCACCCTGATTCAGAACACGCTGCAGGCGTGCGAAGAGTACCACGACGTTGAGGAGGCCTGAGATGGCGACATTTTCCTTAGGAAAACACCCGCACGTTGAGCTGTGCGATCTGCTGAAGCTGGAAGGCTGGAGCGAAAGCGGCGCCCAGGCGAAGATCGCCATCGCCGACGGGCTGGTAAAAGTCGACGGCGCGGTGGAAACCCGCAAACGCTGCAAAATCGTCGCCGGTCAGACGGTGAGCTTTGAAGGCCAGAGCGTAACCGTCACGGCCTGACCGCGAAAAGGAAAACGCCCGCTTAAGCGGGCGTTTTTTTATGACTTACTTCCGGCGCCAGGTGGTGCCCTGCGGGCCATCTTCCAGCACGATCCCCATCTCGTTAAGACGATCGCGCGCTGCATCCGCCGCCGCCCAGTCTTTCGCTTTACGCGCGTCCAGACGCTGCTGGATAAGCGATTCAATTTCCGCCACTTCCGCGTCGTCAGCCTGCGCGCCGCTCTGCAGGAAGGCGTCCGGCTCCTGCTCCAGCAGCCCCAGCACCGACGCAAGCTTACGCAGGTGGGCCGCCATGGCGTTCGCCGCGGCCGCGTCCTCGGTTTTCAGGCGGTTTACTTCGCGCGCCATATCGAACAGCACCGAGTAGGCTTCCGGGGTGTTGAAGTCATCGTCCATCGCCTCGATAAAGCGTGCTTCGAAGGCTTCGCCGCCCGCCGCGTCGACGGATTTGTCGGTCCCGCGCAGCGCGGTGTACAGACGCTCCAGCGCCGAGCGCGCCTGCTTGAGGTTCTCTTCGCTGTAGTTCAGCTGGCTGCGATAGTGGCCGGACATCAGGAAGTAGCGAATCGTCTCCGCATCGTAATACTTCAGCACGTCGCGGACGGTAAAGAAGTTGCCCAGCGATTTCGACATCTTCTCGCGGTCAACCATCACCATGCCGGAGTGCATCCAGTAGTTAACGTACTCGCCGTCATGGGCGCAGGTGGACTGAGCGATTTCGTTTTCGTGATGCGGGAACATCAGATCGGAACCGCCGCCGTGGATGTCAAAATGGTTGCCCAGCTGTTTGCAGTTCATCGCCGA
Source organism: Klebsiella sp. V115_8 (assembly GCF_029967715.1). Lineage (NCBI taxonomy): Bacteria > Pseudomonadati > Pseudomonadota > Gammaproteobacteria > Enterobacterales > Enterobacteriaceae > Klebsiella > Klebsiella sp. V115_8. The sequence goes on from NZ_JASCAR010000043.1 coordinate 180,858, forward strand.
GCACTCGATATGCCAGCCCGGACGGCCCGCGCCCCACGGCGACGGCCAGCTTGGCTCGCCCTCTTTCGACATCTTCCACAGAACGAAGTCCATCGGGTTACGCTTGACGTCAACCACGTCGACGCGCGCCCCCGCCTGCAGCTGATCGAGATCCTGACGCGACAGCAAACCGTAGTTCGGGTCCGTCGGCACATCGAACATCACGTCGCCGTTATCCGCCACATAGGCATGGCCTTTGGCGATCAGCTGCTCGGTAATCTCGATGATTTCCGCAATATGATGCGTCGCGCGCGGCTCGCTGTCGGGACGCAAAATATTCAGGGCGTCAAAATCCTTGTGCATTTCGGCGATCATCCGATCGACCAGCGCGACAAAGCTTTCGCCGTTTTCATTAGCGCGCTTAATGATTTTGTCATCGATATCGGTGATATTGCGCACGTACTTCAGCTTATAGCCGAGAAAACGCAGATAACGCGCCACAACGTCAAAGGAGACGAAGGTACGCCCATGGCCGATGTGACAGAGATCGTAAACGGTAATACCACACACGTACATGCCGACTTCCCCGGCATGGATAGGTTTAAATTCCTCTTTCTGGCGCGTCAGTGTATTAAAAATTTTTAACATCGAAGATTCCGTGTAGACGTGTGTGGGTAATGAAGCCTCTATAATACCCATAATTCACACAGGACGCAGCACACATTGCAAGGTGCATCGACCCCCGCGGTTATGCTATAACACCCCCCTATATCTCACCCGACACCGGGTGCTGGCACCACACTCATCGGAACAGGATGCAAAAATGGTTACTTTCCACACCAATCATGGCGATATCGTAATCAAAACGTTTGACGACAAAGCGCCGGAAACAGTTAAAAACTTCCTGGACTACTGCCGCGAAGGTTTCTACGACAACACCATTTTCCACCGTGTTATCAACGGTTTCATGATTCAGGGCGGCGGTTTTGAACCTGGCATGAAACAAAAAGCGACCAAATCTCCGATTCAGAACGAAGCGAACAACGGTCTGAAAAACACCCGCGGCACGCTGGCGATGGCCCGTACTCAGGCGCCGCACTCTGCAACCGCGCAGTTCTTCATCAACGTGGTTGACAACGACTTCCTGAACTTCTCCGGCGAAAGCCTGCAGGGCTGGGGCTACTGCGTCTTCGCGGAAGTGGTTGAAGGCATGGACGTGGTTGACAAAATCAAAGCGGTTGCCACCGGCCGCAGCGGCATGCACCAGGATGTGCCGAAAGACGATGTGATCATCAAAAGCGTCACCGTCAGCGAGTAATTCGTGGCGACACTTTTTATTGCAGATTTGCACCTGCAAACAGAAGAACCGGCGATCACCGCCGGTTTTCTGCGTTTTTTACAGGGGGAAGCCCGTCAGGCGGACGCCCTGTATATCCTTGGCGATCTGTTCGAGGCATGGATCGGCGATGACGATCCGAACCCGTTGCATCAGCAAATCGCTACGGCAATCAAAGCCGTCGTCGACGCCGGCGTGCCCTGCTACTTCATTCACGGTAACCGCGATTTTCTCGTCGGCCAGCGCTTCGCCCGCCAGAGCGGGATGATCCTGCTCGCCGAAGAAGAGCGACTCGACCTCTATGGCCGTGAAGTCTTGATTATGCATGGCGACACGCTGTGCACCGATGACCTGGGCTATCTGGCGTTTCGCGCGAAAGTCCACACCCCGTGGATCCAGCGCCTGTTCCTGGCCCTGCCGCTGTTTATCCGCCGCCGTATCGCCGCCCGCATGCGCGCCGACAGCAAAGCCGCCAACAGCAGCAAATCAATGGAAATTATGGATGTGAATCCGCAGGCGGTGGTTGACGCGATGGAGCGGCATCACGTGCAGTGGCTGATCCACGGCCATACCCATCGCCCGGCGGTCCATGACCTGCAGGCCAACGGCCAGCCCGCATGGCGCGTGGTGCTCGGCGCCTGGCACAGAGAAGGATCGATGGTCAAGGTCACGCAGGACAACGTCGAACTGCTCCATTTTCCGTTCTAATTCCTGCGCGAGCATAATTCCGAAACCGCCTTTTGCCCGGGCGGAGGTATGCGCCTCCCGGCATTCCGCATGCTAGTCTTCCTCGACATCACTCTCAAGGAACGAGCATGAACAGGAAAAAGTGGAGCCAGCCGCTGATCTGGGGAATGATCATCGCGCTCCTCAATCCGTTAGGGATAAGCTATATCGCCTTAATCGGCGTCACTCTCGGCAACACGCTGACGTTTGTCTGGTGCGCCCTGCTGGCGTGGGCCATCTATTTCTATGCCATTTATTTGCTCTGCACCCGCCCTCACGAGAGCCGGTCAGTACAGATCTTTTTACTGATGATGGGCATCCTGATGCTCCCCTGGGGGCTCGTGCTGCTTATCACCTGTATCATGAATGAGAAAAGTGTCGATAAGCCGCGATCGCCGTCCTCGATAAGCGAGACAAAAGACGGCTAACCATGCGCACGCAACCGTTTTCCTTGCCGGCAGTTCATGCTATTCTCTGTGGCCTCTAAAGCAGTGTGAAACACACCCACAGGAGTTTTAAGACGCATGTCTTCCCGCAATAATTCGGCGCGTATCGCCATCGTGATGGGGTCCAAAAGCGACTGGGCTACCATGCAGTTTACCGCAGAAATCCTTGATGCCCTGAACGTTCCGTACCATGTCGAAGTGGTCTCCGCCCATCGCACGCCCGATAAGCTGTTCAGCTTCGCTGAAAGCGCCGAAAGCCACGGTTATCAGGTGATTATTGCAGGGGCAGGCGGCGCGGCGCATCTGCCGGGCATGATTGCGGCGAAAACCCTGGTGCCGGTGCTCGGCGTACCGGTTCAGAGCGCGGCCTTAAGCGGTGTCGACAGCCTCTACTCCATTGTGCAGATGCCGCGCGGTATTCCGGTCGGTACCCTGGCCATCGGCAAAGCCGGGGCTGCAAACGCCGGTCTGCTCGCCGCGCAGATCCTCGCCCAGCATGATGCTGAACTCCACCAGCGCCTGAGCGCCTGGCGTCAGGCGCAAACCGATGAAGTGCTGGATAACCCGGACCCGCGGGGTGCGGCATGAAACAGGTATGCGTGCTCGGTAACGGCCAGTTAGGCCGTATGCTGCGCCAGGCCGGCGAGCCGCTGGGTATCGCCGTCTGGCCGGTGGGTCTGGAAGCCGATCCGGAAGCGGTGCCGTTCCAGCAGAGCGTCATCACCGCAGAAATTGAACGCTGGCCGGAAACCGCCCTCACCCGCGAGCTGGCCCGCCACCCGGCGTTCGTCAACCGCGACGTCTTCCCGATTATCGCCGATCGCCTGACGCAAAAGCAGCTGTTCGATAAGCTGGGCCTCGCCACTGCCCCGTGGCAGCTGCTGGCGGATAAAAGCGAGTGGCCGGCGGTGTTTGCCCGCCTTGGCGAACTGGCGATCGTTAAGCGTCGCGTCGGCGGCTACGACGGCCGCGGCCAGTGGCGTCTGCGGGAAAACGAGATCGATCAGCTACCGGACGATAACTACGGCGAGTGCATCGTCGAGCAGGGGATTAACTTCTCCGGCGAAGTGTCGCTGGTAGGCGCCCGCGCCCAGGACGGCAGCACCGTCTTCTACCCGCTGACCCGCAACCTGCATCAGGACGGTATTCTGCGCGCCAGCGTCGCCTTCCCGCAGGCCAATGCCCGCCAGCAGGAGCAAGCGGAAAGCATGCTGACGGCGATCATGAACGAGCTGAACTACGTCGGCGTGATGGCGATGGAGTGCTTCGTCACCGCCGAGGGGCTGCTGATCAACGAGCTGGCGCCGCGCGTACACAACAGCGGCCACTGGACGCAAAATGGCGCCTCCATCAGCCAGTTTGAGCTGCATCTGCGAGCGATGACCGACCTTCCTCTGCCGCCGCCGGTGGTTAACAGCCCGTCGGTAATGATCAACCTGATCGGCACCGATCTCAATTACGACTGGCTGAAGCTGCCGCTGGTCCACCTGCACTGGTACGATAAAGAGGTGCGCCCGGGTCGTAAAGTCGGCCACCTGAACCTGACCGACAGCGATACAGACCGTCTGAGCGCGACGCTGGAAGCGTTGAAGCCGCTGCTGCCAGCGGAATACGCCAGCGGTATCGTCTGGGCGCAGGCGCAGCTCAGCTAAGCCCTTCGTGCCGGGGATTTGATCTATCCCCTTCCCCGGCACACCTTGAGGCGCGTACAATCCCCCTCTTGCTGTAAAGCCCATTTCTGTTTTGACTTCAGAGGATACCCCATGACCAATGGGACGGATTATCGCGCCATTCTCGCCAGCGATACGCCACTGATTGACGTGCGCGCCCCGGTGGAGTTTAGCCAAAGCGCGATGCCGGCGGCGATCAACCTGCCGCTGATGAATGATGAAGAACGCGCCGCGGTCGGCACCTGCTACAAGCGCCAGGGGCCGGAAGCGGCGCTGGCGCTCGGCCATAAGCTGGTCCAGGGCGACCTGCGCGCCAGCCGGATCCAGGCCTGGCTGGAAGCGTGCGCCCGTTACCCGCACGGTTTCCTGTGCTGCGCTCGCGGCGGCCAGCGCTCGCATATCGTCCAGCAGTGGCTGAAAGAAGCTGGTGTGGATTACCCCCTGATCGTCGGCGGCTATAAAGCGCTGCGCCAGGCGGCGATCCAGGCCACCGACGCGCTGGTACAGCGACCGATCGTGCTGATTGGCGGCTGCACCGGCAACGGCAAAACCCAGCTGGTCTGCTCGCGCCCGGACGGTATCGATCTGGAAGGCCATGCCCACCACCGCGGCTCTTCGTTTGGCCGCACGCTACAGCCGCAGCATCCGCAGGCCACCTTTGAAAACCATCTGGCGGTTAGCCTGCTCAAAAAAGCCGAACAGCAGACGCGCTGGGTGCTGGAAGATGAAGGCCACATGATCGGCGCCAACCATCTGCCGGAGTGCCTGCGCATCCGAATGGCGCAATCGCCGCTGGCGGTGGTGGAAGATCCGTTTGACGTTCGCCTCGAACGGCTGCGCGAGGAGTATTTCGATCGCATGTATCGCGACTTTATCGCCGCCTATGGCGAAGAGAAAGGCTGGCAGGCATATGGCGAGTATCTGCATCACGGCCTGTTCGCCATCCGCCGTCGCCTGGGACTGCAGCGTTTTGCTCAGCTCACTGAACGCCTCGATGAGGCGCTGGCGCAGCAGCAGCGCACCACCAGCACCGAGGCGCACTTCGCCTGGCTGGTGCCGCTGCTGGAAGAATACTACGACCCGATGTATCGCTATCAGTTGGGGAAAAAAGCCGGGAAGATTATTTTTCGCGGCAACTGGCAGGAGGTCGCCGCCTGGCTGGCGGAGTAATCACACCCTCTCTTGTCCCGGCTTGCGGCGTAAACGCCTTAGCCGGGCTACGGGTCCGCAGACGGCGGTGAACCTGTAGCCCCGGTAAGCGCAGCGTCACCGGGGAATGGTTACCGCTTAGAAGTCGTAGCGCAGACGCACCAGGTTCATATCGCCCAGGTTGTCGGTGCTGGAGGTAAACACGTGCTCGTAGTCAACGCGGAAACCATAATCCAGCTGGAAGCTGATCCCCAGACCGTTATCAATACGCTGGTAGTTACGGCCGTTCACATATTCCAGGCGGTCGCCCATAAAGTACGGCTGAATAGATTTAACGGCATATTGATTGATCGGGAATTTATAGCCCGCAAAATATTCAATCCCCCAGGCGTCGCCGGCGAAGTAATTATGGACATCGGTTTTTTTGGTAGTGAGGAAGTTCTGATACCAGCCGCCGCCGAAGGAGAAAGTCCAGTTATCCGGGGTCCAGCTCAGCGCGGTACCGACGATGTTCTGGTCATAGGTTTTGCTGTCGGAACTTGACGGGTCGCGCATTTCGGCGCGGGTGTAGTTCCACGCGGTCCCCCAGGTCAGATCCTTCATGATGTGGTAGTCCGCGCCAACAGAACCGCCGCCTTTACGTTTATAGCGCAGACCATTACCCGGCAGGTATTCGCTGTCTTCGAACAGATAGGAGCCGTAAAGATCGACATCGCCAACGGTTTTCTTATATTTCAGCATATTACGGGAACGATAAGAGCCATCGTAATCGCCGTTAATACCGTTGCCCGGCGCCTGGGCAATCATATCGTAGTCCCAGATATCGGTTTTCACCCCGACCACATCATAGTAAACACTGTTTTGCTGACCGTAGGTTAACGTCCCCCAGGTATCGCTTTTCAGGCCGGTATACAGCATGCGGCGGGTGGTATTGTTCGCCCCTTCCGCGTAGTGATTATCCCAGTCGAACAGCGTCGGAATATTCACCCCCAGCTCGTAGTAGCTGATCCAGCTAATATCATCGAACAGATAGTAATCCGCGGCGAAACGGAAGCGGGTGCCGCCGTCAAAACCGTTGCGCTTATAGGAGCCTTTATCCCCGTCGCCGGTCATCATATTGAACTGCGGGCGGATACTTCCGCCGACGGTAAAGTTAAGCCGGCTTAACGGATCCCCCGCCTGCGGATCCTGTTTTAGCAGGGTGATCTCCGCGTGGGCAGCCAATGACGTTAACGCTAATGCTGCGCCGATCGAGATCGCCAGCGTTTTTATTGTGTGTGCCATAGTTTTTCCTTGATTAATAAGCAACCTTATATTTTCCAGTTGAATATTAACCGCGAATCAGCACAGCGTGTTGCTGGGTTTTTAATGTTTCGTGCGCTTAAAAATCAATGGTTTATCAATTTGTGCGCTTAAAATAAAAGCGCCGCCAAAAACGGCGGCGCATCATCAACATGTAATATTCTTACTGGCTAAACTGACGGAATAGCGCTTTCCCTTTTAATAAACGCAGCCCCAGCCCGCCGCCGCACAGGGATAACAACACCGCTCCCGTCAGCGGCAGCATCACCCACAGCCGCCAGTCCGGCGCCCAGGGAAAATCAAAGACTTTGGTCTGCAGCATCGCCAGCGCCACTTCGGCGCCTATCGCCGCCACCAGGCCGGAGACCAGCCCCAACAGGGCAAACTCCGCCCACAGCGTGGCGCGCAGCAGCGATTTCCCGGCCCCCAGCGTGCGCCAGACCACCAGCTCCTGATGACGCTGACGCATACCGACCTGCACCTGCGCCAGCAACAGCAGCACGCCGCAGGCCGTCACCAGGCCTACCATCACCTCCAGCGCCCGGCTGACCTGGGAGAGCACCTGGCCGACCTGGCGCAGGATAGCGCCAATATCCAGCAGACTGACGGTGGGAAACTCGCGGTTCAGCTGGGTCAACATCGCAGGACCGTTATCCCAGCGGAAGCTGGTGAGCCAGCTCTGCGGCTGCCCGTCCAGCGCCCCGGTGGGGAAAATAAAGAAGAAGTTTGGCCGCAGGCTCTCCCAGTCGACGTTGCGCACGCTGCTCACCTTCGCGCTGAACTCCTGCGTATCGCCGGTAAAGGTCACCGTATCGCCGATTGTCACTCCCAATCGCTGCGCCAGCCCCTCCTCAATCGATACCTCGCCCTGCTTCGGCGGCCAGCTGCCGGCCACCAGCGGATTATGATCCGGACGCTGTTCGCTCCAGGTGAGATTAAGCTCGCGATTCAGCGCTTCGTCTTTATTCCCGTCCGTGGACTGGCCGTTGATCTGCGTCAGACGAGCCCGGACGATCGGATAGAATTCCGCCGCCCGCGTCTGATGTTCGGCGAGGAAGGTCTTCACCGGCATTATCTGCTCAGGGGCGATATTGATCAGGAAGTAGTTCGGGCTCTCCGGGGGCAGCTGCTGCTGCCAGCGGTCGAGCAGATCGCCGCGCAGCACCAGCAGGAGCGCCAGCAGCATAAACGACAGGGAAAACGCCGCCAGCTGGCTAAGGGTCGACCACGGCTGGCGCAGCAGGCGATTCACCGCCAGACGCAGCGGCAAGGCTCTGAGCGTCAGGCGTTTGAGCAGCCACAGCAATCCCCAGCCCACCAGGCCGCACAGCAGCGCCAGCACCACCGCCCCGGCCAGCACTGACCACAGCAGCGGACTGCCGCCCATCAGCCACGCCAGCAGGCCCACCACCACGGCGCTGACCGTCGGGATCCAGATCTTCAGCGGCCAGACGCTGGCCACCACGTCCTGGCGCAGCACTCGCAGCGGCAGGGTCGCCAGCAGCAGCCGATACGGCCGCAGGCCCACCAGCAGGGAAATCACGCCGGTCGCGCCCACCGCCCACAGCCACGGCCAGCCGCTGGCCGGCGGGAGCGCGGCGGGCAGAACCGGTTTGAGCACCAGCAGCAACAGGCGCTCCAGCGCCAGCCCCGCCACCCCGCCGGTTATCACCGACAGCGCCAGCAGCAGCAGCCACTGACCGACAATCAGCTTGCGCAGCTGCGCCCGTCCGGCGCCCAGCGTCTTGAGTATGGCGACCAGATCGTAGCGGCTGCGGCAGTAGTGGCCCATCGCCACGGCCACCGCCGCGACGGCCAGCAGCAGCGTCAACAGCGCGGATAACAACAGGAATTGCTGCGAGCGTTCGAGGGATTTGCCCAGTGCGCTGTCGTCCTGTTCAAGACCAATCCAGCGATGCTCCGGGCCGAGTTTCGGCAGCAGCCACTGCTCATAACGGGCCAGCTGTTCAGCGTCGCCGGCGAACTTATATCGCCATGCGACGCGACTGCCGGGCTGTACGGCGCCGGTCTTTGCCACGTCGGCCATATTCATCATCAGCCGCGGCGCCATCTGGAAAGGGTTAAACCCCGCATCCGGTTCCTGAATCACTTCCCCGGCAATGCGCAGCGTGGCGTCGCCAACGTCAATCGTATCGCCGGTTTTCAGGTTCAGCAGCGCCATCAGCCTTGGCGCCAGCAGGACGCTGCCCGCCCGGGGCTTCAGCCCCGGCGGCTGCGTCTCGAGAGTGCCATACAACGGATAGCGGTCATCCACTGCCTTGACGTCCGCCAGCTGCGGCGTATCGCCCGCAAAGGTCATGGTGGCGAAGCTCAGCTGTTCGCCGACGCTCAGCCCTGACTTCCGCGCTTGCGCGATCCACTCAGCGGGCACCTCGCGCGAACTGCGCAGCGTCCGGTCGCCCGCCATAAACTCACGGCTTTGCTGGCTGAGGCCTTTCTCCATTCGATCGCTTATCGACCCCAGAGCCAGCACGCAGGCCACGGCGAGGCTTAACGCCAGCCAGACGATCAGCAGCGACGGCGAGCGCCATTCGCGCCAGAACCAGCGGGCGATCATGCTTCCTCCCGCAGCTGGCCATCCACCAGGCGCAGACGGCGGTCGCAGCGCGCCGCCAGCAGCGGATCGTGAGTGACGAGGATCAGGGTGGTGCCGTGTTCGCGATTAAGCGAGAACAGCAGATCGGCAATTTTGTCCCCGGTCTGGCGATCGAGGTTGCCGGTGGGCTCATCGGCGAACAGAATGGCCGGACGCCCATTGAAGGCCCGGGCCAGCGCCACCCGCTGCTGTTCGCCGCCGGAGAGCTGCGCCGGCAGGTGGTGCAGGCGTTTGCCAAGCCCCAGCTGCTCAAGCAGCGCCCGGGCATCGCCCCGGCTCTGGTTATCGCTGGCGCCGCGCAGCAGCGCCGGCAGCTCGACGTTCTCCAGGGCGTTGAGCGTTGGGATCAGCATAAACGACTGAAATACAAAACCGACGTGCTGCGCCCGCAGCGCCGCCCGCGCCTCCTCATCCATCCGATGCAGCGGTTTGCCCAGCATCGATACTTCCCCGCTGCTGCCATCGTCCAGGCCGGCGAGGATCGCCAACAGGGTCGATTTACCAGAGCCCGACTCGCCGATCAGGGCGATGGTCTGCCGCGGTTTGACAACCAGCTCAACTCCGGTAAGGATGGTGAGCTGATGCTCCCCCTGACCGACGGACTTCTTAAGATGATGAACTTCAAGTATGTTTTCCGCTGGCATGTGCCTTTCCTGTTTTTGTTCCTGTTTACCTGCCGCGCGATGGCGGCGGACACGCTGCTGATCCTCGGCGACAGCCTGAGCGCTGGCTATCGGATGGCGGCCAACGCCGCGTGGCCTGCGCTGCTCAATGAGAAGTGGCAGGCGAAAACGCCGGTGGTGAACGCCAGCATCAGCGGCGATACCTCCCAGCAGGGACTGGCCCGTCTGCCAGCGCTGCTTAAGCAGCATCAGCCGCGCTGGGTGCTGGTTGAGCTCGGCGGCAACGACGGGCTGCGCGGATTTCCGCCGCAGCAGACCGAGCAGACGCTGCGCACCATCATTCAGACGATCAAAGCGGCCAACGCCGAGCCGCTGCTGATGCAAATTCACCTGCCGGCGAACTATGGCCGCCGCTATAATGAAGCCTTCGGCGCGATTTACCCGGCCCTGGCCAAAGAGTTCGCTATTCCTCTCCTGCCCTTTTTTATGGAGGAGGTGTATCTGAAACCCCAGTGGATGCAGGACGACGGCATTCACCCGAATCGCGACGCGCAGCCGTTTATCGCCGACTGGATGGCGAACCGGCTGGCTCCCTTAGTTAATCATGACTCCTGAACGCCAGGGGTCGCTGACAGGTAAAGTTATGCAAAAAACGGTTTTAGTGACAGGCTGTTCCAGCGGAATTGGTCTGGAAAGCGCGCTGGATTTAACCCGCGAGGGCTTTCGCGTGCTGGCAGCCTGCCGCAAAGCGGAGGATGTGGCGCGGATGCAGGAGCTGGGGCTAACCGGTATTTTGCTCGATCTGGACGACCCGCAGAGCGTGGAGCGCGCGGCGGCGGAGGTGATTGCGCTGACCGATAATCGTCTCTACGGCTTGTTCAATAACGCCGGATACGGCGTCTATGGCCCGCTGAACACCATCAGCCGCCAGCAGATGGAACAGCAGTTTTCCGCCAACTTTTTTGGCGCCCATCAGCTCACCATGCTGCTGCTGCCGGCGATGACCCCGCACGGCGAAGGGCGCATCGTGATGACCTCCTCGGTGATGGGGCTTATCGCCAGCCCCGGCCGCGGGGCCTACGCCGCCAGCAAATATGCCCTTGAGGCATGGTCCGATGCGCTGCGCATGGAGCTGCGCCACAGCGGTATTCAGGTCAGCCTGATTGAACCGGGCCCGATCCGCACCCGCTTTACCGATAACGTCAACCAGACGCAAAGCGACAAGCCCGTTGAAAACCCGGGCATCGCCGCCCGTTTTACCCTCGGGCCGGAGGCGGTGGTGGAAAAAGTGCGCCACGCTTTTACCAGCGATAAGCCGAAGCTGCGCTACCCGGTCACCCTGGTCACCCACGCGGTGGCGCTGCTCAAACGCCTGCTGCCAGCTCGCGCGATGGACAAAATTATCCACGGCTGAGTTGAAGCGCGGAATGCCGCCCCCATGTAAAACAGAAATCGACTAACGAGAAATGCCCATGTCCGAACAGAATATTGTCAACATTAGCGAAGCGAACCTGCAGCAGACGCTACAGCAGTCTATGAACGTCCCGGTGCTGTTTTACTTCTGGTCTGCCCGCAGCCAGCACTGCGAACAGCTGACCCCGGTTCTTGAGCGTCTGGCCGCGCAATACAATGGCCAGTTTACGCTGGCGAAGGTCGATTGCGACGCTGAGCAGATGCTCGCTTCACAGTTTGGTCTGCGCGCCATCCCTACGGTTTATCTGTTCCAGAACGGCCAGCCGGTGGACGGTTTTGAAGGCCCGCAGCCGGAAGAAGCGATCCGCGCCCTGCTGGATAAAGTCCTGCCCCGCGAAGAGGAGCTGAAAGCTCAGCAGGCGCTGGCCCTGATGCAGGAAGAAAAATACGCCGATGCCCTGCCGCTGCTGAAGGAAGCGTGGCAGCTGTCGAATCAGGAGAGCCAGATTGGCCTGCTGCTGGCGGAAACGCTGATTGCCCTGCACCGTTCCGATGAAGCGGAAAGCGTGCTGAAAACCATCCCGCTGCAGGATCAGGATACCCACTATCAGGGTCTGGTGGCGCAGATTGAGCTGCTCAAACAGGCCGCCGACACGCCGGAAATCCAGCAGCTGCAGCAGCAGGTGGAACAGAATCCGGAGGATGCGCTGCTGGCCTCCCAGCTGGCGCTACAGCTGCATCAGGTCGGGCGTAACGAAGAAGCGCTGGCGCTGCTGTTCAGCCATCTGCAGAAGGATTTAGGCGCCGGCGACGGCCAGGCGCGCAAGATGCTGCAGGAGATCCTCGCCGCCCTCGGTACCGGCGATGCGCTGGCCGCCAAATACCGCCGTCAGCTCTATTCGCTGCTGTACTAATTCGTTGCCTGCCCCGGATAGCGCTGCGCTATCCGGGCTATGCGAACGAGGCGCAACGCAGCCTTAGTAACCCGGGTGAGGCGTGAACGCCGCAACCCGGGATCGTTCACGGGCGTTTTTTCAGCTGCGTCACCACCAGCTGATGGCGGGCGTTGAAGAACTTCCGGTAGGTCAGATAGCCGGCGATAATCGTCGACAGGCTGGCGGTCGACAGCAGCATAAAAGTTACCATGATCTGGTACTTAATCGCCTTCACCGGGTCAATACCGGCAAAAATTAGTCCCGACATCATCCCTGGCAAACTCACCAGGCCGACCGTTTTCGCTGAATCGACGGTGGGAATCAATGACGCGCGGATGCTGTCGCGGATCAGCCGCGCCGAGGCCATCTTCGGCGTCGCGCCGAGGCTGAGCTTCTCCTGAATCTGCTGCTGCTCGCTGCTGAAGCGCTGGCCCATATTGTTGTAGCACAGCCCCACCGCCACCATGGCGTTCCCGGCCACCATCCCGGCAATCGGGATCACTTGCATCGGCACGAAGGCTATCGAGCCGGAGAACACCAGCACCGCCAGCGTCAGCCCAGCGCCGGTGGTGATGGCGATAAATGACGAGACAAACGCCTTATCGATATATTTACTGCGCTTTTTGGCATTCCACGCCGCGTTAAAGCAGATAAACAGCACCATCAACAGCGTCAGAACCGCATGGTTGACGTTAAAGATATATTTCAGCACATAGCCGACGATAATCAGCTGCACGATCGCCCGGCAGATGCTCCAGAGAATATCTTTTTCCAGCGCCAGCTTTTCCCGATAGCTCACCAGAATAGCGATCAGCACCAGCACCATCGACAGCGCCAGCGATTCGTTCGTAATGTTATGCCCGTTCATGCTGTGCCTCCTGCATGTTTCCGCCGGCAGGTTGCAGCGTAATTACTTCATCGGCATGCGAAATTTCATTGCGATCGTGGGTGACCCATAGAACAGCGACCTGTTTTTCCGTCGCGTAGCCATGAATAATGTCATTCACATTCTGTTTATTACTGTCATCCAGCGCGCTGGTAATTTCGTCCAGCAGCAGCACGCGCGGCAGAAATTGTAAATTGCGAATCAGCGATACGCGCTGCTTTTCACCGCCCGACAGTTCGTTAATCGATTTTTCCAGCATATTTTCGCCAAGACCAAAGCGCTGCAGATCGGCCACCAGCGCCTGCGGATCCGGTTGTTTATTACGGATCTGCCACGGAAAAATCAGGTTATCGTAAACCGAATCCCCGAACAGCGCCGGCGTCTGCGCACAATAAGAGACCTGCTGGCGATACCTTTCCGGCGACAGCGTCGCGACATCGGCATCGTCGAAAAACAGACGTCCGGAGGTCGGGCTGAGCAGCGAGGCGATAATTTTCAGCAAGGTGCTTTTCCCGCAGCCGGAAGGCCCGGTAATCAACTTGAATTCCCCGGGTCTGAGCTGAAGGTTGATATTATGTAAAATAACTGCGTCGTCGGTCTTAAATCCCACATCCTCGAGACGCAAAAGCGCGTTATTTTCCTTCATGAGTCTTCCTGATTATTTTCTGAAACACCGCTAGTTTACCCCACTTTCCTTTCTCCAGGATGAGGAGAAAGATATACTCAATTTAAACATGCGCTATTTCCTTGTAGCGCCCCACCAGGCAACAAGACAGGAGGTTTTTGATGCTGATTTTTATTCCTATCCTTATTTTCGTCGCGCTGGTCATTGTGGCCGCGGCGGTGAAAATCGTCCCGCAGGGCTACCAGTGGACGGTGGAGCGCTTCGGGCGTTTTACCCAGACGCTGCAGCCGGGATTAAGCTTAGTCGTGCCGTTTATGGACCGCATCGGCCGCAAAGTGAACATGATGGAGCAGGTGCTCGACATCCCGTCACAGGAGGTGATCTCCCGGGATAACGCCAACGTCACTATCGACGCCGTTTGCTTTATTCAGGTGGTTGACGCGCCGAAGGCTGCCTACGAGGTCAGCAATCTTGAGCAGGCGATCGTCAACCTGACGATGACCAACATCCGTACCGTGCTCGGCTCGATGGAGCTGGACGAAATGCTCTCCCAGCGCGACAGCATTAACACCCGCCTGCTGCATATCGTTGACGACGCCACCAACCCGTGGGGGGTGAAAATCACCCGCGTCGAAATTCGCGACGTTCGCCCACCAGCGGAACTTATCGCCTCGATGAACGCCCAGATGAAAGCCGAACGAACCAAGCGCGCTTATATTCTCGAGGCCGAAGGGGTGCGTCAGGCGGAAATACTGAAAGCGGAAGGGGAAAAGCAGTCGCAGATCCTCAAGGCGGAGGGCGAGCGGCAGTCCGCGTTCCTGCAGGCGGAGGCCCGCGAGCGTTCCGCTGAAGCGGAAGCCCGCGCCACCCAGATGGTCTCCTCGGCGATCGCCTCAGGCGATATTCAGGCGATCAACTACTTCGTGGCGCAGAAATACACCGATGCGCTGCAGCAGATTGGCGCCGCCAACAACAGTAAAGTGGTGCTGATGCCGCTGGACGCCAGCAGCCTGATGGGATCGATCGCCGGGATCAGCGAGCTGATCAAAGAAGGCGCTGGCGATCGGAAAAAATCATGATCGACCTGATCCTCGCCCACCCCCATCTGTTCTGGCTAAGCCTCGGCGGGCTGCTGCTGGCGGCCGAGATGCTGGGCGGCAGCGGATACCTGCTATGGAGCGGCGTCGCCGGCGTGGTGACCGGCGCCCTGACCTGGCTCCTGCCGCTGAGCTGGGAATGGCAAGGCACGCTGTTTGCCGTCCTCACTCTGCTGGCGGCGTGGCTGTGGTCGAAGTGGCTGCGCAAGCGCGTCAAACTGCAGCGTCCTGCCGATGCTCAACTCAACCAGCGCGGGCTACAGCTGATTGGCCGCCGTCTGACGCTGGATACCCCGCTGGTAAACGGCCGCGGCCACGTGCGCGTGGGCGACAGCTCCTGGCCGGTGATGGCTGACGAGGACCTCGCCGCGGGCAACAAGGTCGAAGTGGTCGCTGTGGAAGGGATTACGCTGCGGATCAGACCCGTTGTTCGTTAAGCCTGCGCCTTGCGATGACAGCAACCGGAAAGATTATCGATAATCGGGCACTCCGCGCTGTCGTCGCCGGGGCAGGATTCAGCCAGCGCCAGCAGGTGCGCGCGCATATTTTGCAGCTCGCGGATATGGTTCTCGATATCCGCCACTTTCTCCAGCGTGCGTTTTTTCACATCGGCGCTGTGCCGTGACGGGTCGTTGAATAGCGCCACCAGCTCGCGGCACTCTTCCAGATTAAACCCCACCTGCCGCGCCTGGCGCAGCAGCGTCAGCTCATCGAGATGCTGCTGACCGTAGGTGCGGTAGCCGTTTTCGCTCCGCAACGGCGGCGTCACCAGCCCCTTCTCTTCGTAAAAACGAATCGCTTTGCTGGTTAAACCGGTTTTTTTCGCCACATCGCTGATATTCATTTTTTCTCCTTGACCTTCCCCTTGCTGGAAGGTTTAACCTTCTTAATACTCGATGAAAGAGTGGTTCTGGTCAATCGTTGACCGGAAAATTATTCAGGAGTTATTTATGTCTAACACTATCGACCTGACGCTGGATGGCCTCTCCTGCGGCCACTGCGTTAAACGCGTGAAAGAGAGTCTGGAGCAGCGTCCTGACGTTGAGCAAGCGGAAGTCACCCTCACTGAAGCCCATGTGACGGGCAGCGCCAGCGCACAAGCGCTGATTGAAACCGTTAAACAAGCCGGATACGGCGCGGAGCTCAGCCACCCAAAGGCTAAACCGCTGGCAGAATCATCAATCCCGTCGGAAGCACTGACAGCGGCCACTCCTGAGCTTCCGGCAGCCCATGACGAAGATGACAGTCAACAGCTGCTGATCAACGGCATGAGCTGCGCCAGCTGCGTCTCCCGGGTACAGAACGCGCTTGCCGCGGTGCCGGGCGTCTCACAGGCGCGGGTTAACCTGGCGGAACGCACGGCGCTGGTGATGGGCAGTGCGTCCGCCGCAGAATTAATGCAGGCGGTGGAGAAAGCGGGCTACGGCGCGGAGGCGATCGAGGACGATCTGGAACGCCGCGAACGGCAGCAGGAAACCGCCATCGCCACCATGAAACGTTTTCGCTGGCAGGCGATTGTCGCCCTGCTGGTCGGCGTGCCGGTGATGGTCTGGGGCATGATCGGCGATAACATGATGGTCAGCGACGACAACCGTTCGCTGTGGCTGGTCATCGGCCTCGTCACCCTGGCGGTGATGGTCTTCGCCGGCGGCCACTTCTACCGCAGCGCGTGGAAAAGCCTGAAAAACGGCACTGCCACCATGGATACGCTGGTGGCGCTCGGTACCGGCGTCGCCTGGCTGTACTCGATGAGCGTCAACCTGTGGCCACAGTGGTTCCCGATGGAAGCCCGCCATCTCTATTACGAAGCCAGCGCAATGATTATCGGCCTGATTAACCTCGGCCATATGCTGGAGGCCCGCGCCCGCCAGCGCTCCTCAAAAGCGCTGGAAAAACTGCTCGACCTGACGCCGCCTTCGGCGCGGGTCGTTACGCCCGAGGGCGAGAAAGATCTGCCGCTCGCTGAAGTTCAGGCCGGCATGACGCTGCGCCTGACGACCGGCGACCGCGTCCCGGTCGACGGCGTGATAAGCCAGGGGGAAGCCTGGTTTGATGAAGCGATGCTCACCGGCGAACCGGTACCGCAGCAAAAAGGCGATGGCGACGCCATTCACGCCGGCACCGTAGTGCAGGACGGCAGCGTGCTGTTCACCGCCAGCGCCGTCGGCAGCCAGACCACGCTGGCGCGTATTATCCGCATGGTGCGCCAGGCGCAGAGCAGCAAGCCGGAGATCGGCCAGCTGGCGGATAAAATCTCCGCGGTGTTTGTCCCGGCGGTGGTCGCCATTGCGCTGATTAGCGCTGCGATCTGGTACTTTTTCGGCCCGGCGCCGCAGATCGTCTATACCCTGGTGATCGCCACCACGGTACTGATTATCGCCTGTCCGTGCGCCTTAGGCCTGGCGACGCCGATGTCGATTATCTCCGGCGTTGGCCGGGCGGCGGAGTACGGCGTACTGGTGCGCGACGCCGATGCTCTGCAGCGCGCCAGTGAACTCGACACCCTGGTGTTCGATAAAACCGGCACCCTGACCGAAGGCAAGCCGCAGGTGGTGGCGGTGAAAACTTTCGCAGACGTTGATGAGATGACCGCGCTGCGTCTTGCCGCCGCGCTCGAGCAGGGTTCAAGCCATCCGCTGGCGCGAGCGATCCTTGATAAAGCCGGAGACAGCCCGTTGCCGGAAGTGAGCGGCTTCCGCACCCTGCGCGGCCTGGGCGTCAGCGGCGAAGCGGAAGGCCATCGCCTGCTGCTCGGTAACCAGGCGCTGCTCAACGAGCAACATATCGCCACCGGCGATATAGAAAGCGAGATGATGGCGCAGGCCTCGCGCGGGGCTACGCCGGTGCTGCTGGCGGTAGATGGTCAGGCGGCCGCGCTGTTCGCCATCCGTGACCCGCTACGCGAAGACAGCGTCGACGCTCTGGCGCGCCTGCATCGTCAGGGTTACCGCCTGGTGATGCTCACCGGGGATAACCCCACTACCGCGAATGCTATCGCCAAAGAAGCCGGCATTGATGAGGTGATTGCCGGCGTGCTGCCGGACGGTAAAGCCGACGCCATTAAGCGTCTGCAGAGCCAGGGGCACAAAGTGGCGATGGTGGGCGATGGGATTAACGACGCCCCGGCGCTGGCGCAGGCGGATGTCGGGATCGCCATGGGCGGCGGCAGCGATGTCGCCATTGAAACGGCGGCGATCACCCTGATGCGCCATAGTCTTCACGGCGTGGCCGATGCGCTGGCGATTTCGAAGGCGACCTTACGCAATATGAAGCAGAACCTGCTGGGGGCCTTTGTCTACAACTCGCTGGGCATCCCGATTGCCGCCGGGATCCTCTGGCCGCTGACCGGCACGTTGCTCAATCCGGTGGTCGCCGGCGCGGCGATGGCGCTGTCGTCGATTACCGTGGTGAGTAACGCTAACCGCCTGCTGCGCTTTAAACCAAAAGCGTAAGCGTTGTTGAGGAAAGCGGGCGCTGACAGGGTCGGCGCCCGCTTTTTTAGCGGGACAAGAAAAGCCCGCCGGAAGGGTGACGTGTATCACCATATGCGCTAGCATGAATGCCTCACACTTCGGAGCGCGTATGGGCCTGTTAAACCGGATAAAAATGCTGTGGCGAGCCGCCGTCGGCTCGTCTTATTCCTGGCCTGCGATGGATATCGTCCTGCCCGGCGAACGCTATCTGCACCTCGTCGGCAGCATCCATATGGGCACCCGCGATATGGCGCCGCCGCCAGCGAAGCTGCTGAAAAAAATACGCCAGGCCGATGCGTTAATCGTTGAGGCCGATATCAGCGGCAATGAAACCCCGTTTAGCCATCTCCCCGCTTATCCGCCGCTGGCGGAGCGCCTGAGCGACGCGCAGCTGAGCGAGCTACAGACGCGAGCCGGTGAACTCGGCCTGTCGGTCGCGCTATTCGACAGCCAGCCGCTGTGGCAGGTGGCGATGGTCCTGCAGGCTACCCAGGCGCAGAAGCTGGGGCTGCGGCCGGATTACGGTATCGATTATCAGTTGCTGATGGCCGCCCGCGAGAGCAACATAGCGGTGATGGAGCTGGAAGGCGCCGACAGCCAGATCGCGCTGCTGCGCGACCTGCCCGATGGCGGAATGGCGCTGCTGGAGGATACGCTGACCCACTGGCGCACCAACGCCCGTTTACTGCAGGTCATGATCGGCTGGTGGCTGGAGCAACCGCCGTCGCGCGGCGCGGTATCGCTGCCGACGACCTTCAGCCAGTCTTTATATGATGTGCTGATGCACCAGCGCAATCTCGCCTGGCGCGAGACGCTGCTGGCCCTGCCGCCGGGGCGCTACGTGGTCGCCGTCGGCGCGCTGCATCTGTATGGCGAAGGGAATCTGCCGGATATGCTGACATAAAAAAATGGCCAATATTGCTATTGGCCCGTCAAAGAGGAATTTCATCATTATTATTATCCCGGGATTTGCATCCCGGATCGTCTGATTGTCGCTCAAAGTGACCATCACTGCCAACACTATTGCGCAAGATGGTACTATTTTTTAGACAACCTGCGGGCGTATTCTGACGTCACGCAAAACCGGTTGGTAAGAAGGATAGCTATGACTCCCGCCGTTAAATTACTCGAAAAAAACAAAATCCCCTTTCAGATCCACAGTTACGATCACGATCCCAATGAGACCAACTTCGGTGATGAAGTGGTGCGCAAGCTCGGCCTCAATGCCGACCAGGTTTACAAGACCCTGCTGGTCGCCGTAAATGGCGATATGAAGCATCTGGCGGTCGCCGTCACCCCGGTCGCCGGGCAGCTGGATTTGAAGAAAGTGGCGAAAGCGCTGGGCGCCAAGAAAGTCGACATGGCCGACCCGATGGTGGCGCAGCGTATCACCGGCTATCTGGTGGGCGGTATCAGTCCGCTGGGGCAGAAGAAGCGTCTGCCGACGGTGATTGACGCCCCGGCGCAGGAATTTGCCACCATTTACATTTCCGGCGGCAAACGCGGGCTGGATATTGAGCTGGCGGCCAGCGATCTGGCGCAGCTGCTGGATGCGAAGTTCGCCGATATCGCCCGCCGCGATTGATGACGCGCCCCGTGCCCGGTAAGCGCAGCGCCACCGGGAAAGCGCCCGGATAGCGACGCAGCGCGCTTTATCCGGGCTTCCCCTCAGGGTTACTGCCAGCTCACCTCGCCTTTCGGCTCATAGGCGGCGGCATCCAGCGGCGAGTTCTTCTCGATATACTCTTTCAGCACTTCGGCATCGATAAAGCCGGTATTCACATACCCGGGTTTATCGGCGATGTTCGGATAGCCATCGCCGCCGGTGGCGTTAAAGCTCAGCGTCGCCATCCGGTAGGTCTTCGCCGGATCCACCGGTTCGCCTTTGATTTTCAGATCGTTCAACTTGCCGTCTTTGGCCACAAAGCTGACGTTCGCAAACTGCGGATAGGCGCCGGAATCCGGCTTCATCTGCGCGACGGCGGTCAGGTAATCCACCACCTCTTTGCCGCTCATATCGACATAGGTCAGCACATTGCCGAACGGCTGGACCTTCATCACATCCTTGTAGGTGATATCGCCCGCCTCGATGGAGTCGCGGATCCCGCCGCCGCTCATCACCGCGAAATCCGCGTTACTGCGCGCCATCTGCGCCGCCAGCAGCAGGTGGCCCATATTGGTCTGTACGAAGCGCACTTTACTGCGATCGCCCTCCAGATGACCATTCACGCTGCCGATCTTGACCTGCAGTTGCGCCTTACCTTTGTTCTGGAACGGCGTCAGCAGCGACATCATCTGCGGGTTCTCCGCGATCTGCGGCGTATACAGCACCCGCTCGCTTTGGCCGTTATCGTATGTCACTTTTTTCTTCAGGTTGACCGGGATCAGCTGATAGTGCACCAGCTTCATCTCGCCGTTGCGGAACTCAAAATCGGCGCGGCCGACGTATTTGCCCCACTCATGCGCCTGGACGATCCAGATGCCATTCTGGCGATCCGGGGCGCACGGCGTCCCTGGCACATAGTCGACCTGTTTTTTATTTTCCGACGCCATGCACACCGGATCCTGCGAGTGACCGCCGACGATCATCGCCAGCGAGCCCGCGGGTAAACTGCGTGCCATCTCGACATCCCCCGGCGCGTTAGAGCCGTGGTTGCCGTTGTCATAGTGGCCCATATGGGTGGTGGCCAGGATCACGTCCGGCTTTTCATTCTGCTGCAGCTCCTGGATCACCAGCTTCGCCTCTTCCGCCGGTTTGCGGAATTCGATATCGGTGAAATATTCCGGATTGCCAATCTTGGCCGTATCGTCAGTGGTTAAGCCAATAACCGCGATTTTTAACCCGCCGCGTTTAAACAGCGCCCAGGGTTTGAACAGCCGTTCGCCGGTGCTTTTCTGATAAATATTGGCCGACAGGAACGGGAACTTCGCCCACTTTTCCTGCTGGCGCAGCACGCTCAGCGGATTATCAAACTCATGGTTCCCCACCGCCATCGCGTCGTAGCCGATCAAGTTCATGCCGCGAAAATCGGGCTCTGCATCCTGTAAATCAGACTCCGGCACCCCGGTATTGATATCCCCGCCGGACAGCAGCAGAACGCTACCGCCTTCGGCCGCCACCTCTTTACGAATACCGTCCACCAGCGTTTTCTGCGCCGCCAGGCCATATTCGCCGTAGTCATTACGCCAGAAATGACCGTGGTGATCGTTGGTGTGCAGGATGGTAATTTTATAGGTTTTATCCTGCTCATAGGCCTGCGCGGACAGGCTGCCCAGCGATAAAGCGGCGAATAACGCCAGCGCCACGCTGTGTTTGAAATAATGCATGCTTCACTCCCTGACTTAATCCCAAGTGCCGAAAGTATAGCGAGTTAGCCGCGTTGACAAATATGTTTTCAGAATTGCGACTTCCTTCAAACCTTATCTGCAGGTATGTTAGTCGGATAATAATTCTACCCGTCATACTTCAAGTTGCATGTGCGTTGGCAATAACTCGGCCCCTCCCTGGGCCTCGCCCTTACGGGCGCAGTGAACTGCGTTCAAATTCGTTCCTGACGAATTTGTCCTCGCTCACCCCAGTCACTTACGAGAGTAAGCTCCTGGGGATTCGCTGCGTCGCCGCCTGCCTGCAACTCGAATTATTTAGGGTAACAACCTGCATTCTCTACAACAAATCGAACTCGCTGAAGTGAACCTATGACAACCAACCAATCCGCTCAGACCTTACCCAGTACCGACGCGCCGCCGCAAAAAGCGCGCACCTCGTTTGGCATCTTAGGCGCGATCAGCCTGTCCCATTTGCTTAACGATATGATCCAGTCGCTCATACTCGCTATCTACCCGCTGCTGCAGGCCGAGTTCTCCCTTACCTTCGTGCAGATTGGGATGATCACCCTCACCTTCCAGCTCACCTCATCGCTGTTCCAGCCGGTAATTGGCTACATCACCGATAAACGATCGATGCCGTGGTCGCTGCCGGTGGGCATGTGCTTTACCCTCTGCGGTTTGATCCTGCTGGCGCTGGCCGGTAGCTTCGGTATGGTGCTGCTGGCCGCCGCGCTGGTGGGTATCGGCTCCTCGGTTTTCCATCCGGAATCATCCCGCGTGGCGCGGATGGCCTCCGGCGGCCGTCACGGCCTGGCCCAGTCGCTGTTCCAGGTCGGCGGCAACTTCGGAAGTTCGCTTGGCCCGCTGCTGGCGGCGGTGATCATCGCCCCGTATGGTAAAGGCAACGTCGCCTGGTTCGTGCTGGCCGCCCTGCTGGCTATCGTCGTGCTGTCGCAAATCAGCCGCTGGTACGCCGCGCAGCACCGGATGAATAAGGGCAAACCGAAGCCGGCGATCGTCAATCCGCTGCCGCGCAATAAGGTGATTCTGGCGGTAGGTATTCTGCTGATGCTGATTTTCTCGAAATACTTCTATATGGCGAGCATCAGCAGCTATTACACCTTTTATCTGATGCATAAGTTCGGCTTATCGGTGCAAAATGCCCAGCTGCATCTGTTCGCCTTCCTGTTCGCGGTGGCCGCCGGGACGGTGATTGGCGGGCCCGTTGGCGATAAGATTGGACGAAAATATGTTATTTGGGGCTCTATCCTCGGCGTGGCGCCTTTCACCCTTGTTTTACCCTATGCCAGCCTTGAATGGACCGGGATTTTAACGGTGATCATTGGTTTTATCCTCGCCTCGGCCTTCTCCGCTATTCTGGTCTATGCCCAGGAGCTGCTGCCGGGACGTATCGGCATGGTTTCAGGCCTGTTTTTCGGCTTCGCCTTTGGTATGGGCGGCCTTGGCGCCGCGGTGCTGGGCCTGCTGGCGGACCATACCAGCATCGACCTGGTATATAAAATCTGCGCCTTCCTGCCGCTGCTGGGATTCCTGACGATATTTCTTCCTGATAACCGGCAAAAAGCCTGATTATCCGGCGGCCAAAGTGTAACGCTGGCCGCCGTTACCCCTTGCGCCATCGGCCTGATGCGCGCATTCCTCTCTCGATTTTTCCTTCTGTGCCTTTTCAGCGGCCAATTGCATTTTTTTGCACAATTCAAGAATTATTCATAAACAAAGTGAACGTTTTTGTCATAAACTATTACGCGGACAGGGTAGCAAAATGGACCGATTCACCACTGGAAAGGAGACGGAATGCACCACGCAACACCGCTAATCACCACCATTGTCGGCGGCCTCGTGCTCGCCTTTATTCTCGGCATGATTGCCAATAAGCTACGTATTTCTCCTCTGGTGGGATATCTCTTAGCGGGCGTGCTGTCCGGACCTTTCACCCCTGGCTTTGTTGCAGACACCAAACTGGCTCCGGAACTGGCGGAGCTCGGCGTGATCCTGCTGATGTTCGGCGTCGGCCTGCATTTCTCTCTCAAGGATCTGATGGCGGTAAAGTCGATCGCCATTCCCGGGGCCATCGCCCAGATAGCCGTGGCGACGCTGTTGGGTATGGCGCTCTCCGCCGCCCTTGGCTGGTCGCTGATGACCGGCATCGTCTTTGGTCTGTGCCTCTCCACCGCCAGTACCGTGGTGCTGCTGCGCGCCCTGGAGGAACGACAGCTGATTGACAGTCAGCGCGGGCAGATCGCCATCGGCTGGCTGATTGTGGAAGACCTGGTGATGGTCCTGACGCTGGTCCTGCTGCCGGCGGTGGCCGGTATGGCGGAGAAAGGCAACCTCGGCTTCGCTTCCCTGGCCCTCGACCTCGGGATCACCATTGGCAAAGTGGTGGCCTTTATCGCCATCATGATGCTGGTCGGCCGTCGGCTGGTGCCGTGGATCATGTCGCGCAGCGCGGCCACCGGCTCGCGCGAGCTGTTCACCCTGTCGGTGCTGGCCCTGGCGCTGGGCATCGCCTTCGGCGCCGTGGAGCTGTTTGATGTCTCCTTCGCCCTCGGCGCCTTCTTTGCCGGCATGGTGCTTAACGAATCCGAGCTGAGCCACCGTGCCGCTCATGACACCCTGCCGCTGCGCGACGCCTTCGCGGTGCTATTCTTTGTCTCCGTCGGCATGCTGTTTGACCCGATGGTGCTGGTCCAGCAGCCGCTGGCGGTGCTGGCGACGCTGGCGATCATTATCTTTGGTAAATCCGCAGCCGCCTTTTTCCTCGTGCGTATGTTTGGCCACTCGCCGCGTACCGCACTGACCATTGCCGCCAGCCTGGCGCAGATTGGTGAATTTGCCTTTATTCTCGCCGGCCTGGGGATGGCGCTTAACCTGCTGCCGCAGGCCGGGCAAAACCTGGTGCTGGCCGGAGCGATCATCTCGATTATGCTCAACCCGGTACTGTTCACTCTGCTGGAGAAATATCTCGATAAAACCGAAACCCTCGACGAGCAGACCCTGGAAGAGGTGCTGGAAGACGAGAAGCAGGTCCCGGTCGATATCTGCAACCACGCGCTGCTGGTCGGTTTCGGCCGCGTCGGCAGCCTGCTGGGCGAGAAGCTGATGGCCCAGGGGATCCCGCTGGTGGTGGTTGAAACCTCGCGCACCCGCGTGGATGAGCTACGCGAGCGCGGGATTAGCGCGGTGCTGGGCAATGCCGCCAATGAAGAGATCATGGAGCTGGCTCATCTCGACTGCGCCCGCTGGCTGCTGCTGACCATTCCCAACGGCTATGAGGCCGGCGAGATTGTCGCTTCCGCACGGGAAAAATGTCCGCATATCGAGATTATCGCCCGCGCCCATTATGATGACGAAGTGGATTACATTATCGACCGTGGGGCCAATCAGGTGGTGATGGGCGAGCGGGAAATTGCCCGCGCCATGCTGCAGCTTCTGGAAACGCCACCCGCCGGTGAAGTGGTCACCGGCTGATGTTCTGCCCTCTCCCGTCGGGAGAGGGACTCGCTTACCGATCCCAGTACGCCTCTTCCAGGCTGTCCTCACGTTCCGGCAGGCCGCGGGTTAAGCGCGGCGAGTGCTGGTTCAGCACCTGATAGCTCACGCGGTTGGCATATTTACACACCTGCGCCAGCGAGGAGTAGGTCAGCCATTTGCATTTGTGTTTGCTGGAGTTGGGGACGTTATTGCGATGGTAGTTATTGGCGGTGATGTCATGCAGCAGCGCCGCCAGCGCGCCGTCCCCTGCGCCGTTGGTGTTCATGATCTTCTCCGGGCCGCCCATATACGGCGCAATATGCGAATAAATACGCAGCGGATTGACGCAGTCCTGGTGACGCATCGCGCGACTGAATTCGAACTGGTTAAATTCCGGGATCGCCCCCGGCAGCAGCGGATGCTGGGTCTTACGCTTCGCCTCTTCTTCAGTGAAGCCCGCCATATACAGCCCCGCCGGTCCGGCGGTGCACAGCACCAGGTCGACCCAGTCCAGCGCTTTATCCGCCGCCGTCAGCGGATCGGCAAAGCCGGTCAGTGCTTCCCCTTCCTCTTCATTCATCGCCAGAATCGAGACATGCTCCTGCAGGAACTGCTGCCACCACGCCGGGTTATCGGCAATCACGTATTTGGTTCCAAGAGTTAACACCACCGGCACATCATGCTTTTTGGCATACTCGATGGCTTTCATCGTCGCGTCCGGCATCGGCTCGCCCGGCTTGCAGCGTACCAGGTAGGAGGTCAGCACCAGCGCCGAGGCGCCGGCGATCACCGCTTCCGGAATGCTTTCCGGGCGCAGCTTGTTCATATGACCCGGGCTGATGGCGAAGGTGCGCTCGCCGCTGTCGCTGATCAGGGTGAAGCAGCGGCCAATGGCGCCGTCGACGCCCTGCAGATAGTTCAGATCGGTACGGCTGGAGGTATTGCACAGGTAGCGGTAGGCATAGCCGCCGATTTCGATATTGCTGCACATGACGCCAAGCAGCACCGAGCGATCGTCCGCCAGCACCGAGTAGTTGTGCATGGTATTGCCGATCGTGCCGCCGGCAAACTGATGGGTAATAAGATTATTGCGCACCAGCTCCTGATACAGCGCCTCGGCGACGTCATCTTCAATCACCAGCGAGTGGCCCGCGCTCAGGCCGTAGCGCACGATAAACGCCTCATCCACTTTCGCTTCGATATCCACCAGCGTCTGGTCGATACCCACCACCCAGGAGACGCTGGATTCATTCTCCGGCTGAATTTGCTGCAGCAGCGGGTCGCGGGCGTTAACGGGAAAATAGTGTTTGGATTTGCGTTTACCGGGAAATTTCATAGTGGCGCTTAAATAACAGGGAACAAGCGGGAAATAGTAGCATATTCCCCGCCCTGCGCGCGATCAGCGATAAGGCGCCGTCAGGTTGACCATCATCTCAATATGCGCGGCGTCCGCGTTAAGCGCCGGAATGTATTCATATTGCTTTCCGCCCGCTTCGAGGAATATTTCCCGGTTCTGGACGGCGATCTCTTCCAGCGTTTCGAGACAGTCGGCGGCAAACCCCGGGCACAGCACCTGAATATGCTTCGTCCCTTTCTCGCCGAGCATCTTCAGCGTCTCATCGGTATACGGCGTCAGCCAGGGTTCCCGACCAAAGCGCGACTGGAAGGTCATCATCACCCGCTCCGGCGGCAGCCCCAGCGCGGAGACCAGTTCCCGCGTGGTATCGCGACAGCGCTGAGGATAATCATCCCCCTGATTGGCATAGCGCTGCGGGATCCCATGATAGGAGAGCAGCAGCAGATCCGGTTCCCCATGAACGGCAAACGAGGCGCGCACGCTGGCCGCCAGGGCATGGATATAGTCCGGGTGCCCGGCGTAATCGCGAATAAACGAGATACCGGGAATGGCGCGTTTCTTCGCGAGGATCCGCGCCAGCTCATCCCAGACGGCAGCCACCGTCGAGCAGGAATATTGCGGATACAGCGGCAGCACTACGATGTGCCCCACCCCCTGCGCCAGTAAATCATCCACCGCGCTGGCCAGCGACGGCGATCCATAGCTCATGCCCAGCGCCACCGGGGTATCCGGCAGTCTGGCGGCCAGCGCCTGCTGCTGGCGACGGCTGTATACCATCAGCGGCGACCCCTCTTCCATCCAGACGGACTGATAGAGTTTAGCCACGCGGGGAGAGCGAATCGGCAGTATGACGCCGCGCAGCAGCGGCCACCATAGCAGACGAGACGTATCCACCACCCGTTTGTCGCTGAGGAATTGTCGCAGATAGCGCTTCACCGCACCGGGGGTGGGCGCATCGGGAGTGCCTAAATTGGCCAGCAAGATACCTGTTTTCGTCTGATGCATTACCGCCTCTTAACCATTTGAATCGCAGCCAATTGTAGCTGAAATGGCGCTAAACGGAACCAATCATAGCAAAAGGTAGGAATGAGAGGAGTTCTCATCCTGCCGCAGCAGGATGAGAAAAGGCTTTATCAGCCGAGGATTTTTTCCAGTTCGGCGCGCACGTCAGCCACCGCTTTGGTGCCGTCGACTTTGGCGTATTTGGTGTTGCCCGCCTGCGCTTCTTTGGTGTAGTAGCCGATCAGCGGCGCCGTCATCTGATGATATTCCACCAGACGCTTACGCACGGTCTCTTCCTGGTCGTCTTTACGGGTGGTCAGCTCTTCGCCGGTCACGTCGTCTTTGCCTTCCACCTTCGGCGGATTAAATTTGATGTGGTATACGCGACCGGATGCCGCGTGAACGCGACGGCCAACGATGCGGTCGACGATCAGTTCGTCCGGCACATCGAATTCCAGCACGTAATCAACGGTAATGCCCGCTTCTTTCATGGCGTCAGCCTGCGGAATAGTGCGCGGGAAGCCGTCCAGCAGGAAGCCGTTACGGCAATCTTCCTGGGCGATACGCTCTTTAACCAGCGCGATAACCAGCTCATCGGTCACCAGCTTGCCGGCGTCCATGATGTCTTTCGCTTGCTTACCGAGCTCGGAGCCGGATTTTACCGCAGCGCGCAGCATATCGCCGGTGGAGATTTGCGGAATACCGTATTTCTCCATGATGAACTGAGCCTGAGTTCCTTTACCCGCGCCCGGAGCGCCAAGCAGAATAATACGCATTACGAAAATCCCCTCAAAAGTCGATTCAATTTTTCAAAAACGCTAAACCATACCACCAGAACGGCGATGGCTCAAGGAAGGCGGTGCGGCTGAAACGGTTAATGGTGAGATATTTTATGCCATCCAATGTGAAATGCCCCGCCGGAGCAAATCGCTCAGACGGGGCATTTATCCCGTTCCCGGCGTCGCGTCGCTCGGCCGGGCTACTCATTCAGGTTCGCGTCAGGAAGCCAGCAGCTGGTTCATACGGCGGATAAACTGGTTCGGATCTTCCAGCGTGCCGCGCTCGGCCAGCAGCGCCTGATCCAGCAGCAGTTCCACCCATTCGCCGAACTGCGCGTCATCCTGGGTATCGGCTGCGCGTTTCACCAGCTGATGCGCCGGGTTCAGTTCGAAGATGTATTTCACTTCCGGCGCCGCCTGGCCCGCAGCCGCGAACAGCTTCGCCATCTGGGTGCTCATCTCGTCGGCATCGGTGGTGACAATCGCTGGGGTGTCGGTCAGACGATGGGTCAGACGCACCTCTTTGACCCGGTCGCCAAGCAGGTTTTTCACACGCTCAACGAACGGCTCCAGCGCTTTTTCGGCTTCTTTGGTGGACTCGTCCACTTCGTCCGCCAGTTTGTCCAGCGACTCGTCGGCTTTAGCGACAGACTGGAACGCTTTGCCGTCGAATTCGGTCAGGTAGCTCATCATCCACTCGTCGATGCGATCGGAGAGCAGCAGCACTTCGATCCCTTTCTTACGCAGCAGTTCGAGGTGTGGGCTGCTTTTCGCCGCCGCATAGCTGTCGGCAGTGATGTAGTAGATCTTTTCCTGACCGTCTTTCATACGCGAGACGTACTCTTCCAGCGACACGGTCTGCGCGGAGGAGTCGGTATGGGTGGTCGCGAAGCGCAGCAGTTTGGCGATCGCCTCCTGGTTGCTCGGATCTTCCGCCGGGCCCTCTTTCAGCACCAGGCCGAACTGTTTCCAGAAAGTCTGATATTTTTCGGCGTCGTCTTTCGCCAGCTTATCCAGCATCTGCAGCGCGCGTTTGGTCAGCGCGGTGCGCAGGTTACGGGTCACGCTGCTGTCCTGCAGGATTTCACGGGAGACGTTCAGCGGCAGATCGTTGGAGTCTATCAGGCCGCGTACGAAGCGCAGGTAGTTCGGCATAAACTGCTCGGCGTCATCCATAATGAACACGCGCTGGACGTACAGCTTCAGGCCGTGTTTATGATCGCGGTTCCACATATCCCACGGCGCCTGCGACGGGATATACAGCAGGCTGGTGTACTCCTGCTTACCTTCCACGCGGTTGTGGCTCCAGGTCAGCGGGTCGCTGTAGTCATGGGCAATGTGCTTATAGAACTCTTTGTACTCGTCGTCGTTAACTTCAGACTTGCTGCGGGTCCACAGGGCCTGCGCCTTGTTGATTTTTTCCCAGCTGATAACGGTTTCGCCGTCTTTCTCTTCCTGTTTTTCAATCTCAACCGGCAGCGCGATATGATCGGAATACTTGCTGATGATGGAGCGCACGCGCCAGTCGTTGAGGAAATCGTCCTCACCTTCGCGCAGATGCAGGGTGATTTCGGTCCCGCGATCGGCTTTGGTGATGTCGGCCACGGTATATTCCCCTTCGCCGGCGGATTCCCAGAACACGCCGTTTTCAGGTTTATCGCCTGCCGCACGGGTGCGCACGGTCACTTTATCCGCCACGATAAAGGCCGAATAGAAGCCGACGCCGAACTGGCCAATCAGCTGGCTATCTTTTGCCTGGTCGGAACCCATGGATTCCAGGAACGCTTTGGTGCCGGATTTGGCGATGGTGCCGAGATGATCGATAACCTCTTCCCGGTTCATGCCGATACCGTTATCGGCGATGGTCAGGGTAC
Source organism: Klebsiella sp. V115_8 (assembly GCF_029967715.1). Lineage (NCBI taxonomy): Bacteria > Pseudomonadati > Pseudomonadota > Gammaproteobacteria > Enterobacterales > Enterobacteriaceae > Klebsiella > Klebsiella sp. V115_8. The sequence continues at coordinate 210,969 of NZ_JASCAR010000043.1, forward strand.
GGTTGTCTTTATCAAACGAAACCCGCACGCGCAGCTCGCCGTCTCCCTCATACAAATCCGGCTGCGACAGCGCGCGGAAACGCAGCTTATCGGCCGCATCAGAGGCGTTGGAAATCAGCTCACGCAGAAAGATTTCTTTGTTGGAATAGAGGGAATGGATCATCAGGTGCAGAAGCTGTTTTACTTCTGACTGAAAACCACGAGTTTCTTGTCCTTTCATCTGATTCAACCTCAACAATGCCATTTTAAATGGGTAAAAAACCGTTGAGTGGGAGATGGGGACAGCGGGGAAATTTTTCAAGCGGAGGCGGCGATGGCCGCCTCCATTTGTTCAGAAAGTAATCTTGTGGCGACCGGCCAGCGAGTGGGACAGCGTAGTGCCGTCGACCATCTCCAGCTCGCCGCCCACCGGCACGCCGTGGGCGATTCGGCTGGCGTCGACGCCATACTGCGCGCACAGCTCTGCGATGTAGTTGGCCGTCGCCTCGCCCTCAACGGTCGGGTTGGTGGCAAGGATCACCTCGGTGATCGACTCCGCCTCCAGCCGTTGTTCCAGGCGATCGAGCCCGATGTCGTCAGGCCCGATGCCGTCGAGCGGCGACAGGTGCCCCATCAGCACGAAGTAGCGGCCGGAATACTGCCCGGTCTGCTCAATGGCGTAGATGTCCGCCGGACTCTCCACCACGCAGATTTGGCCGTTTTCCTGGCGACGCGGGTTGCTGCAGATATTGCACACCTCCTGCTCGGTGAAGGTGCGGCAATCGGCGCAGTGGCCGATCTCCGACATCGCGCGCGTCAGCGCCTGCGCCAGACGCATCCCGCCGCTGCGATCGCGCTGCAGCAGGGTAAACGCCATGCGCTGCGCGGACTTCGGGCCGACGCCCGGCAGACAGCGCAGCGCTTCCATAAGCTGAGTTAACAGCGGGCTGGTTTGCATCAGAACGGCATCTTGAAGCCTGGCGGCAGCTGCATACCGGCAGAGACGGAAGCCATCTTCTCTTTCTGGGTCTCTTCGATACGGCGCGCGGCGTCGTTGAACGCGGCAGCCACCAGATCTTCCAGCATCTCTTTGTCATCTTCCAGCAGGCTTGGGTCGATCTCCACGCGGCGGCAGTTGTGCGCGCCGTTGATGGTCACTTTCACCAGACCCGCGCCGGACTCGCCGGTCACTTCCAGCTGAGCGATCTCTTCCTGCATCTTCTGCATTTTGTCTTGCATCTGCTGGGCCTGCTTCATCAGGTTACCCAGGCCGCCTTTTCCACCAAACATAGGCTTCTCTCTCAGTCAGTCATCATTAAAGGTACTGACTGCAAGTCAAACTTGCAGTCAAATGGGGCGGATACTCTCTTCATCCAGATCGGCGTCGAAGAAACGACGCAGGGTCTGAATGTTATTATCCGCAATAATCGCGTCGCGCGCCTGCGCGAGCTTCTCTTCATAAATAGCCTGCCGCCACTCCAGCGGCGTGCGCATCGCGGGATTATCGTCTTCCACGATGGTCAATTCAACCGGCGTACCGTACAACACCCCCAGCGCTTCAGCCAGCTTTTGCTGCGCGCCGGCGGAATTGAGGTGGCGCTGACTGGGGCGCAGATGCAGACAGACGCGATTGCCCTCCTGCTCTTTCCACGCGTTGAGCGCCACCTGCTCGACCAGCTTCGGTACCGCCAGCTGGCTCACTTCCGCCGCCCAGCTGTCGCGCTCGACTGCTTCAACGGCAAGCTTAGCCGCCAGCTCCGGCGTTTTTTCATGCTCCAGCGCTTTTTTCAGCGCTTTAGGCGTGGCGACTTCGACTTTGGTCTCTTCAACCACCGTCGTCGCCTTCCAGCGATAGGCCTCTTTCTTCGCCGGGGCCTGCTCCAGCGCCGCCGCGGCCGGACGAGCCTGGACTCGCTCGGTAATCGAACTCAGTCGCTCCAGCGCAGCGTTATTCACCGGCCGCGCGCGGGAAGCGGCTGCCGGTTCACTCTTTTTTGGGGTGGTTGCTCCCTGGCTGCGCTGCAGGTGGCTGCGGGCCGCCAGCACCTGGCTGGTGGTCGGCGGCAAACTCTGCGACGGCTGCGGCGGCGGCGCTGCGGGGGAAACCTGCTGGCGCGGCGCGGGCGCGGCGGCCAGTGCCGGCTGCACCTCCGGCTCGGGCAGCGGCTTACGCGGATGAAACGCCAGGGCGCGCAGCAGCGTCATTTCGACGCCCATCCGCCGGTCCGGGGCATAGGGCAGCTCTTTGCGGCCAATCAGCAGCGTTTGGTAGTAGAGCTGAACGTCGCCCGGCGGTACGGTGCGCGCCAGTTCGCGCATTCGCACTTCGACCGCGGCCATGTCGGCGCCCAGCGCCGAAGGGGACAGCTGAACCATGGCGATGCGGTGCAGTAGGCTCTGCATCTCCACCAGCAGCGCCTCCCATTCAACGCCGCGCGCGGCGGCGTCATTGACGCCCGCCATGACCCGCTCGCCATCGGCGGCGGCCAGGGCTTCAATCAGCGACAGCGCCTGATCGTCATCGAGGGTGCCGAGCATGGCGCTCACCGACGCCGCCGTCAGTTGCCCTTCTCCACTGGCAATAGCCTGATCGGTCAGACTTAAGGCATCACGCAGACTGCCGTCGGCGGCGCGCGACAGAAGCTGCAGCGCGCGGGGCTCGAAGGCAATCTGCTCTTCGCCAAGAATATGCTCCAGCTGATGGCGGATCTGTTCAACGTCCAGCGCCTTCAGGTGGAACTGCAGGCAGCGGGATAAGATCGTCACCGGCAGCTTCTGCGGATCCGTCGTCGCCAGCAGGAATTTGACGTGCGCCGGCGGCTCCTCCAGCGTCTTTAATAACGCGTTGAAGCTGTGGCGCGACAGCATATGGACTTCGTCGATGAGATAGACCTTAAAGCGGCCGCGGGCCGGCGCGTACTGGACGTTATCCAGCAGGTCGCGAGTATCTTCGACTTTGGTTCGCGAGGCGGCGTCAATCTCAATCAGATCGACAAAGCGCCCTTGTTCTATTTCCCGGCAGTTATCGCACACGCCGCAGGGGGTGGCGGTGATGCCGGTTTCACAGTTTAACCCTTTCGCCAGCAGGCGGGCGATGGAAGTCTTACCGACCCCGCGGGTACCGGAAAAGAGATAAGCGTGATGAATGCGCCCTAACGACAAGCCGTTCGCCAGTGCGGTCAGCACATGTTCCTGGCCGACGACGTCAGCAAAGGTTTGTGGGCGCCATTTACGGGCTAAGACCTGATAACTCATGGGCTGGCTCTGAAACGCTGGAAGGTGAAATCACGAAGGGGTCATGCTATCACAGCCCCGCCCGATCGGCGAGGCTATGTGGAGGGATTTGCTTAGTGGCCCGGGAACGGCACCAGACTGTAGCAGTGGACCCCCAGCTTCTCCAGGCGCTGTTCGCCGCCCAGATCGAAGAGATTGATAATGAAAGCGGCATCCTGTACTTCGCCGCCGAGACGGCGGATCAGTTTGACCGTCGCGTCGATGGTTCCGCCGGTCGCCAGCAGATCGTCCACCACCAGCACTTTGTCGCCCGGTTTGATGGCGTCAACGTGGATCTCCAGCTGATCGGTGCCGTACTCCAGCTCATAGCTCTCAGCGATGGTTTCACGCGGCAACTTACGCGGCTTGCGTACCGGAACAAAGCCCACGCCCAGCGCCAGCGCAACCGGTGCGCCGAAAAGGAAGCCACGCGCCTCAGTCCCTACCACTTTGGTAATTCCCGCGTCTTTGTAGCGCTCGGTCAGCAGTTCAATGCTGAGCGCGTAAGCTTTCGGGTCTTCCAGTAAACTGGTGACATCGCGGAAAAGAATGCCAGGTTTTGGATAATCCTCGATACTCTGGATGCTGTTCTTCAGATATTCAAGCTGCTGTGCAGTTGCGGTCATAAGTGTATGCCTGATTGAAACGGTGTTACCCACGGGCGTGCAAAAGGGGCCAAAGAAACATTTGTTTAACCTTTGACCAGGCTTACCCGCGCTCGAAAACGCCAGAATTTACTGGCTGTCAGCAACAATTGCAACAGGCATTATTGCGCATCAGTGCTTTTGTTGCTTTGCGTCAACCACCGGAATGCGCCACATAAAGATCAGCAAACAGGCCAAAATGACCAACAGCATAATGCGCACCCACGTAAGCTTAACCAGCCACAGCGAAATAGCAAAAGTCGCCACGATCATGGCAATGGCGCGCGGTTTGGCGCCGCGGGGCATAGCGCGGTACTGCTGCCAGTGGCGAAGATAGCCGCCGAACCATGAGCGATACAGCAGCCACTGGTGAAAGCGCGGCGATGAGCGGGCAAAGCACCAGGCGGCGAGCAGAATAAACGGCGTCGTCGGCAGCAACGGTAAGAAAACGCCCAGCGTACCCAGCGCTACCGCCAGCCAGCCGATAATGGTTAAAATAACAGGTGGCATAATGCGAATCGTTATCAAACAGATACGGCTACTGTAGCACAGTTGGCTGATGGAAAATGGAGGGGGCGGGTGAAAACAGCTCAACTTTTACAAACGCTGAACAATCAGCTCAGCGAGCTGGCCGCGCTGGTGGCGCCGCTTGCGGAGCACGCGACCCTCAGCCCGCGCTTTGACCGCCAGCTCTTCCACACCCGCAGCACGCTGATGCAGGCCTATCTGGCGGAAGCCCAACACAACTTCAGCCAGCTCCGCCAGGCCGTCGAGCGCCAGCAGCTGCCGCAGGTAGCCTGGATCGCCGAGCGGCTGGCGGCGCAAATCGCCGCGCTGCGTCGCGAAACCGCCACCTGGTCGCTGCGCAGTTGGGACCATGCCTCGCCAACGCTGAGCCGCTGGCAGCGCCGTCGCCTGCAGCATCAGGAGTATGAGCGCCGCCTGCTGGCGATGCGCGACCAACGCCAGCGCCAGCTGACGCAGGCTACCAGCCTTGACGAGCAGCAGCGGCTGGCCAGCGAAGTCGAGGTCTACAGCGGACGGCTGGCGCGCTGTCGACAGGCGCTGGACAAGATTGAAAACGTACTGGCGCGGCTGACGCGCTAACAGGAGAGTCTGATGTCGCTGGAAAATGCCCCCGATGAGGTCAAACTGGCCGTCGATTTAATCATGTTGCTGGAGTCGCATCAGATCCCAGCGCAAACGGTGCTGGACGCGCTGGAAATTGTCAGGCGGGATTATGCAAACAAGTTAAAAAACGCGGAAAGCGCCTCGCAAACGCCGCAGAAGTAAGATGTTGCCCACGACGACGTGCTGGCAGAGTGGTCTTCTGCGCATGACGCCGATGGAGGCAATATTGATGGAAAAGGTCAGTCAAACCCCGCACGATGCGGTTTTTCGCCAGATGCTGATGCATCAGGCGGTGGCGAAGGATTTCCTGCAGCTGTATCTGCCCGCGCCGTTTCTGGCAATTTGCGAGCTGGATTCACTGCAGCTGGTCTCCGGTAGCTTTGTTGAAGAGGACCTGCGCGCCAGCTATTCCGATATCCTTTACTCACTGCGCACCCGCCACGGACCGGGCTATGTTTACGCGCTGATTGAGCACCAGAGTACCCCGGACAAGCTGATGGCGTTTCGCCTGCTGCGCTACGCGCTGGCCGCCATGCAGCGTCATCTGGACGCTGGCCACGACACGCTGCCGCTGGTGGTGCCAATTCTGTTTTATCACGGCAAGGTCAGCCCCTGGCCCTGGCCCCGCAACTGGCAACAGCTATTCGCCGAACCGGCGCTGGCGAAGGCGCTCTATAGCGGTGATTTTCCGCTGGTGGACCTCACCGTTATGCCAGATAATCAGATCGTCCGTCATCGGCGTATGGCCATGCTGGAGCTGTTGCAAAAGCATATCCGCCATCGCGATCTGGCCGAGCTGCAGGTGCCGCTGATTGCGCTGATGACGCAAGGCTATCTGACAGAAGCGCAGTTAAATACGCTGCTGCGCTATATGTTGCAGGCGGGTACCACGGAACATCCGGGGGCGCTGATCCGCGCGCTGGCGGCGCAGTCGCCCAGACATAAGGAGCTGATGATGACCATTGCCGAATGGCTGGAAGAGAAAGGCCGTAAACAGGGGCAGCAGGAGGGCGAACAGGAAGCCACTCGCAGCATCGCCGCCAGAATGCTGGCGCGCGGCCTCGAACGTCAAATCGTGCGGGAACTCACCGGGCTTAGCGACGAAGAGCTCGCCGCGCTGACGCCCTGATGCAGCAGGGGCGGCTTTGCGCCGCCCCTTTTCAGTTAAGACGCGACGGAGGGCGCTAAATCGTCACCCTTTCCGTCCCGCTTCACTTCCGTGACCTCGTCGCCCTTTTCATTTCGCAGATGGACTTCCAGCTGGTTAAAGGCAATGTTGATGTCATTCTCCCGGCACAGACGGTCGATGGCGCGGTTGAGCTCATCCACCGTGTAGCTGCGATCGCGCAGTTCACGGACATACAGACGCAGTTCATGATCCAGGGTACTGGCCCCGAAGGTGGTGAAGAAGACCGCCGGCGCTGGCTCCTGCATCACTTTCGGATGATCGTGCGCGACCTTCAGCAGCACCTCCTTCACCTTATCCAGATCGGAACCGTAGGCGACGCCGAGGCGGATCACCACGCGGGTCACGGTGTCGGAGAGCGACCAGTTGATCAAGCGCTCGGTAACGAACGCCTTGTTCGGGATGATCACCTCTTTGCGATCGAAGTCGGTGATGGTGGTGGCGCGAATACGGATTTTGCTTACCGTACCGGAGAAGGTGCCGATAGTCACCGTATCCCCAATGCGCACCGGACGTTCGAACAGAATAATCAGGCCGGAGACGAAGTTACCGAAGATCTCCTGCAGACCAAAACCTAAACCAACCGACAGCGCGGCCGCCAGCCACTGCAGTTTATCCCATGAGACGCCCAGCGACCCGAATACCGTCATCGCCCCGATGGCGATAATCGCATAGTTAAGAATGGTGGTGATGGCGTAGGAAGTCCCCTGGCGCATGTTGAGCCGCGAGAGGACCAGCACCTCCAGCAGCCCCGGCAGGTTGCGGATCAGCGCCCAGGCAACCATCGACGCCACAATGGCAAACAGCAGGCTGCCCATCGTGACGCTGCGCACCACGCTGGCCCCTGCCTCGGTGCCGTTGTAATGCCAGAGGGTAATGCTGTCGAGATAGGCGAAAACGGTGATCAAATCCGACCAAATCGCCCAGAACATGACCGCGAACAGCGCGATCATCACCAGCATGGTGATGCGTAACGTCTGCTGGTTGACCTGCTCGAGGGCGATAGTCGGCTCCTCCTGCGGCTCGGCGCCTTCCGCGCCCTCCTTCACCAGATGCTGACGGCGCGCCAGCGCCCGGCGCCAGGCGATGCGCCGCGCCGCCACGCTCAGGCCGCGCAGCACAGTCTGGTACAGCAGGTTCCAGATCATGACCAGATAGACGGTCTCGATCCAGCGTCCCGCCAGGCGCAGCGTGGTGTAGAAGTAGCCGGTCGCCGTTAGCACCATCAGGGCCACCGGAACGATAGACAGCACTGTGATCGTCAGCAGGCGCAGGCTGTGCGACTCTTTATCGCGCCAGCTTTCCCGGCACATCGGCCAGACCAGCACCGCTATCAGCAGTAAGTTGAAGAAAATCACCAGCTGCCCCAGCACGTCGTCCATCAGGTTCAGCGGCGACAGCTCGGAAATCACCGACCAGAAATTCAGCGGCAGCAGCGCCAGGCTGACGCGAACAATCTGCCGTCGCCAGTGGCTGGTCAATTGCGCCGGCATATTAAAGTGGCTGACCGCAACGCCGTTCTTTTCCAGCACTTTCCAGCACAGGCCAAACACCAGCCAGAACATCGCCAGCTTTTTACTGTATGCCCACAGTAGAGCACTGATATTGAGCTGCATGGTGAGTAAGATCAGGCCAATCGCCAGAATCACCAGCACCACCGGTAAGGCGCGAATCAGGTCGATAAGGATCGCCTTCGGCGTATGCAGTTGGGTATCATTCCGCAGCTGGCCTACCTGGGAGGCAAGCTTTGCCTGATAATCCTTGAGCCACTGCAAACGCCAGCGGATCAGGCCGGCAATCAGCAGCAGCGGTAATCCGGCAAGAAAAGCGACAAACACCGCTGGCCACGCTTTTTCCCAGTTCACGGTGATTTTCATCGCCTTAAACTGACCTTTCAGCGCTTCCGGGAAGGCCTTAATCCACTCCCAGTCCATCGGTTTATTGCTGTTCACCCAGAAAATTTGCTGGGTCAGAATTTCTTTCAGGCTGCTCGAGACGCTCATCAGCTGCTGCTGGTTGATCTGCAGGTTGATGGCCATCATCAGCTGATTCCCCAGCTGTTTATTGAACTGGTCGAGCAGCTCCCGGCGCATGTCGATCACTTCCAGCAGCGCGGCGTGCACTTCATCGTTTACTTCAGCGCTGTGCCCCTCTTCCAGCTTAGCGACATAGGCATCGCTCTGGAACAGCGCGTCGCGTTTCTGATTCACCTCGAACTGTTCGAGCCGCAGATCGGCAATGCGATTGGTCATATCCTGCAGCTCATCCGCCGACGGCAGCGTCTGCTGCTGCTGGTAGAGAATGCGCGACAGCAGCAGGCTGCCCTTGAGCACGGAAATTTGCTCTTTAATATCCCGCTCAGACTGCAGGGCGCGGTCGAGCCAGTTCTTCACCTGAATATTGCGCTGCACCAGCTGGTTGCCGTTCTCCGTCGCCTGAATCAGCTTCTCGCTCAGCTGGTGGTTGATATCCAGCTCCTGCTTGACCAGCGGGTTGGCCTGAATACGCGCCGTTTCGTCGGGCGTGACCGCCTCCTGGGCGGTTTTCTCAGTCAGCGTCAGCCGCTTGCTGTTCACCGCCTCCTGCAGCAGCTGCAGCTGATGCTCCAGCCGGTTGCTCCAGGCGGTGACGTAGTCACGCTGCTTCTGCAGGGTATCCTGCAGCACCGTATTGCCTTCGAGGCTCTTGCGCTGCTGCTCGATCTGCGCGTTAAGCAACGCCTGCTGGGCCTGCAGCAGCACCTGCTGGGTCGGACGCAGAGTCTCATCCCCCACCGAGGTGCCATTCAGACGATTGCGGATCTGCTGCAGCTGCTGGGAGGCTTTGTACATCGCATTTTGCACGCGTTCCGGCTGCGTTTGCAGGGAAACCAACTGGCTGTTGTAGGTCGCCAGATCGTTTTGCGCATTCTGCAGATCGTCCAGCGTTTGGGTGACGCGTGATTCCAGCTGACGCAGGGAGAGCGTGCTTAGCGTTTTGCGCGTCGCGTCGTCGTTCGGGACATCGCTCAGATTGTTAAGGCTGTCCACCGCCTGGCGCAGCTTCGCCGGGGCTTGCTCGACCTGCTGGCGGAGCTGCGTCGTCTCGCTCTTGATGCGATCGATTTTATCCAGCGTTTCCAGGGTCTGGGTCAAATCCTGCTGGACCAGTTTATCCTGCGGAGTCAGTTCTTTTTGCTTGTTTAAGGTATTGAGCTGACTCTGCACCTCCGCCCGGTCAGGGAGGTCCGCGGCGCGGCCCTGAACTGGACTGAAAAGGCCAATAAAACAGAGCAGTATAATGATAAAGATGAACGTGGCGCGTTGCCTGGAGATCGTGTGCAGCATAGTTAATATGAATGAATGCAAATGCCGGAGAATACCGGGGGTCGTCGCAAGCGCGAAGAATAACACTTCTCATCGCTGGCGAATAGCGGCGGACGGCGCTAAAAATTCACGTCCCTCCGCGCGCGACGTTTACGCTGACAGGTTCTCCGGGCCGCGCAGCGTGGGGCAGAACTGATACATCTCCAGCAGGATGGCAACATAGTCGCGCGCTTCCGCATGCAGGTCGAACGAGTCGGGGGCAAACAGCCAGTTCTCCATCAGGCCGGAAAGATAGCTGCGCATTAAAATCGCCGCTCGCCGGGTGAGTAAATTGGCGGGCAACAGCTTCGCGGCGATGCACTCTTTCAAGGTCTGCTCAATGCGCTCGTAGCTCGCCAGGGATAACTGCCGCTGGGCCTGCTGCACCACGGTCATTTCACCGACGAATTCGCACTTATGGAAGATAATCTCCATCATCAACCGACGGCGCTCCTCTGTCACCGTCGCTTCAAGAACATAGACTAATATCTCCCTGATAACTGAGAGTGGATCGTTAGGGAATTTTGCCCGATACTCAATTTCGAGATCGCTAATACTGGCGTCTGACAGCTCCCAAATTTCGTTGAATAAATCTGATTTATTCTTGAAATGCCAGTAGATAGCCCCCCTCGTTACACCCGCAGCTTTTGCAATTGTTGCCAACGAGGTAGATGATACGCCTTGCTGCGAAAACAGACGCAGAGCAACATCCAGAATCAGTTGCCGGGTTTCACGTGCCTGTTGTTTGGTTTTTCGTGCCATAGGTTAATGACTTTACAGAGGTTACGTTTACATACATTTGTGAATGTATGTACCATAGCACGACCATAATAGAAAGACTGTAGTGGGTTTGTGGTTGTTTGAGCCACTGAACATTTTGAAATTGGACACTCGAGGTTTACATATGAACAAAAACAGAGGGTTAACGCCTCTGGCGGTCGTTCTGATGCTCTCAGGCAGCTTAGCGCTAACAGGATGTGACGATAAACCGGCTCAACAGGGAGCCCAGCACATGCCGGAAGTCGGTATTGTGACGCTCAAATCCGCACCTCTACAAATGACCACCGAACTGCCAGGCCGCACCAGCGCCTATCGCATTGCGGAAGTCCGCCCTCAGGTCAGTGGCATTATTTTGAAACGTAACTTCGTCGAAGGTAGCGATATCCAGGCCGGCGTCTCCCTGTATCAGATCGATCCAGCCACCTATCAGGCCAGCTATGACAGCGCCAAAGGCGACCTGGCAAAAGCCCAGGCGGCGGCAAACATGGATCAACTGACGGTCAAGCGTTATCAGAAACTGTTAGGCACTAAGTATATCAGTCAACAAGACTACGATACCGCCGTCGCAACGGCGCAGCAGAGCAATGCGGCCGTGGTCGCGGCGAAAGCGGCCGTGGAAACCGCGCGCATCAATCTGGCCTACACCAAAGTCACCTCGCCGATCAGCGGCCGCATTGGTAAATCCGCGGTGACCGAAGGGGCGCTGGTGCAGAATGGTCAGTCAACCGCTCTGGCAACCGTTCAGCAGCTGGATCCGATCTATGTTGACGTCACCCAGTCGAGCAATGATTTCCTGCGCCTGAAACAGGAGCTGGCCGATGGCCGTCTGAAACAGGAAAACGGTAAAGCGAAAGTGGAGCTGGTGACTAACGACGGTCTTAAGTATCCGCAGTCCGGCACCCTGGAGTTCTCGGATGTGACCGTCGACCAGACCACCGGCTCTATCACGCTGCGCGCCATTTTCCCCAACCCGGATCACACCCTGTTACCGGGGATGTTTGTCCGCGCGCGTCTGGAAGAAGGGGTTAACCCTGACGCCCTGCTGGTGCCGCAACAGGGCGTGACCCGTACGCCGCGCGGTGACGCCAGCGTCATGGTAGTGGGTGAAGGCGATAAGGTCGAAGTCCGCCAGGTCACTGCTTCTCAAGCGATTGGCGATAAATGGCTGGTCACTGACGGTCTGAAATCCGGCGATCGCGTTATCGTCACCGGCCTGCAAAAAATCAAACCAGGCGTGCAGGTAAAAGCGCAGGAAGTAGCTTCTGATGATAAACAGCAAGCCGCAGGCAACGCGCCATCAGAACAAACCAAGTCTTAACTTAAACAGGAGCCGTTAAGACATGCCTAATTTCTTTATCGATCGCCCCATATTTGCATGGGTGATCGCCATCATCATCATGCTGGCTGGGGGATTATCGATCCTCAAATTGCCGGTGGCGCAATATCCGACGATTGCGCCGCCAGCAATTTCCATTACCGCCATGTACCCCGGTGCTGACGCCGAAACCGTGCAGAACACCGTGACTCAGGTTATCGAACAGAATATGAACGGTATCGATCACCTGATGTACATGTCCTCGAATGGCGACTCCACCGGTACGGCGACCATCACCCTGACCTTCGAATCCGGTACCGATCCGGACATCGCCCAGGTTCAGGTTCAGAACAAGCTGGCCCTGGCCACCCCTCTGCTGCCGCAAGAAGTACAGCAGCAAGGGATCAGCGTTGAGAAAGCGTCCAGCAGCTTCCTGATGGTTGTCGGCGTCATTAACACCAACGGCACCATGAACCAGGACGACATTTCGGACTACGTGGCGGCCAACATGAAGGACCCGATCAGCCGTACCAGCGGCGTCGGCGACGTTCAGCTGTTCGGTTCCCAGTACGCGATGCGTATCTGGATGGATCCGAATAAACTGAATAACTTCCAGCTCACGCCGGTGGACGTGATCAGCGCGCTGAAAGCGCAGAACGCCCAGGTAGCCGCTGGTCAGTTAGGCGGTACGCCGCCGGTGAAAGGCCAGCAGCTCAACGCCTCCATCGTCGCGCAGACGCGTCTGACCAATACGGAAGAGTTTGGCAACATCCTGCTGAAGGTGAACCAGGATGGTTCCCAGGTTCGTCTGCGTGATGTCGCCAAAATTGAACTGGGTGGCGAAAGCTATGACGTGGTGGCGAAGTATAACGGCCAGCCTGCGTCCGGTCTGGGTATTAAACTGGCTACCGGCGCGAACGCGCTGGATACCGCCAACGCGATCCGCGCTGAACTGGCGAAGATGGAGCCGTTTTTCCCGTCGGGGATGAAAATCGTTTACCCGTATGACACCACCCCGTTCGTGAAAATCTCTATTCACGAAGTGGTTAAAACGCTGGTGGAAGCGATCATCCTGGTCTTCCTGGTGATGTACCTGTTCCTGCAGAACTTCCGCGCCACCCTGATCCCGACCATCGCGGTGCCGGTGGTCCTGTTAGGGACCTTCGCGGTGCTGGCGGCGTTTGGCTTCTCGATAAACACCCTGACGATGTTCGGGATGGTGCTCGCCATCGGCCTGCTGGTGGATGACGCCATCGTGGTGGTCGAGAACGTCGAGCGCGTCATGGCCGAAGAAGGCCTGCCGCCGAAAGAAGCGACGCGTAAATCGATGGGGCAGATTCAGGGCGCGCTGGTAGGTATCGCCATGGTGCTGTCGGCGGTATTTATCCCGATGGCGTTCTTCGGCGGCTCAACCGGGGCCATCTATCGCCAGTTCTCCATCACCATCGTTTCCGCGATGGCGCTATCGGTACTGGTCGCGCTGATCCTGACGCCGGCGCTGTGCGCCACGATGCTGAAGCCTATTCAGAAAGGCAGCCATGGCGCGACCACGGGTTTCTTCGGCTGGTTTAACCGCATGTTCGATAAGAGCACGCACCATTACACCGACAGCGTAGGCAACATTCTGCGCAGCACCGGTCGTTATCTGGTGCTGTATCTGATCATCGTGGTGGGTATGGCGTGGCTGTTCGTTCGTCTGCCGAGCTCGTTCCTGCCGGACGAAGACCAGGGGGTGTTCCTGAGTATGGCCCAGCTGCCTGCCGGCGCCACCCAGGAGCGCACGCAGAAAGTGCTGGATGAGATGACGAATTACTATCTCACCAAAGAGAAGGACAACGTGGAATCCGTGTTTGCGGTTAACGGCTTCGGCTTCGCCGGCCGCGGCCAGAACACCGGTATCGCGTTCGTCTCGCTGAAAGACTGGAGTCAGCGTCCAGGCGACGAAAACAAAGTTGAAGCGATCACCGGTCGGGCGATGGGCTACTTCTCGCAGATTAAAGACGCGATGGTCTTCGCCTTTAACCTGCCGGCTATCGTTGAACTGGGTACCGCGACCGGCTTTGACTTCCAGCTGATTGACCAGGGCGGCCTGGGACACGAAAAACTGACCCAGGCACGTAACCAGCTGTTTGGCATGGTGGCGCAGCATCCTGACGTGCTGACCGGCGTGCGTCCTAACGGTCTGGAAGATACACCGCAGTTCAAAGTCGATATCGATCAGGAAAAAGCCCAGGCGCTGGGCGTCTCCATCAGCGACATTAACACCACGCTGGGCGCCGCCTGGGGCGGAAGCTATGTCAACGACTTTATCGACCGCGGCCGCGTGAAGAAAGTGTACATCATGTCTGAAGCGAAATACCGTATGCTGCCGGAAGACATCGGCAAGTGGTATGTTCGCGGTAGTGATGGCCAGATGGTGCCGTTCTCCGCCTTCTCCACCTCGCGTTGGGAATACGGTTCGCCGCGTCTGGAACGCTACAACGGTCTGCCATCAATGGAAATTCTTGGCCAGGCAGCGCCAGGCAAGAGTACCGGTGAGGCGATGAGCCTGATGGAAGAGCTGGCGGGTAAACTGCCGTCGGGTATTGGCTACGACTGGACCGGGATGTCTTATCAGGAGCGGCTGTCCGGTAACCAGGCCCCTGCCCTGTATGCCATCTCGCTGATTGTCGTCTTCCTGTGTCTGGCAGCGCTGTATGAGAGCTGGTCGATTCCGTTCTCGGTCATGCTGGTCGTACCGTTGGGTGTGGTCGGCGCGCTGTTAGCCGCCACCTTCCGCGGTTTAACCAATGACGTTTACTTCCAGGTTGGCCTGTTGACCACCATCGGCCTGTCGGCGAAGAACGCGATACTGATCGTTGAATTCGCCAAGGACCTGATGGAGAAAGAGGGCAAAGGGCTAATTGAGGCGACGCTTGAAGCGGTACGTATGCGTCTGCGTCCGATCCTGATGACCTCCCTGGCGTTTATCCTTGGGGTTATGCCGCTGGTTATCAGCTCCGGAGCGGGCTCCGGTGCGCAGAACGCCGTAGGTACAGGCGTAATGGGCGGGATGGTGACCGCGACGATCCTGGCAATCTTCTTCGTGCCGGTGTTCTTTGTGGTGGTGCGACGCCGCTTTAGTAAGAAATCAGAAGATATTGAGCACAGCCATCAGGTTGAGCATCATTAATCTGCACTGCTGAACAAAGGGCCGCTACTGCGGCCCTTTTTTTGATCATTACCCACAGGGCACATATTGCCATTGTTTATTTTTCGCGCTGCATTTAATATATATTGATGTGTTCCCGGCTATATCTATCACGCTGTTTAGCCCTTAGGATCTTCTTACGCTCATTTACCAGGAATAATCCTAATATCATCATCACGGCCGGCGGTTTCTGAACGCGACGACTGCCTGCCTTAAGCCAATGATTGATAAGACATCTCTATTTTTCAGGCTGCGCGCCCGGGCCGGAGAAATTAATTCGTCTATTTTTAAGATAATTTCTCTCTGATAATTGTAATTTTTCGTAATAGCACGATGAAATCTGTTGGAGAGTGGATTATAGTTAAATCAGCAGGATTACTCAGTTAGTGTCAGGTCAGTTAGTCGTGTTCATCCCACAACGGTGTTTGTTAGTCGTCGTTTAAACCACTCAAAAGGGGATGCGTTATGGACGAATACTCGCCAAAAAGACATGATATCGCACAACTACGCTTTCTCTGCGAAACGCTGTATCATGACTGCCTTGCAAACCTGGAAGAGAGCAACCATGGCTGGGTCAACGACCCGACATCGGCTGTCAATCTCCAGTTAAATGAACTGATCGAGCACATTGCCACATTCGCCCTTAATTATAAAATTAAGTACGCTGAGGATAATAAGCTGATCGCTCAGGTTGACGAATATCTGGACGATACATTTACATTGTTCAGTAACTACGGCATTAACTCTACGGATTTGCAAAAGTGGAAAAAATCCGGTAATCGGTTATTTCGTTGTTTTGTCAACGCCAGCCGGGAAAATCCGGCCAGTCTTTCGTGTTAGGATTATTACAATCAAAAGGTGGAATTATGTCTGATAAGCCATTAACTAAAACAGACTATTTGATGCGCTTACGCCGTTGCCAGACAATTGACACGCTGGAGCGCGTCATTGAAAAAAACAAATATGAACTTTCTGATAATGAGCTGGCGGTATTTTACTCAGCCGCCGATCATCGTCTGGCTGAACTGACCATGAATAAGCTGTACGATAAGATCCCGACGTCCGTCTGGAAATTTATCCGCTAATTACCGCGCCCGACGCGGTCTGCTGACCGGACGGTAATCGCCAGCCTCAGCAGGGTATCTTTGTGATAGTCATCACATCATTTAGCCAACAGCAAACCTGTAACCGGTTTCTTTTTTATACTGCTGCGGCCATCTAACGTCAGGTATAAGGAAGACCAATGAGTGAAGAAAAACGCAAAATGATCGCCGGTGAGCTCTATTTATCTGGCGACCCAACGCTACGCGCCGATCGTCTGCGCGCCAGACAGCTGCTGCACCGTTACAATCATTCCGCCCCGGATGCGCAGGAAGAACGTCAGCGTATTCTCGCCGAGCTGCTCGGTCGCGCTGGCGATGCGTATATCGAGCCAAGCTTTCGCTGCGACTACGGCTACAATATCTTTCTCGGCGCCGGTTTTTACGCCAATTTTGACTGCGTGATGCTGGACGTCTGCCCTATCCATATTGGCGATAACTGCATGCTGGCCCCGGGCGTCCATATCTATACCGCCACCCATCCGCTGGATGCTGAGGCCCGAAACAGCGGCCAGGAATATGGCAAACAGGTGACCATTGGCCACAATGTGTGGATTGGCGGTCGGGCGGTGATCAATCCCGGGGTGACCATTGGCGATAATGCGGTCATCGCGTCCGGAGCGGTGGTCACTAAAGACGTCCCCGCCAGTACCGTTGTCGGCGGCAACCCGGCGCAGATCATCAAGCGCCTTCCGCCGCCAAATGCGTAACTGTTATGCTTTTCTGTAACTGATCTGTTACTTTCTCCGCAGAATACTGCAACATAAAATAGCCTTCAGGCTGAGCCTGCCACGCCCGAGCCACCGGGCGCACGGGGCAGGCTTATTGCAGAATTCGGGGACCAAGATGACAGAAATACAACGCCTGCTTACTCACACCATTGACGAACTGAACGTGCAGGAAAAACGCGATAATCGCCCGCGTTTTAGCATCAGTTTTATCCGTAACCATCCGGGCCTGTTTGTTGCCATGTATGCCGCGTTTCTGGCGACGCTGGTGGTGATGCTGCGCTCTGAAACGCTGGTGGATTCGGTCTGGTTGTTGGTGGTGCTGTTCATCCTGTTCAACGCTTTTTTCTTCTTTGACGTCTATCCACGCTATCGTTACGAAGATATCGATGTCCTCGACTTTCGCGTGTGTTACAACGGCGAATGGTACAACACCCGCTTTGTCCCCCGACAGCTGATCGACCGTATTCTGCAGTCGCCGGACGTCGATAGCGAGCAGAAGGCGCAGCTTAAAAAAATGGTCGACACCAAAGGCGATCTCTCCTTTTACGATGTCTTTACGCTGACCCGAGCCGGTACTGCGCAATAAGACGATTCAGCGTCCGCAGCGCCAGCGGATAGCGGGAAGCAGAAGTATTGCCATACCCCAGCACCAGCCCGCTCCGCCCCCGCCGCGGGTCGAGATAGAAATGACTTAGCGCAGCGGGCGCCAGCTGAAACTGACGCGCCTGCTGAGCTATCGCGCGATCGTCGATCCCCTCTATGGCCAGCGTCAGATGGAGCCCCCCTTCCCCACCAAGGACTTCGCACGGCACGGTGATCTCTTGCGCCAGCGCCTCGCGCAGCTGCTGCTGACGTTTGCGGTACAGACGACGCATCGCCGCCAGATGACGCGCATAGTGCCCCTTCTCGATAAAGCTGGCCAGCGCCCGCTGTTCAGCGCGGTGCCCTCCGCGCAGCAGCGCGCCAATGGCCTCCTGAGCGGCATCCGCCAGCGCGGGCGGCATTACCATAAAACCGATACGCAGCGCCGGAAAAAGGGTTTTGCTGAAGGTGCCGAGATAGACCACCGGGGCATCCGGGACCATTCCCAGCATCGCCGGGATCGGCTCTCCGCTGTGGCGAAACTCGCTGTCGTAGTCATCCTCCACAATCCACGCGCCGTGCCGATGGGCATACTCCACCAGCGCCAGACGCCGCGCGGCGCTCATAACGCTCCCAAGGGGATACTGATGAGAGGGAGAGGTGAAAATCAGCCGGGGTGGCTCTGCCGCGCCGTTAGCCATACACATCCCTTCATGATCGACGGCCATCCCGCAGACCTGCAGCCCCGCCCGCTGGAAACCACTCCTGGCGCCCAGGTATCCCGGCTCTTCCTGCCACACGCTGTCGCCCGGGTTGGTCAACAACGAGGCGCATAAGTTGACCCCTTCCAGCGCCCCCTCGGTGATGACGATCTGCCGGATATCGCACTGAATACCCCGGGAGAGCGCCAGATGGCGAGCGATCGCCTCCCGCAGTTGGGGATCGCCCGCGGCCTCACCGTAGCCCAGCAGCGTGCTGCCCTCGTCGCGCAATGCTTTATCCATTAACCGCCGCCACAGCGGCAGCGGGAAATAGTTCACCGCCGGCATGCCAGGCGTAAACGGCAGCGCCGGCGAGTCACGGCGCATAGCGGCTGGCAGCCCCTGCAGCCGCTCAGACAGCACAACGGGTGGCGCGTTTACCTCCTGCCGGCGGCTGGCGGCGAGCGGCACAACCTGCGTCCCCTGACGGCTTCGCGTCAGGTATCCTTCCAGCGTCAGCTGCTCCAGTGCGGCATTCACCGTATTGCGCGACAGATGCAGTCGAGCGGCAATCACGCGCGATCCTGGCAAACGGCAGCTGGCCGCCAGGGTTCCCTGCAGGATGGCATGGCGCAAAGTGTGGTAAAGGGCCCGCTGCAGGGTTTCGTCCGTTCGCTGCCGCATCCCCTGCGTCACCAACCCATAAAACGCATCGTCCGGTATGTTCATGTCACCTCCTCGTGGATCCATAAAAACATACTCTGGTGGCACTTTTTATGGAACCAGCCAGCGCGTACGCTGCCTGTACATCCCCAATAAGGAAACCGCAATGTGTGAATACAATCAGTTTGGTCAGGCGCTCGGCGCCGCGCTGCCCGACTGGCAACCCCGCCCCTGGCCAACGCGGCAGGTACTTCAGGGCAGCCGCTGTCGGCTCGAACCGCTCACCCTCGCCCACGCCAGCGATCTGTTTGCTGCCCACCAGCTGGCGCCCGACGCCCGCAGCTGGACGTGGCTGCTGCGCGAACCGGAAAGCAGTCTGGCTGAATTTAGCGCCTGGGTGGCGCAGGTTGCGACGCTGACCGATCCTATCCATTTCGCCGTCGTTGACCAGCAGCGCGGGACGGCGGTCGGGTCGCTGGCGTTAATGCGCATCGATGCCAACCACGGCGTGGTCGAGGTGGGGCATGTCCATTTCTCTCCGTTGCTGAGCCGAACGGCTATGGCCACCGAAGCGCACTGGCTGTTGATGCAGTATGTTTTCGAGACGCTCGGCTACCGTCGCTATGAATGGAAATGCAATAGCCTCAATACGCCGTCAGGCCGGGCGGCAAGGCGACTGGGATTTCAGTACGAAGGACGTTTTCGTCAGGCGCTGGTGAGCAAAGGACACAACCGGGACACGGACTGGTTTTCAGTGATTGATGGCGAATGGCCGCAGCTGGATAGCGCCATGCGCCAATGGCTGGCCGCCGACAATTTTACCGCCGACGGCCAGCAGCGCCGTCCCCTGGAAAGCTTCCGTTAACGACGTTTTTTGCGCCCCTGCACCGCTTTAAAGCGGGGGTTGCTCTTACAGATCACGTACAGCCGCCCTTTGCGTTTGACCAGCTGGCAATCCGGGTGGCGCTGTTTGGCGCTGCGTAATGAGTTAACGACCTGCATCATGCCTTCCTTTTTGCATCAATAAAGCCGCCGAAGCGCTGGCGGAAACGGGCCGCGCTACCCTCGCTGGCGAACGTTTTTTGTTTGCCGGTGTAGTAAGGATGCGATTTCGATGAGACATCGATCGTCACATACGGATACGTCTCACCGTCGAGCTCAATCACGCGTTCGGTGCGGATGGTTGAGCCAACTTTAAAATATTCATTGGCGCTGGTGTCGTGAAACACCACCGTGCGATAGGGAGGATGGATATGGGCTTTCATGATGACCTCGTCATTATGTTATAACATAACAATTAAATTACGCCGTTCCACGACAAAGATCAACCATGGTTATATCAGGGGTAATAACAAAGAGGCGAGTTTCCTCGCCTTTGGCTTCAGGGCGCCAGACGGTGGGCGATAGCGCGAAGTTGCTCCGCGATGGCCTGCAGATCTTTCCCCTGCTCGACTCTGGCGCCGCTGGAATGGCGAATCACCAGGCGCGCCGGCAGGATGGATGAGGTATGCGCCGCGCCGCTGGTACTGGCGAGGATCCGCCGCACCGCCTCTTTACCCTGCAGGTCGAGGTCCAGCGATACCGTACTCAATGCCGGATAGAAAAAGGAGCTTTCGTAGGTATCGTCATAGCCAATCACCGATTTCTCTCCCGGCACCGCCACCTGATGCTGATGGAAGGCGCTGAGCACCCCCAGCGCCATCTGGTCATTGCCCACCAGCACAGCGCTGAAGTTGGGCGTTTCACGCAGCATCTGCAGCGCGCCGGCGTAGCCGCTTTGCGCATCCCAGTTGCCGTGCAGGACGGTCACCGGCTTCAGACCGTAGCCATCCAGGGTCTCCAGCCAGCTTTTCAGCCGCAGTTTGGCCGATACGGAGCTGTCCGGCCCCGCCAGCAGCGCGATCTCCCGATGCCCCATCTCGTAGAGATATTTGACACTGGCCCGGGTGCCGTCCGCCGGGTTAAACGAAACGTTAAACACGGAGCTGTAGGGATCAACATCGAGAAACAGGCAGACGATATCATCATTGTCAGCGGCGATTTTCTGCGCCTGTTCGGTCTCCAGCGGCACGTTGATAATGACCTTATCCACCCGCTGAGACTTCAGCTCATTGATGGAATCCTGGATGCTTTGGTTGACGCTCTCATCGATCATCGAAATCAGGACCTGGTAACCTTCCAGGTTGGCATAGCGTTTTACCGCCGCCGCCACCTGGGAGGGGGCATGCCAGGCCAGCGAAATCGTCACCAGCCCCACCGTCTGGCTCTCCTTCCCCACCAGCTGCTGCGCCAGCCGGTTGGGCACATAGCGTAGAGCCTCTATCGATTTCTCCACCTTGCGGCGCGTCGCTTCGGATACATTGGCAGATTTGTTGAGTACCCTGGACACGGTCTGGTAAGAGACACCCGCATGACGTGCGACGTCTTCCAGAGTAGCGCTTTTAGACTTCATGGTCCGGTTCCTTATGTTGTTATCCCATGATTGTAACAGGGGCCATTTGAAAAAACGCTCACCGCCACTTCTCACCGCAAAATTAGACCACAAAAAGTATTACGTTCACAACCAGGTTAATTGTGAATCACCTCACTCATCACAACAAAAACCAGCGTTATTATTTGCACTTAGTCACACAATAATCATATCTCGTTTGCCTGAAGTTACATTTAGGCATTTTATGACATCAGTTATGTGAACGTAATACAAAACAATAAGAGGATAGAGATGAATACGACACTGCGCGCCCTTTCCACAGCATTAGCCGCTGCGCTAATTACCCCTTCCGCCTTTGCGGCTACCGCTGCGATCCCGACCGTTGATTTTCATGGCTATTTGCGCGCCGGGGTTGGGGTCTCCGGCGACGGTAGCGAAGCGGAATGGCAAAAGAACAAGCTGGGCCGGTTGGGGAACGAATCGGATACCTATGGCGAACTGGAATTGGGCTCCGAGGTCTACAAAAAAGATGATGTCAGTTTCTATCTCGACAGCATGGTCAGCATGGTCTCCGATGGCTCTAACGATAATGAAACCACGTTGAACGATGACGCGCAGTTCGGCTTACGTCAGCTGAATCTGCAGATCAAAGGGCTGATCCCGGGCGATCCAAATGCGGTGATCTGGGGCGGCAAACGTTACTATCAGCGTCACGATCTGCACATCATCGATACCAAATACTGGAACATTTCCGGCTCCGGGGCCGGGGTGGAAAACTACACCCTTGGCCCGGGCGCCGTCTCGCTGGCGTGGATCCGCGGCGATGCCAACGACGTTGACTATCGCGTCGATGGCGACAGCAACGTCAATATCAACTATATCGATTTACGCTATGCGGGATGGAAGCCGTGGTCCGGGTCGTGGACCGAATTCGGCATCGACTACGCCATGCCGAACACCACCAAAAAACAGGACAGCTACGGCGGGCTGTACGATGCCGAAAATGGCGTGATGCTAACCGGTGAAATCAGTCAGGATATGCTGGGCGGCTATAACAAAACCGTGCTGCAGTATGCCAACAAAGGGCTGGCGCAGAATATGGTCTCCCAGGGCGGCGGCTGGTACGATATGTGGAACT
Organism: Klebsiella sp. V115_8; assembly: GCF_029967715.1. NCBI lineage: Bacteria > Pseudomonadati > Pseudomonadota > Gammaproteobacteria > Enterobacterales > Enterobacteriaceae > Klebsiella > Klebsiella sp. V115_8. The sequence continues at coordinate 233,157 of NZ_JASCAR010000043.1, forward strand.
ACGTGAATGACGCCACCGGCTATCGCGTGATTAACACCGGTCTGATCCCCATTACCGAGAAGTTCTCCATCAACCACGTTCTGACCTGGGGCTCGGCGGATGATATTACCGACTACACCGACAAAACGCGGATGCTGTCGCTGGTCGCCCGCGGGCAGTATCAGTTCACCGACTACGTGCGCCTGATTGGCGAAGTCGGCGGTTTCTATCAGAAAGACAGCTACAACAATGGCACCAGTTACAAACAGGCCGGTGAGAAATATACCATTGCGCTGGGTCTGGCGGACGGGCCGGACTTTATGTCACGTCCGGAATTACGTATTTTCGCGTCGTATCTGAATGATTCCGAAGATGGTAAACCATTTGAAGACCAGACGGCGAATAATACCTGGAATTTCGGCGTGCAGGTTGAGGCCTGGTGGTAATATCGCTCTGGTAAGAAAAATACGTTATTGATATCTCCAACGCTAAGGTCATTAATTACCCTCCGGTAATCATTATTGCCACTGCTGTCTTTGTCTTATTTTCGGGATAACCTGTTTTCAGGTTATCCCGTTTTATTTATTTCCGCGCGGCAAAATGGTCATCCAGCAATTGACGTAGCGCATCGGACTGCTTACCGAAAATAGCATGAACCTGCTGACCAAGAATAATGACGCCCAGCGCGCCCTGCTGCTGTAATGCGTCAGAGTCCACGGCCGCCAGATGACGAACCGTTACCCGCAGACGGGTAATACAGGCGTCCACTTGGGTAATATTCGCTTCACCGCCGAAGGCCTGAATCAGCGCCTCGATTTGCTGTTTTTCCGCTTCGCTTAACGGCTGTGCCGGACGCGCAGGCGAGAAATAGTGCAGGAAAGATTTTAAACTCACCATCATAAACTCCAGGGTAATAGATAAAAAAAAGCCTGCTCGGCAGAGCAGGCGTGGAGAAAAAGGATTACGCGTGGCGACGGAGAATACGGCAATCCCATGCTGACAGGGTCAGCGGGTCCGACACCGCCGCGTCGGTCAGGCAATCCCGATACCCTGGCGGCAGGCTCAGGGTATGGCTTTGCGCGCTGTAGTTCTGCAGGAAGACAAACGTACTCTCACCGTCGGTGCGCGCGGTGGCCACCACTCCGGGCGGTAAATCCGCCGCGATCGCCCGCGGCAGCGCCAGCTCCTTGCACAGGGCGGCAAAAAAGTCGCGCTGGAAGGCCAAATCGTTGCGGGAGGCCACATGCCAGGCTTTACCTTTCCCGAAGCCGTTCACCGTCACCGCTGGCCTTCCGGCATAAAAATCATCCCGGTAGGTGGCCAGCGTCTGCGCGCTTTCGGTATGGATCAGTTCACAGAGATGGCGCACCTGATAGGGGCCCTGAAGTCCGCACTGATTCCCGGCCAGGCCCTGCACCAGATTAAACTCGCCGTCATTCAGACAGTCGATCTCCTCCGCCCAGATGCCCAGAAGATTGCGCAGCGGGCCCGGGAAGCCGCCGAGATAGCAGAGATCGGACTCGTTGACGATGCCGGTCCAGTAGGTAGTCACCAGATGGCCGCCGCTGGCGACGAACGCCTCCGCCCGCCCGGCAAAGCCGTCGCGCACCATGTATAACATCGGGGCAATCACCAGCCGGTACGGCGTTAAATCAGCGTCGGCGTCAATCACATCGACGGCGATGCCCTGCTCCCAGAACGGACGGTAGTGCTCATTGACCGTCTTCTCATACTCCATACCCAAATTGCGCGGCCCCTGGGCGTCATCAAGCGCCCAGCGGTTCTGCTGGTCGAAGATAATCGCCACTTTCGCCTCGGTGCGACACCCCCTCACCGCCGGCAGCTTGCTGAGGATCTCGCCGAGCTGGCTGACTTCACGGCCAATGCGGGTATCAATATGCCCAACGTGGTCGACCACCGCGCCGTGGAATTTCTCAACCGAACCACGGCTCTTGCGCCACTGGAAATACTGCACCGAGTCGGCGCCATGCGCCACCGCCTGCAGCGAAGAGAGAATATGCATCCCCGGTTTCTTAAGTTTGCTGGTCGGCTGCCAGTTGGTGGCGCCCGGCGTGGACTCCATCAGCACAAACGGCTGGCCGCCCTTCAGGCTGCGCATCATGTCGTGATACATCGCGGTATAACAGGCCAGCGCGGTTTCGTCTTTGTCGCGGTGCCACATCGGATAGCTGTCCCAGGAGATAAAGTCCAGCACCTCCGCCAGCTGCCAGTAGTCGTAATCGTAAAAATACTCCATAAAGTTGGTGGTCACCGGTAGGGCGGCATTCGCCGCCTTCAGCGGGGCGATTTCATGGCGGCAGAAATCGGTCACCTGGGCGGTATTAAAGCGATGCCAGTCCAGATTCAGGCCGTGGATCGACACCTCGCCCTGCGGCGCAGGCGATTCAATCTGCGACCAGTCGCTGTAGGTATGGCTCCAGAAAGTGCTCCACCAGGCCTGGTTGAGATTCTCCAGGGTCTGGTACCGCGCCTTCAGCCAGTCGCGAAAGCGAGTCTGGCAGCGCTCGCAATGACATTCGCCGCCATATTCATTGGAAATATGCCAGCCCAGCACCGCCGGGTGCGCAGAATAGCGATCCGCCAGCAGGGTATTGATTTTAAGGGTCTTCTCACGATACACCGGCGATGACATACAGTGGTTGTGACGGCCGCCGTGCAGGGCCGGCACCCGATCGCGCCCCACCCGCAGAACCTGCGGATAGCGCTGTGACATCCACGCCGGACGCGCGCCGCTCGGCGTGGCCAGAAAAACATGAATGCCGGCGGCATACAGTTTATCGAGGATAGTATCCAGCCAGGCGAAATCAAATACCCCTTCGCGCGGCTCAAGTTTCGCCCAGCTAAATATTCCCACCGACATCACATTGCATTTTGCCTGCTGCATCATGGCAATGTCTTTATCAATAATATCGGGGTCATTCTCCCATTGCTCCGGGTTATAATCTGCGCCATGCAGCAGCGTATTAACCTTTGGATGTAAAGGTGCAAATTTATTCATAATAAACTTCCTGAAAAGAACGACAAAAAATTAATTAAATACTTTTACCGACGGCAATACTTTTCCCTGGCAATCAAATAGCGCCTGATTTTCACGCGCATTGCCCTCTTTCCATTCGTCATGGATATATTTCATCCCCGCCGGGGTGGCCCAGGTATTTCCCGGAACGGCAATCCACGTGGGCTCCCAGTAAAAAATCCCTTTGCCGCGCTGGTCGGGAACATCGATGACCGCCTGCATCAGATCGTGGATATAGCGATATTGTCCCTGCACGCTGGCGGGATATCCCCCATCCTTTTCCTCTTTGGCCTGGAAACTGTTTTCCGCGTTATCGCAATTGGCCAGGGTATAGGCATAGGCCGCCTCGACGACAATAACGTCTTTGTTATAGCGTTTGCTGATGTCATCCATATTGGCCTTCAGGGCGCTGATCGGCCCGTTCCAGTAGGTGTACATCGACAAACCGATCACGTCATACGGCACATGGCGTTTCTCTATTTCGTCAAACCACCAGCGGAAGGTATCGTTTTTGGTCCCTTCAGCCAGATGCAGCATGATTTTCACCTGTTCGCCGTTGTGCAGGTTCGCCTTCAGGCCATCAATGGCCGCGTTCAGCAGACCAGCCAGCCGGTCGAACTCTCCGCCCCCCTGCCCCCAGCTTTTCCCTTCCGGCCACAGCATACCGCCATTGATCTCATTGCCGATCTGCACCATATCCGGCAGGACGCCCGCCTGCTTAAAGCGGGCGATGGTATCCCGGGTATAGTCATGAATCGCCGTTTTCAGCTGTGGGTAATCCATCTTTTCCCAGGCCTTCGGTTTGAACTGCTTGCCGGGATCGGTCCAGAAATCGCTGTAATGAAAGTCGAGCAGCAGCTTCATTCCCTGGGCTTTCGCGCGTTTCGCCAGCGCCAGGGTCGTGGCCAGATCGTTATTCCCGCCGCCATAGCCCTCGCCGCTTGCCGATTGCGGATCCACCCACAGGCGGAGGCGAACATAGTTGACGCCGTTCTCTTTCAGAATGGCGATCGGATCCTTACGCTGGTTATTCTGGTCGTAGAAGGTCGCCCCGTGCTTTTCAGCATCCAGCAGCGTGGAGATATCCGCGCCTTTAATAAAGTCCGCCGGCATGCCCTGAAAGGCGCGGGTTTCAAGCGCGTCCGCCGCCAGCGAAGGGGGGGAAAAACTGCATGCCAGACAAACCGCAAGCCATGCGGGTGTAAATCTTTTCATGTGCTTATCCTTTAGTACTGCCCGAGGTCAGGCCGGAGACGAAGTATTTTTGTAACGCCAGATAGAGGATCGCGACCGGCACGGCAATCAGCACCGCCCCCGCCGCGTAGGTGGTGTAGCTGGCCCCCATTTTTTGCGCCACCAGGTTATACAGACCGATAGGCAGGGTGTATTTATCCGGGGTACGCAGGATGGTGCTGGAGAGGATGAAATCCCCCAGCGGGCCGGTGAAGGAGAACAGCGCCACCACCGCGAGGATCGGCTTCGACAACGGCATGATGATCTCGATAAAGATGCGAAAGCTGCTGGCGCCGTCCATGCGGGCGGACTCATCCAGATCTTTGGGGATCGCGTCGAGATACCCCTTCATCAGCCAGGTGTTCATCGGGATCATTCCCCCGACGTAGATCAGCACCAGCGCCAGATGGCTGTTAATCAGGCCAAGCAGTTGCGACAGCACAAAGATGGCAATCAGCGCGGAAAACTGCGGGATCATCTGCAGCAGCAGGAACAGCATCAGCCCGTTCTGCCGCCCTTTAAAGCGGAAGCGGGAGAAGGCGTAGGCGGTAAAGCTGACGCTAATCAGGGTCAGCACCATGGTCAGGAAGCTGATTTTCATCGAGTTCCAGTACCAGGTAAGGTAATTCACATTGCCATTGAACAGATCGGCATAGTGCTGGAACGACAGATTTTCCGGAATGATCGAGGTACTCAGCAGGCTATTGCCGGCGTTCAGCGACGCCCCGACGGTCCAGACCAGCGGATAGATAATCACCACCGAGACCAGGATAACCACCAGCCAGGTGAGAGAGAGTCGGATCCACTTTTCGCGTTTAATACTGGGTGATTGAGCCATGTTGCTTCCCTTACGCCATGTCGTCATTTTTGAAGGATTTGGTGGCGCGGAACTGCCACAGCGCCAGGCCGACGACGAAGATCGACAGCAGGATAGTGATGGTCGCCGCGATGGCGTACTGCGACGAGGACATCGTCAGCTTATAGATCCACGACACCAGAATATCCGTCCCGCCGGCGTTAGATCCCGCCACCGCAGGGCCGCCGTTGTTAAACAGATAAATGATGTTGAAATTATTAAAGTTGAAGGTGTACTGGGTGATGATGATCGGCGCGATCGCGTACAGCACCAGCGGCAGGGTGATGGTGCGCAGGCGGGTAAAGGCGCTGGCGCCGTCCATCGTCGCCGCTTCATACAGATCGTCCGGGATCGCCTGCAGCACGCCGGTGGTCATGGCAAAGACAAACGGGAAGCCAAGCCAGGTCTGCATCATGATCAGCGCGGTTTTGGTCCAGAACGGGTCGGTCAGCCATGCCTTTGGACTGATGCCGAAGAATGACAGGATCGCGTTGTTAATCACCCCGAAGGAGTCATTGAACATCCCGGCAAAGACGAGGATGGTGACAAACCCCGGCACCGCCCACGGCAAAATAAAGATAGTGCGGATCAGCGGCTTAAAGCGCAGATCTTTTTGGTTCACCAGAATCGCCAACAGCACGCCCACCGTACACTGCAGGGTGGTCGCCAGCAGCGTCCACACCACGGTCCACTGCAGCACATCCAGGAAGGTGGAGCGCCAGATGGAGAGGGTGAAAATATTGACGAAGTTTTTCAGGCCCACCCAGTCCACCAGCTTCGCCGGCGGCGTGTGGTACAGGTTATAGTTGGTGAAGGCGATGGCGAAACCAAACAGAATGGGAAAGATCACCACAAAGACCAGCAGAATAAAGCCTGGCGTGATCATCAGGTACGGGAAGCCATCGCTCAGCAGCATCTGGTACTGCTTACGCACGCTGTTCAGCGCGCCCCCCTCATCGCGTTTTTTGCCGTTCAGCCACGCGTCCCGCAGCGAGAGAACATAGATCAGCACGCCAAAAGCGACGATCAGCACGCTGATAATCCCCTCCGCTAACAGGAAGATAGAGTTATCCCGGGGCACCTCTTCACCCAGGGTATAGAGCCCCCACAGCCCCTCGCGCAGGAAGTCATAAAAAATACCCAGAAAGCTGCTCAACAACACCAGGAAGACCAGACCCTTCAGCCACTGGCGATGATAAAACTGGCCGAAACCCGGCACGATTGCCAGCAGCAGGCCGCACCACGCATGGCGCCCGGGCCCGCGCGCGTCGCTAAAATTTTCGCTGGAATGGATGCTCACACTCGACTCCTTCTACAAACGGGAGGTCCCCCTCCCGCTCGGTGACTTCACGTGACGGTAAATTACTGATTGCTGGCCTGCATCGCTTCGATCTGCATCTTGATCTGTTTCACCGCGTTATCGAGCGCGGCCTGCGGCGCCTGCTTGCCGGTGAGGCTCAGTTCAAGCGCGGCATTAGCCGGCCCCCACACTTCCCCCATCTCCGGAATGCCCGGCATGGCCATCGCCCGCGCCGACTGTACGGCGACGGCGCTGGCCTTTTCGTCATTTTTAATCACCGGGTCGTCAATCATCGCCTTCAGCGGCGGGATTTCGCCGGTGGCGACATAGCGGGCTTTTACATACTGCGGCTGGTTGATGAACTCGATAAACTGTTGCGCCAGCGCCTTGTCTTTACTCCAGGTCGATACCACGTAGCCCTTAACGCCGAGGAAGGAGCTCATCGGCTTGCCGTCCGGCAGGGTCGGCAACGGCACCACGCCATAGTTGATACCGGCGGCTTCATACGGCTGGAAGGCCCAGGGGCCGTTGATCACCGCCGCCGCTTTTTTCTCGGTAAACAGCGAATCAATGGCGTTCAGCCCGTTATCGCCGAGGATCCCTGCAGGGAAAGCCTTCTCGGCATAGAATTTTTTCAGGAAGGTCACGGCTTCCACGGCGCCGGGAGTATTGAGCCCCACCTGCTGCGGGTTGAAACCGCCGCCGTCGTTCTTCGCGAAGATATAGCCGCCCATCGGGCCAATGGCTCCCCAGCTGTAGTAGATCTGATCAAACTTCGCCAGCAGGCCGTATTTGTTCTGCTCGCGCTGGGTCTTCGAGTAGTCCAGCCAGGCCTGCAGGCTGTCCAGCGGCTTGTCGATCAGGTCCTTGTTGTAGATAAGCACCAGGGTTTCCACCGCTTTCGGGATGCCGTACAGCGCGTTGTCCATGCGGAAGGCATTGATAGAGGCTGGCGTAAAGGCATCCTGTTTCACCTGCTCGACGTTGAGCGGCGAGAGAAGCCCCTGAACGACGGCGCCGCCGAGCTGGTCATTCGGGATCACCAGCACGTCCGGCCCAATGCCCGCCGGGCCGTCGAGGCGCAGCTTTTCCAGCTGCTGGGCATAAGGCATCTCCTGCAGATTGACCTTCACGTTGTACTGCTTCTCAAAATCGCTGACCGCGGTTTTGATGCCAGTGGATTTTTTAATGTCTTCCCAAACGTTGAGCTGCCCGGCGGCATGCGCCTGCAGGCTGGTAAGTTGCCCCGCCGCGAGGGTGGTAAGGATCAGTGCAGCAAGCGTGTTCTTTTTCATTATCAACCTCATGTGAAGGTATAACAATTTAATGGTTTTTATTTGAATTACATCTGACAGTTAGAAAAAAAATCATTTCAAACTGCGTTGTTACATAGAAAACAGACGCTGATTCGCTTTTGTTATACGCTACGCTTTGATTGGGGATAAAACTACCATAAGCTACCAGTTGTGTGATCATCCTTGCAGAAATGAAACGCTGCTGTATGGCGCAAAATCCGCGGAAGTTATAGTCAGGACATGATTTTAGCGCTGTTGAATATCGTCACGCTGTTTTGTTACACGTAATACAATTTCACTCAAATCAGCGACACGCCAACGGCAAACAACGGCTACTCACTTCGGGGAATGTGGATGTCCAATATACGACTGAGGAATGTCACCAAAAGGTTCGGCAGCACGGTGACGCTGCACCAGGTCAATCTCGATATTGAAGATGGCGAGTTTGCGGTCTTCGTCGGCCCTTCCGGCTGTGGAAAATCGACGCTGTTACGTATGATTGCCGGGCTGGAAGAGGTTAGCGACGGGGAAGTGCTGATCGGCGATGAGGTGATGAACGATGTGGTCCCCGCCCGCCGCGGCGTGGCGATGGTTTTTCAGTCCTATGCGCTCTACCCACACATGACGGTGGCGGAGAATATGGGCTACGGGCTGAAGGTGAATAAAGTGCCGAAAGCGGAGATCCGTCGCCAGGTGGAAATGGTGGCCAAAACGCTGCAGCTCTCTCACCTGCTGGACCGTAAACCGAAGCAGCTCTCCGGCGGCCAGCGGCAGCGCGTGGCCATTGGCCGCGCTATCGTGCGTAATCCCCGGGTGTTTATGTTCGATGAGCCGCTTTCTAACCTCGACGCGGAACTGCGCGTCGATATGCGCCTGCATATTGCCCGCCTGCACCAGGAGCTGAAGACCACCATGGTGTATGTCACGCACGATCAGGTGGAGGCGATGACTCTCGCTGATAAAATCGTGGTCATGAACTACGGAAAGGTTGAACAAATGGGTTCGCCGATGGCGCTTTACTACAATCCGGTCAACAAATTCGTCGCCGGTTTTATCGGCTCGCCAAAGATGAACTTTTTACCCGCCACCGTCAGCGACTGGCAGCCAGAGCGTTTAACGGTCACCCTCGCCCAGGACCATCAGCTCACCCTGAACGTTGCCACCCAACCGCTTAACCCCGGCGCCGCGGTAACGCTGGGGATCCGGCCAGAGCATCTCACGCCTGAAGTCTCCACCGGTACCGTGGTGGAGTTTCAATGTGAAGTGGTGGAACGTCTGGGCAACAATACCTACCTGTTCGGCCAGTGCTATGGTCACGATAACGTCAAGGTTCTGCTGCCCGGCGACGTCCATTTCCGCCCGTGGCAGAAGATTAATCTGGCCTTCGATGACCGCTTCTGCATGGTGTTTGATGAGAACGATCTGCGCATCAGCGCCGATATCACGGCGCCAGACGCGCACTAAGCCAACATATTGCTGTCATCTGCGCAGCGTATGCTGCGACTGAATGCCGGAATACATCCTGCCCGGCATTCACACCCTCATTTTTATTCTGCTGCATCGGAATCATCCTTCTCTCCCGGCATCGCAGGCTATTGTGATGCCGGTTTTTTTCCCCGCACAGCGCGATTTCTCCCACTGCGCCCGGTTTATCTTTCGCATATACTGATGACACCCGGCGAACGATAAGGACACAGGCATGAGGACCCGGCATCTGATGGCGCTGTTTACAGGGGTGCTGATACTGGCCATCATCCTGCCCATCTCGCTCAGCATCTGGCAGGCGGCGCGGCAGGCCAAAATGCAGTTCTATCGTGAACTGGATGATTATTCCAACCGCATCGTCGTCCGCACGCTGCAGGTCGCCGATCAGGCCCGGGAAGCGCTGCGGGAGGCCGATGCACATACAGCCTCGTCCTGTAGCCCTGAACATCTGCTCATGCTCCGCCGGATCGCCTATACCCACCGCTACGTTCAGGAAGTGCTCTGGCTGCAGGATTCCGTGCCGCAATGCTCCTCCCTGGAAGACCATAGCGTCGCGGTGACCTTCCCGCCACCGGACCACATTGCCTCCGACGGCTATCGCACCTGGCTGACCTCGATTAACGATCTTGGCCTCAATCACCAGATGACGGCCATGGCCAGCCAGCAGCATATGGTAATGATCGATCCCATCTCCTTCATTGATGTGGCGCCCGTCAGCGAGGAGAAGATCCATAGCATGCTGTTTGGTTTGGACCATCTGAAAATGGTGATCAGCAGCCAGCCGCTGCCGGCGAAGGCCTGGCAACGGATTAAAGACCCGCACCTGAATATGCTTACCCTGGATAATACGGTCTACCGGATCCAGCGCATTCCCGAGCTGGGATCCGGCATTGTGACCTGGTCATCCACCCTGCCGCTGCAGCAGCACATACGACAGCAGTTGATCTTCTGGCTCCCGGCCGGCATCTTCACCAGCCTGCTTGCCACCTGGCTGCTGCTGCGCCTGCTGAGACACCTGCGTTCACCGCGTAACAGTATGCTGGACGCCCTCCATTCCCAGGCGATTCAGGTTCACTATCAGCCGATTATTTCATTGCAGGACGGGAAAATCGCCGGAGCCGAAGCGCTGGCGCGCTGGCAGCAACCCGACGGTACCTATTTATCGCCGGATATCTTTATTCCCCTGGCCGAGCAGACCGGACTGATCACCCAGCTGACGGAAGATATCGTCAGGAAAATTTTCGCCGATCTGGGCCCCTGGCTGAGGCAGCGGCCGGAAGTGCATATCTCCATCAACCTGTCGGTGGATGACTTACGCTCTCCCACCCTGCCCACGCTGTTACACGATCAGCTGCAGCACTGGGGGATCGCCGCCGAACAGATCATCCTTGAGATCACTGAGCGCGGGTTTGTCGACCCGGAGACCACCATGCCGGTGATCGCTCACTACCGTCAGGCTGGCCATCGGATCTCGATTGACGATTTCGGTACCGGCTACTCCAGTCTGAGCTATCTGCAGAAACTGGACGTCGACACGCTGAAAATCGATAAATCCTTTGTCGATACCCTCGAGTACCGGCCGCTGACGCCGCACATTATTGAAATGGCCAAGGCGCTCAATCTGACCACCGTCGCCGAAGGGGTGGAAACCGAAAGCCAGCGCGACTGGCTGCGACAGCATGGCGTTCAGTACGCCCAGGGATGGCTGTACAGCAAAGCGCTGCCAAAAGAGTCATTTATTCAGTGGGCGGAAGATAATCTCCATGCGCATTAAGCGGCAGGCAGCCTGCGCAGAAGGTCAGCGGGCGCAGCCTCTTCGCCGCCCTCTGCCGGAGGCTACTTCAGATAGGATTTAATCACCTGCATCACCGTCTCCAGATCCGCTTCACGCTGCGTCTCATCTGGCTCTTTCACCACATGGTCGGTCAGATGCCCCTGGATAACCTGCAGCATCATGCCATTGACCGCGCCGCGGATCGCCGCCAACTGCTGTAGCACCTCAGCGCACTCATGCTCGCGATTAAGCATTTTCTCTAATGCGGTACTCTGCCCCTGAATTTTCTTCAGCCGGGTCAGTAACTTCTTTTTGTCTCTCACTGTGTGTGACATTGCGCGATCCACCGTTTTATTCTGCCGTCATTGCCCGACCTTCGACGCCGGCAACGCTTGCCAGCATAGCATGATCCCTTTTATCAGCCTCTTTTTCTACTGGGGGGTAGTATTTTACTACTGGGGGGGAGTAGCATAGAGCCACTTTTGGCAAGGATCCCGATATGAACGATTTCACTTCCCTTCTGCAGCAGGGCAATGCCTGGCTGTTTATTCCCAGCGCGATACTGCTCGGCGCGCTGCACGGCCTCGAACCCGGCCACTCAAAAACGATGATGGCCGCCTTTATCGTGGCGGTACGGGGAACCTTAAAGCAGGCGGTTCTGTTGGGGCTGGCGGCGACGGTCTCGCATACCGCGGTGGTCTGGCTGATCGCCATGGCCGGCCTGTGGTTTGGCCGCGGCTGGAACGCCCAGACTTCTGAGCCCTGGTTTCAGCTGATCTCGGGGATTGTCATTGTGTTGATTGCCTGCTGGATGCTCTGGCGCACCTGGCGCGAATCGCGGCCCCACGCCCACCACCATCATCCTCAGCACGGGCACGACCATGACCATGACCATGACCATGACCATCATCATCATGAACATCATGACCACCATCATTCTCACTCCCCTGGCGCGCCGCTGGTGGCGGAGGAGTGGCAGGACGCGCATCAGCGGGCCCATGCTCAGGAGATTAACCGGCGCTTCGATGGCCGCCAGGTGACGACCGGGCAGATTGTGATGTTTGGCCTGACCGGCGGGCTGATCCCCTGCCCGGCGTCCATTACCGTGCTGCTTATCTGTTTACAGCTGAAGAAATTCTCGCTGGGCGCCACGCTGGTACTCGGCTTTAGCGTCGGTCTGGCGCTGACGCTGGTGGCTTCCGGGGCTATCGCCGCCCTGAGCATAAAACATGCCACCCGCCGCTGGCCATGGCTTAACGACATCTCGCGCAAAGCGCCCTGGATCTCAGGCTTACTGATTATTGTGGTGGGGATCTACATGATGCTTCATGGCCTGAGCGGCCTGTAAACCACAATGCGCCCTCTTCTTGACGACGAGGGCGCGGGTTCCCTTCAGGAGACGCTCTCCCGGGGAGTGCTGACCGCCCGGCGGCGGACGGGCTGGCTGAACCACGGCAGGCACAGCTGGATCAGCGGCCCAATCGACAGCGCGTAAATGACGGTTCCGACGCCAAACTTGCCCCCCAGCAGACAGCCAATCAGCAGCACGGAGAGCTCGATCGCCGTACGGATACCGCGCAATGACCAGCCGGTGCGAGCGTGCAGGCCGGTCATCAGGCCATCGCGCGGACCCGGGCCAAAGCCCGCGCCAATGTACATCCCGGTGGCGATAGCGTTCATCACAATCGCCACCACCAGCAGCGCACTGCGCGCCACCAGCGACTCCAGCGGAGGCAGGACGGCCAGCGTGGCGTCCGCCGCCAGTCCCAGCACGATAACATTACTCACCGTGCCGAGCCCCGGCATCTGCCGAATCGGGATCCATAGCAGCAGCACCGCGGCGCCGGTCAGGATAATCACGGTCCCGAAACTGATCCCCAGCTGTTTAGCCACCCCAAGATGAAAAACGTCCCACGGATCGGCGCCGAGATTAGCATGCACGAAGAGCGCCGTGGACACGCCGTAGAGCACCAGACCGATATATAACTGCAGCAGGCGACGAAGCATATTTTTTCCTCAACATCATTGCGAATGCCCTCATCATCAGCAAAAATGGACTGATAATTAATGGCCAGTTTTGGAAAAGTGGATCGCTATGTCAGCCCGACGCTTTGGAACACAGTCCCTGGTACGCCTGCTTGGCAACTGGCAGGAGTCCAGTTCCCGCACACCGCTATGGCGCCAGCTGGCGGAAGCGCTCCGCCTGCTGATCCTCGATGGCCGTCTGACGCTACAGACGCGCCTGCCCGGCGAGCGCGAGCTGGCGGCAGCCCTCAACGTCAGCCGGACGACCATCGCCAGCGCCCTCGGCCAGCTGCGGGAGGAGGGGTTTCTCCATAGCCGCCAGGGGAGCGGGTCGCGCATTGTCTTGCCGGAACGCCCTGCCGATCTGCCGCCGCACTCTGCGACCCCCTCGACGATCAATCTCTCTACCGCTGCCCTCAGCGCCGGTCCGGAGGTCCATCAGGCCTTCCAGCACGCCATGACCTTGCTGCCGCCCTATCTCACCCAGACCGGCTACGATCAGCAGGGGCTCCCGGTGCTGCGGGAGGCGATTGCCCGGCGCTACAGCGAACGTGGCCTGCCGACGCGGCCCGATGAAGTGATGGTGGTCAACGGCGCGCTCAGCGCCTTCGCGCTGATCCTGCGTCTGTTCACCGGCCCCGGTGACCGGGTGGTCATTGACGCCCCGACCTATCCAATGGCCATCAGCGCCATTCAGGGCGCCTCCTGCCGGCCCGTCGGGGTCGCACTCCCCCAGCAGGGATGGGACTGTGATGGATTAGCGGCGACCATTGCGCAGACCGCGCCGCGTCTGGCATGGCTGATGCCGGATTTTCACAACCCTACCGGGCGCTGTATGGATGCCCCTACCCGCCAGCGGGTCGCGGACATCGCGGCCAGGACGCGAACAACGCTGGTGATCGATGAGACCATGGTCGACCTCTGGTATAACGCCCCGCCCCCGCCGCCGCTGGCCTGCTTTAATCCCGACGCCGCGGTGATCACTATCGGTTCGGCCGGGAAAAGTTTCTGGGGGGGACTGCGCATCGGCTGGATCCGCGCCAGCGCGCGAACGATCGCCTCGCTGATTCAGGCCCGCGACTCTCTGGACCTGGGTACGCCGCTGCTGGAGCAGTTGGCCTGCAGCTGGCTGCTGGCAAACGCCGCCACGCTGCTACCGCCGCGACGGGAGATGCTGCAGGCGCGCCGGGACATGTGCGAAGTGCTGATGAAAGAGTATTTTCCCCGCTGGCGCTTTACGCCACCGGAAGGCGGACTCTCTTTTTGGGTGGAACTCCCTGACATGCTGGCCACCCTGTTCTCTGCGCGGGCGGAAAGCCAGGGGATCCATATCGGCACCGGCACGCGGTTTGGTCTGGAGGGCGCGTTCGATCGCTATTTACGTCTGCCGTTTACCTTGCCGGACGAAGCATTACGCCAGGCCTTCTCCACGCTACAACCATTGTGGCATAGCCTTGCAGAACAGCGGGAAAATACGCGTTTGCGGAAAATAATATAAGAAAATATCGACGGGCTGGCTTCAGCCCGTCAAAAGTCCGTCATCCATGAGGTATATGAGATGTTTTTATAAAATTGCCTGAGTATCCTGCCATCTGGTTATGGCAACCCGGTGACGGAAATAAGGCAATTTCATTAATGCTGGCGCGGAATAGGAAACCCTTTCAGGGAAATAATAAAGCCATCTTCATCTTTTTTAATTTTAGCGCCGGTGTCACACCAGTCGGAGGCAATGCGAAAGAACTCATCACTACCGATATTCCAGTTCAGGCGAACGTGTTTTACGTATCCTGAGCGCAACATATCGCAGGCTTCGCTATAGTTGCTGGCTGTAGAGAATTGTTGTTTCATTTTTTCTTCTTCAGAAGTTTTCTTAATGCTTTGATTTCTTTAGGGGTTAATGGCGTCGCTTCCTCTTCGGTATGCTGGCTGTCAATGTCCTCTTCCGTCACCCCCGCCTCACCTGCTGATGCCTCCAGCTGAAAAGCCAGCTGCAGCAGCTTTTCCGTTGCCGTACCCAGGTTCTCGTTATTCACTTCCGCATAATGACGCAACTTCTCTTTTAACTCAGCGTCAATTTTTACATTCAAAACCACTGTGGTCATAGCTACGCTTCCCGTGCAATAAAATCATCATAATTAATACACGAAGTTAACATGCTGATCCAGAGATATATTTTATAGCATGGATCTGGCAACAAATTCCCAGTAATAAGATGCGCTTTATTTATGACACGAAAATGACATTAATATTGCAGTAGCATTTCAGATTTATGACAAGTCAATATTATGGAATAAAAACGGGTTGTTTTAGCAACAAAAAATAATATGTGATCTGTATCAGGTATTAAATATAGCAGGAATAAAGACCGGGCAAATATAAGGGATATATCATGAGGGCGAAATGGGTGGGGGCCCTGCCAGTTAAGGATTTCTACGTAACCCATTGTATTTAAATGGACAAAAAACGGTGAACCAAACACTTTGTAGCACCAAAAGGAGACACTGACAAGCCGTTTTCTCATGCGACAGACACAAAAAAGCCGGGCTTAACCCGGCTCTTATGTTTTCAGTTTTGTCTTTCGCTGCTGCTCATAATGAGCTAATGCCGACTCCCAGCCGTAATCATTCATCCTCTGTAAAAAAGTGCTACGAGGAACATTGAAGTATCTCGCAATGGCTGGCTGTTTATGATTGTGTGGAAATAGTACGCATCCGTGACCGCTGGGACGGGAAAATTTCGGTTGGTGATGGCGGACCTTCAGCCCGCTGTGGTAACGTCGCCGTAGTAGCCCTGTGTCTGCTGGCAAATAGAAAAATGTGCTTTTATTGCGTTTGATGCTCTGGCAGCTTAAAAGGACTGAAACCTGAAATTGTGTGGCGACCATCCAAACTCATCCCAAATGATTGAACAAGAGAACTCACCTCAAATCCTCCCGAATGCTTTCCTTCTGTTGATGAAATCGCTGTCGTGTACCCCGCTTCGCATCAACGCTCCGAAAAGCAATACCTGACTATTCCAGTCAAGTAGTTATAAGAACCATTATGTTAAATAGACCAAAAAAACGAACAGTAAAATACTTTGTTGTGGATAGTTTTCCCTGTTGTGATGGCCTATGGGATGAAGTAGTCAAGTGCATTGCTGGGAGTGTCGGCTGTAGGATATTTTGTGAACACTCTGGTTTTTTGCGGTGGGTTTGGGCTGGCGGTCTAGCAGCGGTCCAACAGAGCCAAGATATTTTTAACTATAGGATTTTGTGGAAAAAATATCATCAGAACCGCCACGGCGGGGGATGGGATGAGTTGCCGGGAATTTTACCCGGCAGACGGTGAAACCAATTAGTTAAACGTGCAGTTGCGACCCGATGGCGCACCAATGAATAACTGCATCTTTTCGCACGTAATGGTGATCTTCTGCCCCTTCTTCAATTTTGACGCTTTCGACTTCTCCGTGTCTTCCATGCTCAAGCTGACAGGCATGAACCGATTATCGCTTTCAAGTTTAAGAACGACATTGTTCGCGAAATTTTTTGTTATATCCTGAACAGTTCCGGTGATTTCGACGTTACGACCATCAATCTTATCATCCGCTGCAACTTCATTAGCGCTGTACAATTCAGCCAGAGCTTTTGCCGTTGTACGGTAAATTCCATCATCAGAAGCCGGCACTTTGGGTTTACTATCGGCAACCTGCGATTGTTCCGGATTAGTCATACTAGTAACGACCGTTTTTATAAATTCTTTTTGCATCATGGTATAGGCCGCTGCACCACCACAACTATCAATCGCGATTTTTTCTTTGGTGATAAGTTTACCTTTTTCCTTCAGTCCGTTACCGAAACCAGCCCCCAAAACGATAGCATTGTGTACAATATCGTAACTCGCCGTGTCCTTCTTCATACCCTTCGTTGCCCGTTTGATCAATACGTCATCAGAACCGCCTTTCAATGTTTGTTCACATCCAACAGTAATCAACGTTTTGATATAGGCCGCCAGATACTCAGGGTATGGTTGTACATCTGTAGACGGAACGCCTTCAGAGAAGGAGGAGGAGGAGGAGAAGGAAAAGAACATAAGAGGTAATGCAAGAATCTTTTTCAAAACAGCCTCCATAGCTGAATAGATTAAGCACACCATCGGCAGGTGTCTCAATGCCATTAATTACTTTAATAGATCGAAATTATTAAATCGATCGTTAAAATTGATCAAGTTTCCTTAAAATAAAATCCGATTCATTACTGCTGCAGACGCTGTTTTACCATAACTGACTAAATCCATAGGCCCGACGTAATTCACATTTGGAGGGAAGGTTCGGTACATGTATTTATGCGCCGTTGCTGCTGCTGCAATCGCCGTATCAAACTCAGGTGTTGAACCGTTCGAAAAATGTTCAGCGTTAAAATGCGCGATGACATTGCTTCTGAATTCAGTCATTTTCTTCCAATAAGCATGAAATTCGGTTGGCGTCGTTCGCAGTTCATCGAATAAAAACTTTCGAAACCCATCGTGATCATCGATTACACATTTCCAGTGAGTAGCCTCAGCATCAGATCCAAAAACTTTGCACCAGTGTATCGCCGCATCACCAATCAAGGCATTGCAAACTCCCCTGAACGGGAATAAATCACCAGTCCCACGATCCAGGTGTTCTAGAACGTTAGCCAGAGCGAAAAACGTGTGGATGGATCGTGAAAATATCGTTAAGCACATCATACTGTTTTCAATCGCTTGTGCCTTTTCAACATCCATGCCTTTACCCCCTATTTTTTTAGTGATTTTATTTGGTACGCATAATAACCAAGCACTGAATAATGGCATTAGTATTAATTACCAAGTTTATCAATCATATAGCTAGATATAACCCCTGCCATCTCAATGGCAGCTTTTGCCTCACTTTCTTTTATTGTTGGTAGCCAAGGCCTACCATGTCCCGTTCCCTGCTTATTTCTCAATTTATTGATACCAATGGCAGTGTTAAACATCCCCCGCTCCATTGTACGATGAGGAGCTTCAAGATTTTCGATCTTATCTTCTGGAGTGGCTAATCCAAGAGCGATGAATGCCTGTCCAAGCAAGGCAGGAAAATTAGCTTGTTGAGGATAGGTCCCAAATTTTTGGGTGATAACATGTGCTGCTGTTGCTTCCAAAAGATCCTTACTGGTTCCAGAGAGAAGTGCAGCATCTTCAGCACCGCGCCTCGCTCTATCAGCATATTTTCTCAATGCTTCAGTTAATTCACGCCCTCGAAGACCTTCAATACTTTGACGAACTAAAGAGCCCTCTTCTGTCAAAATTAGACCTTGTTCTCTAAAGGCTTCAATTGCCCCTTGGATGGCATCGCGTCCCGCATAGTTGGTCGACTCTGGTCTAAAACCTCCAGCTACTTTAACATCCTGCAAAAGCGTCAATGCCAGTTTATATCCAGCTTCAGGATCGTTATCCAATGCCCAAGAGAGGACAGCACGAACACGTTTAGTCTTGCCTACAACTTGCTGATTTTTTGGATCAACATGTGATAAGCAATGTCTTTCAAAAGCATAACTCAAATCTGAATGAGAAGGTGACCTAGGGGCATCCGCCTGTGCATCTCCAACAAGACGAGCTATTGCAACCAGGATGATCTCGGTAAGAACAAATTTCATAATTAATCCCTTATTATTCCAGCCCTATATCGATAATGACTTTATCCCCACTAAGCTACCAGCACAACCATCATAGATACTCCACCAAATCAACCAATCGCGAGACAACAACGCCCTTCCCGTATCGGTTGTACGTGATCGTTGCGTTCGAGTGTCCGAGCACCTGCGAAGCGAACTGTTCAGGGAAGCCATTCTGTTTAAATGTTGTGGCGGCATAGTGGCGCAGTGAATGATATTCAGGCAGGCTATGCTTGCCTCTGAACCTCGTAAACCAACGGCTGAAATAGTGACCATAGCTCCCAAGATGCAATGTTAGCTCAGGGAACAGATGGCCTTTTCTTTCTTTGATAAAATCAAGTAGACCAAGTGTCAGCAGTTGCGAATTGATCGGAACGAATCGGCGCGAACTGTCCGTTTTAAGCGTCTGATTCGGATTCAAGTTATCAACACGGAAGCACCAAACTCCGTCAACTTTCATCACGTCATTGTGGTAAAGCTGGCAGATCTCATTCTGCCTCATCCCCGAATAGCGACCAATCAGAATGATCCACCGTTTCCAATCCTTCACGCCATGTAAAGCAATGTGCAATCGTTTCAGATCGTTGAGCGTGTATGCTGGACGGCGATCCATTGGTGCGGTTATTTCCTTAACACCCATCCCCTCAAATGGGTTTCGAATCTCATCATCCGTGCGAGTTGCAAGCCATTTGAAAAACGCCGAGTTCTTTTTGATGTAACGGTTTCTGGTGGATGCTGAACCTTCAAGGCCATCAACAAACGCCGCCGCGCTTCGTTTGCTGAAAGGCTCTTTTGTAGAATTCAGATATGCATTTACGCACCTATTGATCGTCAGTATTTCCCGTTCACCAACCTCTCCTGTTTTAGCCTTGGTGTACTTATCAAGCTCGCTCTTCAGGCTCTTGAAAGGCTTTTTCTGTTGTGGTTGTTGGAAGGAAGCAGACGGGGTTGCAGTGTGTGCCGGGATGGACTGCGGAACACAGTGGAAAGGTTGTGAGGTGAGATATTTCTCCACACGGAGCAAAGCTTCACGCTTGGAACGTGTGCGAAGAGAAATACGAATTTCACGGCGTTTCCGAGGTGTCAGGTAGACCCTACGGTAGTACCAGATCCCGTGACGGGAAAGCATCAGATGCGACATTGATTAGCGTCCTAAGTGATACACGAAAGTTGTATCACCGCCGTTTCAATGCACGAAAACAGAGGGTTACATGATGGATATCATGCACTTAGCAGAAATGGGTGGGGGCCCTGCCAGCTACATCCCGGCACACACGTCGTCTGCTCTGGCTGCTTCCTTCCGGACCTGACCTGGTAAACAGAGTAGCGTTGCGGGAGAACCAACAGAGCCCCCATTGAGAGCGTTGTTACCCAACGCGCTGGCGCATTATCCCTGCTGACCTGGTGAATTGCAAGCGCGCCCCGACTGCCTGCTGGTTTATTGCGCAATAACGCGAATAAAACCAGTCACTCACGCTCAATCTGTGAGAGTGAGAGCGTGCGCTCAGCACACTGCCGGGATATCCACCATACTTATCCACCTTATGTTCTCTTTTATCATCAGCGCATTGTCTCTACGGTAATCGAATGACTGACTCATCACCACAGACCATCACTCTGCCTTTGCCCGCCATTGAAGGGATGACCATCGCCTTTCAGGGGGTGAATTATCTGCGCCCTGAAAAAATGCTCGACTTCGTGACTATCAGTCAGGCGCCGGTGCGGGCGGTCACGCCGCTGGCGCTGCTCTATTCCACCGTCGGCGTGCTGCGTCAGGTGGAACTGCGCAAGCTACCGGTCTACATCAGCGGTCGGGTGGTCTACCCCATCTCGTCGCTGACCATGCCGGGCCTGCGCGCGAAGCTGATCATCAACGCCACCTCGCAGCGGTTAAAATTCCTGGAGAGCCTCATCGCCAGTTCACCTTCCGACAATGTCCATGGCATGCAGATCCTCGGCCTGGCCCTGACGTTCACCGTCGAACAGCCCGCCTGATCTGCAGGCTGTACAGCCTGCAGATCAGCGCTTATGCTGGCGTTTTTCGGGTAACAGGACTGAATATGGATCCGCTCGATACATTTCCCCAACGTGTCTGGCACATTGTGGCGTCAATACCGGAAGGGTATGTCACGACCTATGGCGATGTCGCCAGGCTGGCCGGTTCTCCGCGCGCGGCGCGCCAGGTGGGCGGTGTGCTGAAGCGTCTGCCGGAAGGGTCCACTCTGCCCTGGCATCGGGTGGTCAATCGCCATGGCGATATCTCCCTCACCGGCCCCGATCTGCAGCGGCAGCGTCAGGCATTGCTGGCCGAAGGGGTACAGGTCTCCGGCAGCGGCCATATCGATCTCCAGCACTATCGCTGGGTTTACTGAAGACAAAAAAAAGCCCCCATCCGGGGGCTCATCGAGCTTACTGTGCGACAGGTACGGCGGTCTGCTGAACCGGAACCAGCGTCAGGTCGGCATGGGTGCCCCCCTGATTGATCACCGTCTGCACGGTATCGGTAATGAACATCAGCTGGCCATTAACCGTAATCGCTGCGCTCAACAGAATGCGGGCGTTCGGTTGAATATCTGCCGGGTTGTAAGGCAGGGCAAAGTTAAATGGCGCCTGCTTGCCTTCGGTACGCACCGCTTTTTGCGACAATACGCGGGCTGGCGCATCTGCCAGAGAAGCATCCGACAGGGTCACCGTCAGCACCGCATCCGGCGGTAATGCGATTCTCTGGCGGATATTAATCGTCCCCGTGACGCTCGGCTGCTGCTGCGCCACGCTCAGCGTCGCAATACCGTAAGGGTCGGGTGCGGCTGCCTGAGCGGAAGAACTGGTGGAGTGGTGATTAGCACAGGCGGTCAGCGTCGCGGCGACGGCTAAGGCACTAAACATATAGGCAAATTTCATGATGTTCTCCTTATCATCCCTTTATACCCAGGAGGATGTTCCGCCGCTTCGCCGGCAGGAACTTTCGTGTCGTCAATAAGTGTGGCACAGATCTCAGATTTCTTCCTGTTGACCGGTTGTTATTCAGATTATTACACCCATCGGACCACTTGCGATTCCAGGTTATACTTTGCCACATTACGCGCACGGCGCCGCCATTGTTAATTGAGGATAAGTATGAGTCAGGCACTCTCTAACCTGCTGGCATTATTAGATCTGGAAAAAATTGAGGAAGGGTTGTTCCGTGGACAGAGCGAAGACCTGGGATTGCGCCAGGTTTTTGGCGGCCAGGTGGTGGGCCAGGCGCTGTATGCCGCAAAAGAGACCGTGCCCGTTGAACGTCTGGTGCATTCGTTTCACAGCTACTTTCTGCGCCCCGGCGACAGTCAAAAACCGATCGTCTACGATGTGGAGGTCCTGCGCGACGGCAACAGCTTTAGCGCCCGCCGGGTCGCCGCCATCCAGAACGGGAAGCCGATCTTCTATATGACCGCCTCCTTCCAGGCGCCAGAGCACGGCTATGAGCATCAGAAAGCGATGCCGGCCGCCCCCTCCCCTGACGGACTGCCTTCGGAAACCGACATCGCCCGCAAGCTGGCGCATCTCCTGCCGCCGCAGGTGAAAGACAAATTCCTCTGCGATAAGCCGCTGGAGATCCGCCCGGTGGAATTTCATAACCCAATGAAAGGCCATATCGCCGAGCCGGCGCGCCAGGTCTGGCTGCGCGCCAACGGCGCCGTTCCCGACGATCTGCGCATTCATCAGTATCTGCTGGGCTATGCCTCGGACTTTAACTTCCTGCCGGTGGCGCTGCAGCCGCACGGCGTTGGTTTCCTTGAGCCCGGCATGCAGGTCGCCACCATCGACCACTCAATGTGGTTCCATCGGCCGTTTAATATCAATGAGTGGCTGCTGTACAGCGTTGAAAGCACCTCGGCCTCCAGCGCCCGCGGCTTCGTTCGCGGCGAGTTTTACACGCAGGATGGCACGCTGGTTGCCTCAACGGTCCAGGAAGGGGTGATGCGCAACCGCAACGCATAAAAAAAGCCTCCCTGACGGGAGGCTTTTTGCTACATGGAGAAGGGTTTTCTGTCAGGCGTTGTAGGCGTTTTCGCCATGGCTGTTGACGTCCAGCCCTTCGCGCTCCTGCTCTTCCGGTACGCGCAGCCCTACGGTCATATCCGCCACTTTGTAGCCGATGAAAGCGACGACGCCGGACCAGACCACGGTAATGCCGATACTTTCCAGCTGCACCAGCAGCTGATGGCCCATGGTGACGCCTTCCGCATAACCGACGCCGCCCAGAGACGTCGCCGCGAAGATACCGGTCAGGATGCAGCCGACGATGCCGCAGACGCCGTGGACGCCGAAGACGTCGCAAGGGTCATCCACACGCAGCCAGCGTTTCAGCGCAGTCACGCCCCAGATACCCGCCAGGCCAGAGGCGATACCGACGATCAGCGCGCCGCCGACACCGATATAACCACACGCCGGCGTAACGCCAACCAGACCGGCAATTGCCCCGGAGCAGGCGCCCAGCAGTGAAGGTTTGCCGCGCAGAGCCCATTCGCCAAAGGTCCACGCCAGGATAGCCGCGGCGGTCGCCACGACGGTGTTAACGAACGCCAGGGCCGCGATTTCATTCGCTGCGCTGGCAGAGCCGGCGTTGAAGCCGAACCAGCCCACATAGAGGATAGCGGTGCCGGTGAACACCATCGGCAGGTTATGCGGTTTGAACGCTTCTTTGCCGAAGCCCACGCGTTTGCCCATCATATAGGCGCCCACCAGCCCGGCGACCGCGGCGTTGATGTGCACAACGGTGCCGCCGGCGAAATCCAGCGCGCCATGGGTCGCCAGCAGACCGCCGCCCCAGACCATATGCGCAATCGGCACGTAGGAGAGCGTCATCCACACCACCACGAAAATCAGCACCGCGGAGAAACGGATACGTTCAGCCAGCGCGCCGACGATCAGCCCGACGGTGATGCAGGCGAACGAGCCCTGGAAGGCGACGTGGATATACTGATAGAAGGTGCCCATCAGCGCTTTCAGTTCAATATTTTTCAGCATTACCCAGTCAAAGCTGCCGAAGAAGCTGCCGCCGGTGCCGAAGGCCAGGGTATAGCCATAAATGACCCACAGTACGCAGACGAGGCCAAAGGTGACAATCACCTGCGTCAGCATGGAAAGAACGTTCTTACCGCGGATCAGCCCGCCGTAAAACAGCGCAATCCCCGGGATAGTCATAAACAGAACCAGCGCGGTGCAAATCATCATAAACGCATTATCGGCTTTGTCCGCCACCGCAGGCGCGGCCATCGCCAGCCCCGGAAGAAGGGCTAACGCCCCCAGACCCGATTTCATTGTTGCCATTTTCATTGTTTCGTTCCCCATCACTGTGTGGTCTGGAAATTACAGTGCCGCTTCGTCAGCTTCGCCGGTACGGATGCGAATGACGCGCTGCAATTCAGCGACAAAAATTTTGCCGTCGCCAATTTTTCCGGTGTAAGCCGCTTTGCTGATGACATCGATAACTTCATCCAGCTGATCGTCGGCGATCGCCACATCAATCTTCACTTTTGGCAGAAAGTTGACGCTATACTCGGCGCCGCGGTAGAGCTCCGCATGACCTTTCTGACGGCCAAATCCTTTGACTTCAGTGACCGTCAGGCCCTGAATGCCGATGGAAGACAAGGCTTCACGCACGTCTTCCAGTTTGAATGGTTTGATTACCACGGTAACCAGCTTCATAAGTCCCCTCCAGTCAGTATTCGGTAATGGCCGCAGCTAACACGATGGATATAAAGCAAGGGCTATGCCAGAAATGAAAAAAGGCCGCTGAGCGGCCCTTTGATGGCAAAAAACAGGCGAGAGGTCAGGCATTAGCCTGCGTAAAGGCGTTTAACGAGCAAAAATGCACCACGGCGGTGCATTTGATGTAACGTTTTTGCACCACGACAGGCCGACCCGCCTTCGCTGCCTACTGGTGGTGCATCAGGCGCTGAGCGACTCTTCTCTGGCGCTGGCCGCCAGCTCTTCACCAGCCAGCTGTAGCTGATACATCTGCCAGTAGCGGCCTTTCGCCGCCAGCAGTTGCTGATGGTTGCCCCGCTCGACGGCCTGACCGCGATGCAGGACCAGAATGGTATCCGCCTCAACGATGGTCGACAGGCGATGGGCAATGACCACCAGAGTGGTATGCTGGCGAACCTTCGCCAGCGCCTGCTGGATCGCCTGCTCGGTGCCGGAGTCGATGTTCGCCGTCGCCTCATCCAGAATCAGAACCTGCGGGGTCTCCACCAGCACGCGCGCCAGCGCCAGCAGCTGCTTCTGTCCGACGGAGAGATTATTGCCCTGCTCGCCCAGCTGGGTGTACAGGCCGTCGCTCATGCTGCGCGCCACCGCCGCCAGCTGCACCGCCTCCAGCGCTTCCCAGACCTGTGTTTCGCTGATGTCCCGGCCCAGCGCGACGTTGGCGTAGAAGGTATCCGCCAGCACCACCGGATCCTGTTGCACCATCGCGATGCCCCGACGCAACGCGCTGTGGCTGAGAGAAGAGAGCGGCCGGCCATCGATGCGGATCTCCCCGTGGGTTAACGGGTAATAGCCCATCATCAGACTGGCGAGGGTACTCTTCCCACTGCCGGTATGCCCGACCAGCGCCACAAAACTGCGGGACGGTATATCCAGCGTGATATCCTGGAGGACCAGACGATCCCCGCGGTAGGCAAAGGAGAGATGGTCGATTTCCACCCGACCGCTGCTCAGCGGCGCGTCATCGGCGCCCCACGCCTGGCGCGGACGGTCCATCAGTTCGAAAACGCGTTCGCCGGCGACCACCGCCTGCTGCAGCATCGACTGCTGGGTGGTCAGCTCAATGAGCGGCTCGTTGAGGCGTCCGAGATAGCTGATAAACGCGTACAGCACCCCGACCTCAATCGTGCCCGCCGCGCTAAAGCCGAACAGCATCAGCAGCCCGCACAGCACCAGCGAGGAAAAGAGGCTCAGCAGCGGACGCAGCAGAAAACCGTCCAGGCGCAGCGTCTGCATCCGCGCCAGGTAGTGGGCGTAGCTGGCCTCGCGCATCCGTTCGCCAAAGCGCGCCTGCTGGCGGAACTGCTGGATGACCCCCATGCCGTTGATCACTTCGTTAAAGCCATCGTTGATGTCGGCAAGCCAGGCGCGCACCCGGCGCACGATCGGCGTGCTATAGCGCTGATAAATGATCATCACGATCAGCACCGCCGGGAAAATCGCGATCGCCACCAGCGCCATCCGCCAGTCGAGGCTAAACATCGCCACCAGCATCGCGCCAATCAGCGCCGCGCTGCGGAGCACCGTCGCCACTACCGTCACATACAGGTCACGAATGACTTCGGTATCGTTGGTCACGCGTGAGATCAGCTGCCCGACCGGCTGAGTATCAAACTCGCTGAGCGGCTGATGCAGGGCGGCATCCATCACATCGCTGCGTAACTGCTGGACCACGCCGACCGCGGCGCGGTTAAACAGCAGCGACTGGTTATAATGCAGTAGCGCCGCCAGCAGCTGCAGACCGATATAGGCTGCCGCCAGGCCTGCCACCAGCTTCAGCGGCAGAGTCTGTTTCGCCACCATATTGTCGATGAAATAGCTGATAAGCAGCGGGCCGCTCACCTCCGCCGCCGCCGCGATCCACATCATCGCCACCGCGATGGCCAGCGGCTTACGCCACGGTGAACCATAGGCCAGCAGGCGTCTAAGCGTCGGCCAGAGTTCGGTAAAGCTACGCATCCAGGGCCTCCTCTTGCTCCTGGGGAACCTCGTCGAGCGCGGCTTCCAGCTGCTGATACCGATACATGTCGCGGTACCAGCCGGGCTGCACCGCCAGCGCCTCATGGCGGCCGCGCTGGGCGACATGCCCATGCTGCAGCACCAGGATTTCGCTGGCCTCAGTCAGCGCCGACAGGCGGTGGGCGCTGATGATAACCGTCCGCCCCTCTCCCCACTGGCGCAGGTTATGCAGGATCTGGTGTTCGGTGCGGCCATCCACCGCGGATAAAGCATCATCAAGGATCAGAATTTCGGCCTCCAGCAGCAGAGCGCGGGCAATCGAGATGCGCTGTTTCTGGCCGCCGGAGAGCATCACGCCGCGCTCGCCCACTTCGGTATCGTACCCCTGGGGCAGACGCAGAATGTCGTCATGCACGCTGGCCAGCCGCGCCACCCGCTCAATCTGTTCCGGCGTCGCGTCCGGTTTTCCCAGCGCGATATTATTGGCGACGGTATCGGAGAATAAAAACGGCGTCTGATTGACCACCGCCAGCCGTTCGCGCCAGCTGTCGAGCTGCAGACGCGGTAGCGGCAGATCGTGAAAGCGGATCTCGCCGCTGGTGACGTCAAAATGGCGCTGCAGCAGGGCCAGAATGGTGCTTTTGCCAGCGCCCGTCGGCCCGCAGATGCCCAGCATTTGCCCCGGCTGCAGGGTAAAATTAACCTGTTCCAGCGAAGGCTTGCTCGCCTGCGGATAGATGAAATCGCGGATAGCGACCTGCAGGACGCCGCGGCCAGCCGGTACCGTCTCGGTCCCGTCGTCCACCGCCGGCGCCTCTTCGAGCATGGTGCGAATACGACCATAGGCCGCGCTACCGCGCTCCACGATGTTAAACATCCACGCCAGCGCCAGCATCGGCCAGATCATCAGACCAAGGTACATCACAAAGCTGGTGAGCTGACCCAGCGTCAGGCTACCGTGGATCACCATCCAGCTGCCGCCGCCGATGGCCAGCAGATTCGCCGCCCCGATGGCGATATAGATAGTAGGGTCGAAGCGAGCGTCAATGCGCGCCACGCGCATATTTTTCGCTCCGGTATCGGCCGCATCGGCGGCAAACTGCGCCGACTGGCGATCCTCCAGCCCGAACGCCTTAATCATGCGGATGCTGGTCAGGCTCTCCTGCGTGCGATCGTTGAGGCTGGAAAAGGCCGCCTGGGCAACGCGAAAACGTTCGTGAAGGGCATCGCCGTTGCGTTTGATCGCCAGGGCCATCAGCGGCATCGGCAGCAGCGCCAGCAGGGTGAGCTGCCAGCTAATCTGCGTCGACATCACAATCAACACCGCACAGCCCATCACCAGGGAATCCACCAGGGTTAACACCCCTTCACCGGCGGCAAACACCACCCGGTCCACGTCGTTGGTAGCGCGGGCGATCAGATCCCCGGTGCGATGGCGCAAATAGAACGCCGGATGCTGGCGGCTCAGCTGCCGGTAAAAATCTTCCCGCAGTTCAACCGCCAGCTGGTAAGAGGCGCCGAACAGCAGCACGCGCCAGACATAGCGCAGCAGGTAAACCATCACCGCGATCAGCACCAGCGCGCCGATCCACATCCACACCTTCTCCGCGGTGTAATGTTGTTGCGTCACGCCGTCGACCACAATGCCCACCACCTTCGGCGGAACAAGCTGCAGGACGGCAATAATGGCCAGCAGGGCAATGGCGCCAAGATAGCGGCGCCACTCCCGGCGGAAATACCAGCTGAGTTGTGCAAATAATCGCAAGCAGTAAGATCCTGATTTTGTTATGGGTTACGGCGCAATACCGTTATTCGACAGGCAAGGCGGTGGTGTATTTTATCTGTTCCATGGCAAAACTCGAAGTGACATCCGACAGCCCCGGCACGCTGTTCACCAAACGTTTATAAAAGTCGTCATAGCGCTTCATATCGGCCACCTGCACCCGCAGCAAATAGTCATACTCCCCCGCCATCCGCCAGAAGCCGAGCACTTCAGCCATCTGCGTCACTTCGCTCACAAAATGGCAATACCAGTCGCTGCTGTGATGTTGGGTCTTGATCAGGACAAACGCCGTCAGCCCCAGCCCCACCTTTTCCGCATCCAGTAAGGCGACGCGCCCGCGGAGAATACCCTCATCCTCGAGTCGTTTCAGGCGTTTCCAGCAAGGGGTCGTGGTCAGATTAACGGCATCAGCCAGCGCCTGCAAAGAGAGGGTGCAATCTTCCTGCAGCAGCGCCAGCAGCTTACGGTCAATTTTATCTAACATAAGGCCACCAGAGAGAATAATTTACTCCCGCAATTGTAATTGAAAGGCTAAATAGCAACAATTTTTCCCGCACAATCCGCTAAGCTGGGCACAAAATGACAAACAGGAATCCGAGATGAATAGCGCCTGGGTAAAACACGCCATTAGTGAAATTAACGCCGACTATCAGCGTTCCGCCGATACACACCTGATTCGCCTGGCGCTGCCTGGTTTTCCCGGGATCCCGATTTATCTGAAGGATGAAAGTACGCATCCGACCGGTAGCCTCAAACACCGTCTGGCGCGGTCGCTGTTTCTCTATGGCCTGTGCAACGGCTGGATCAAAGAAGGCACCACGATTATCGAATCGTCTTCGGGTTCGACCGCGGTTTCTGAAGCCTATTTCGCCCGCCTGCTGGGGCTGCCGTTTATCGCCGTGATGCCCTCCTGCACCGCCAGACGCAAAATCGAACAGATCGAGTTCTACGGCGGACGCTGCCATTTTGTGCAGAACGCCTGCGAAATCTACGCGGCTTCCGAAACGCTGGCACGCGAGCTGAACGGTCACTATATGGATCAGTTTACCTTCGCCGAGCGGGCCACCGACTGGCGCGGCAATAACAATATCGCCGACAGTATTTTCCGCCAGATGAGCCATGAGCCGCACCCGCAGCCATCGTGGATCGTGATGAGCGCCGGCACCGGCGGCACCTCAGCGACCATTGGCCGCTATATTCGCAGCCAGGGCTACGAGACGCAGCTGATGGTTGTCGATCCGCAAAATTCGGTGTTCCTCGATTACTGGCAGACTCGCGACGCCAGCCTGCGCAGCCCGGTTGGCAGCAAAATTGAAGGCATCGGCCGCCCGCGGGTCGAGCCATCATTTATTCCCGACGTTGTCGATGAGATGCTGCGCGTGCCGGATGCGGCGAGCGTGGCCACTGCTTTGTGGCTGGAAACGCAGCTTGGACGAAAAGTCGGCGCCTCGACCGGGACCAATATGTGGGGGGTGCTGCAGCTGGCCGCGCGGATGCGCGAGGAAGGACGCACGGGTTCTCTCGTGACCCTGCTGTGCGACAGCGGCGAGCGTTATCTGGAAAGCTATTACAACCCACAGTGGGTGGCGGCCAACATCGGCGATATCGCCCCCTGGCAGGCGGAGCTCGCCCGGCTGGTCGGCAGAACATAAAAAAAGCCAGATAAAATGCTATCTGGCTTGCTGGAAGGGTCTCTCTATTCGGGGGAATAAGGAAGATCAGGATTATCCAGCCAATGCGTTAAAAAATGGGAGACCGCCTGATGCCGGCAGTCGCCGATAACCGGGAGATGCGGCAGCTCGGCTTTCAGCTGCGGCATCGCGTTGCCCATGATGAACCCCCGCCCGACGCTGCGAAGCATCTCGCGATCGTTCATCGCATCGCCGAAGGCCATGCACTCCTGTAGGGTGAGGCCCAGGTGCTGGCTCAGCCTCGCCAGCGCCGCGCCTTTATTGCAGCCAACCGGCAGCACTTCCAGACAGTCCATCGCCGAGAAGCAGAGAAACGCGCGCTGGCCCAGCGCCTCATTCAGTTGGATCCGCAGGCGGCGCAGATCGTCATGATCGCCGCAGAAGCAGATCTTGGTGACATGATGCGCCGACATACGTTTCGGATCGCACAGTTGATAGCGAAACCCGCTAAAGACATGCGCCTTCAGCAGCTCTGGCCTTGCCTGGCCGGTGAACCAACCGCCGTCATTAAACACGTGCATGCTGGCCCGGGTATCCCATCGACTATGCAGCACTTCTTCCGCTACCTCGGGATTGAGATCCTGACGGTACAGCTCCTGCCCTTCCAGCGAGTGGATGCGCGTCCCGTTGCCCGTGATCAGAAAGGCGTCCAGGGAAAACTCACCCATCACATGGTGCATCTCCAGCGCATGGCGGCCGGTGGCGAACGTCAGGGTGATATCGCGTTCCCGCAGCCGTTTCAGCGCGGTGAGCGTCTTTTCTCCGAGACGATGGTCCGGCATCAGCAAGGTGCCGTCCATATCAAATGCTGCCAGTTTTGCCATGGTGTTTTCCCCAATGTGTGATGGGCTTCGCTTGTGCTGCAGTATCACCTGGGATATACGGAAGTAATAGTGAATAGATAATATAAATTGTTCCGGGTTTATTACGGCCCGGTGGACGACAGCGCTTATGCGACTCTTACACCGTTTAAATCAGTACCAGCGGCTGTGGCAACCCTCAGCCGGGGCGCCGCAGCAGGTCACCGTCGGCGAACTGGCGGAACGCTGTTTTTGCAGCGAACGCCATGTCCGTACCCTGCTGCGTCAGGCGCAAGAGGCCGGATGGTTAAGCTGGCAGGCCCGCTCCGGGCGCGGCAAGCGCGGACTGCTCTCTTTTTACAAAACGCCGGAACGTTTGCGCAATGAGATGATGGAGCTGGCGCTGCATAAAGGTCAGCAGCAAAACGCGCTGGAGCTGGCGCAGCTGGCCCCGGTGGAGCTGAAAGCCCTGCTCCACCCCTTTCTGGGCGGTCAGTGGCAAAATAATACCCCGACGCTGCGTATTCCATACTATCGCCCGCTGGAGCCGCTACGCCCCGGCTTTCTGCCCGGACGCGCCGAGCAGCATCTGGCCGGGCAGATCTATGCCGGGCTGACGCGCTTCGACGAAGGCGACACTATGCCGATCGGCGATCTGGCGCACCACTGGCAGGTCTCCCCTGACGGCCTGCGCTGGCAGTTTTATATCCGCTCCACGCTGTGCTGGCACAACGGCGATGCGGTGGAAACCGCACAGCTGCGGCAGCGCTTACTGCTGCTGCTGGATCTGCCCGCCTTGCGGACCCTCTTCGCCAGCATCAGCCGCATCGATGTCACTCACGCCCAGTGCCTCACCATCACGCTGCATCGTCCTGACTACTGGCTGCCGTTCCGCCTCGCCAGCTATTGCAGCGTGCTGGCCCATCCTGACGATCCGGCCATCGGCTGCGGACCGTTCCGCCTGAAGCGGTTTAGTCCGGAACTCGTCCGCCTGGAGAACCATCCCCGCTACCATCTGCGGCATCCGCTGATCCAGGCGGTGGAGTACTGGATCACCCCCCAGCTCTTCGATCGCGATCTCGGGACCAGCTGCCGCCACCCGGTGCAGATCACGATTGGCGATCGCGAAGAGCTCCATAACCTGCGCCAGGTCAGCAACAGCATCAGTCTTGGCTTCTGCTATCTGACCCTGCGTCACAGCCCTCGGCTTAGCAAAGCGCAGGCCCAGCGGCTGGTATCGATAATTCACCGCTCATCGTTGCTGGAAACGCTGCCGCTCGACGAGGATCTGATTACGCCAAGCCATGAGGTGTTGCCGGGATGGTCCATCCCGCAGGGGCCGGAAAACAGCGCGGTGCCGCTGCCGGCCAGGCTCACGCTGCTCTACCATCTGCCGGTCGAACTCCACGCCATGGCCGAACAGCTGAGACAGCGGCTGGCTGTGCTGGGCTGCGAGCTGACGCTTCTGTTTCATGACGCCAAAAACTGGGAGGGCTGCCAGCATCTGGGGCAGGCCGACCTGATGATGGGCGACCGCCTGATCGGCGAAGCGCCAGAGTATGCCCTGGAGCAGTGGCTGCGCTGCGATATGCTGTGGCCCAATTTGCTGACCGGGGCGCAATATGCCCATCTGCAGGCGACATTAGACGCGGTACAGGCGCAGCCGGAAGCCCGCAGCCGCAACGATGCGCTGCGCAACGTATTCAACAACCTGATGGAAGACGCCATCATGACGCCGCTGTTTAAATACAACTATCGGATCAGCGCCCCGCCGGGTGTCAATGGCTTGCGCCTCAACGCCCGCGGCTGGTTCGACTTCGCCAGCGCCTGGCTGCCGGCGTCGACGTGAGAGAGCTGGTGGTGGCGGGCGTCTGGCGCTACCATATCGCCTTTACTCATTAAGTCAGGAATTGCCATGAAACGCGCCGTAGTTGTCTTCAGCGGAGGACAAGATTCAACCACCTGTCTGGTGCAGGCTCTGCAACAGTATGATGAAGTGCATTGCGTCACTTTTGATTATGGCCAACGCCACCGCGCGGAAATCGACGTTGCGCGCGAACTCGCCCTGAAACTTGGCGCCGTCGCGCATAAAGTGCTGGACGTTACCCTGCTCAATGAACTGGCGGTCAGCAGCCTGACCCGCGATAACATTCCGGTACCGGACTATCAGCCTGATGCCGAGGGCATTCCCAATACTTTTGTCCCGGGGCGCAATATTCTGTTTTTAACCCTGACGGCAATCTACGCCTATCAGGTAAAAGCCGACGCTATCATCACCGGCGTGTGCGAGACCGATTTCTCCGGCTACCCGGACTGCCGCGATGAGTTTGTCAAAGCGCTGCACCACGCCGTCAGCCTTGGGATGGCGAAAGACATTCGCTTTGAAACCCCGCTGATGTGGCTGAACAAAGCCGAGACCTGGGCGCTGGCCGACTACTGGGGTCAGCTGGATCTGGTGCGCCGGGAAACCCTCACCTGCTACAACGGCATTAAGGGCGATGGCTGCGGCCAGTGCGCCGCCTGCAACCTGCGCGCTAACGGGCTCAACCAGTATCTGGCCGATAAGGTCGGGGTAATGGCGGTGATGAAGCAAAAAACCGGCTTGACACAGGCATAGCCTCCGAAGAGGTATCTGCCCGAAGCTTCAGTTCAAATTCCCCGGTGGCGCTACGCATACCGGGGCAAGGGGTTCATCACCTTCCGGGGGGCGAGGCGCGCCACCGCCCGGCACGCACGCGACGGTTGTCAGCGCAAGTTCATCTGGTCGAGTTTCTCACGCAGTTCCCCTTCCAGCGGCAGCGCCTTCTGGGTTTTCAAATCAATACAGACGAAGGTGATCAGCGCATCGGCCACCACCTCGCCATTGGGGTTGAGGGTGACCACCTGGCTGAGCGTGCCGCTTTTGCCGTTGAGTTGCTCCAGTTTGCTGCTCACCGTCAGCACATCGCCCAGGACCGCCGGACGGCGGTAGTTGATATTAATATTCACCACC
This sequence comes from Klebsiella sp. V115_8, assembly GCF_029967715.1. Classification (NCBI taxonomy): domain Bacteria; kingdom Pseudomonadati; phylum Pseudomonadota; class Gammaproteobacteria; order Enterobacterales; family Enterobacteriaceae; genus Klebsiella; species Klebsiella sp. V115_8. The sequence goes on from NZ_JASCAR010000043.1 coordinate 266,776, forward strand.
ACGAAGGCGATGTTTTTCTCGGTCATCCACTGAAACGCCGGGCTATTTTCCAAGCCATCCCAGCGGGCCTCCTCAAGGAACTCCAGGTAGCGTGCGTTATTCACATGCTGGTAGACGTCCAGATGATAGCCGCGAACTTTAATTTGTGTCTGCATAGCATCAATGCCTTTCTGTTATTGTTGTTTGTGAGGTAAGAGGTCACACCACTTAATGCAACCTCTTTATCCTGGCAAAAAATCACCGCTGTGCAAGCGCTGGCATAAAATTTACAGCGTCAGATGGGCTAAATTCCGCTCCACCAGCGCACTGCCCATCCCCGGGACCTGCTTCAGGTCATCAAGGGTTTTAAACGGCCCGTACTCCTCACGGTAGCTGACAATCGCCTGGGCTTTTTTCAACCCCACGCCATTCAGAGCCTGCGCCAGCTGCTCGGCGCTGGCGTGGTTAATGCTGACTTTGGTCGCCCCGTTGTCGGCCTCGCCGGGTTCCGCTTTCGCTTTCGCCGAAGAGGACGCCGGGACATGCTCTTTGGTTACCACCGATTTGCCGCTGGCGGGGGCGGCCAGCGCACCCTGTGCGCCTACCGCGAAAACCAGAACGCCCGCGGCCATCAGTGCTTTTATTCCATATTTCATGCTGATATCTCCTTGTGTGTAGACAGCAAGGCTACGATAGCGTCAGTGCGGATGGCCGACAAAAGGCAAATCACAGAAATGGAAAGGGCCGCGAAAGCGGCCCCTGAGGATTACATGGTGTTGCATATTTTTGCGAAACGACGCGAAATTACTGCTGCTGGTCGATGCTGTCGCCCAGCTTAATTTTCGCCGCCTTGCGCAGGTTGCTCATCAGCGCTTCGAAAGCGATTTGGGCATTGTTCTGGGTAATCCCCTGAACCATAGCCTTCTTCTGCTCTTCCGGCATGCTGCCTGCTTTCACTTCATCCAGCGCCACCAGCACCACATCGCCTTGCATGTTGCTGCCAACGCCATAGACCGGTTTGCCCTGCTGCGGCAGCGGCAGAGTGAATGCCAGCTGGCTCAGCGGATCCTGGCCGGTACGGGAAAGCGTCTGCGGCGCGCCAAAGCTCAGGCCAGCCGCCTTAATCGCCTCATCGCCTTTGCCGTCTTTCAGCGCCGCCAGCAGCTTATCGGCATCCAGCTTCGCCTGCTGTTCCGCTTTATTGTGCTTAACGATATCGCTGACCTGCGCCTTCACTTCGGCCAGCGGTTTCACCGCCTCGGCTTTGTGCTCGCTGATACGCAGAACAAAAGCGCGATCGCCATCAACGGTAATGATGTCAGAGTTGCTGCCCGGCGCGCCGTTCACACCGACCAGACCGCCGTTGAAGATAGCGTCAGCGACCGGTTTAAAGTTCAGCTCTTCCGGCAGGTTATCGCGGCCAAACCAGCCGGTTTCCACCACCTGCACTCCGGCGACCTGCGCCGCGCCCGCCAGCGATTCATTATCGTTGCTGGCCGCATCGCTCACCTTCTGCTGCAGCGCATAGTAAGCATCCAGCGCTTTCTCCTGCTTCACTTTCGCCGCAATGTCATTGCGCACGTCAGCCAGCGGTTTGACCTGCGCCGGCTGGACGTCGTCCAGACGGGCCACCAGGAAGCCAACCGAGGATTTGATCACCCCGGAGAGCTGGCCTTTCTCTTTCAGGCCGGCCTCTTTCAGCTCAGGCACGGTAGAGGCATCTTCCATCCACCCCATATCGCCGCCGTTGCGGGCAGAAATAATATCGGTCGATTTTTCTTTTGCCAGCGTGGCGAAATCAGCGCCTTTTTGCAGCTCGGCCAGCACCGCTTTCGCGTCGGCTTCAGTTTTAGTCTGAATCACGCTGTAGCGATTACGCTGCGGCTGAGTGAACTGATCTTTATGCTGGTCATACCATGACTGGATTTCTTCGTCAGAGGCGTTTTCCTGCATGCTGGCGGCATCCATCTTGATGTAGCTCACGCGGAACTGCTCCGGCGCCATAAAACGGGCCTGATTCTGCTGCCAGAAAGCGTTGATTTCCTCATCGCTGGCGGTCTGTTTTGCCGCCAGGGCGTTGACGTTGATGGTCGCTTCGCGGACGACACGCTGCTGAGACACCAGCGCCGCCAGCTGATCGGACTCGCCCGGCAGCATGAAGTCGGTACCCGCAATGGCGTTAATCAGCTGCTGCGTGGTCAGCTGGTTACGCAGCGCCTGGGCGTACTGATCGGTGGTCATTCCCATCTGGGCGACAATACCGCTGAAACGCTGGTTGTCGAACTTACCGTTCGTCTGGAACGCCTGGGTCTGGAAGATCGCCTGCTTCACCTGCTCATCGCTGATGCTGAGGCCCAGCTCGCGGGCATACTGATCCAGAAGCGACTCATCGATCAGGCGGTTCAGCACCTGCTGGCGCATGGTTTTCATGTAGTTTTCGTTCGCCGCCAGCTCGGAGAACTGATCGCCAAGCTGCTGCTGCATACGGTTACGTTCGCTGGCGACGGCGTTTTCAAACTGCCCACGGCCAATCTCCTGGCCATTCACTTTTGCGGCATAGTTTTTGCCACCGCCAATCAGGTAACCACTCACCCCGGTCAAAATGAACGAGACGATAATGATACCGAAAATAATCTTGAGCACGACGCTGTTGGCGGCCGTGCGTAGGTTGTCCATCATGGTGTAACAACGCTCCGCTGTAGATGACTTTAGCTCGCGCAGCATAGCACGTGATGGCCGCCGCGCGTGAGGACGTATTTTGACAAGAAAACAGGGTGATTGTCAGCCCACAAGTGGCGATAAACACACATAAAGTGGTCTGAAAAGGCAATAAAAAAGGCACATCTCACGATGCGCCCTTGTACTTCGTCACATTCCCTGACGGGAAAGCCGATCAGTTCACCGCGTCTTTCAGCGCTTTACCAGCACGGAAGCCCGGCACTTTTGCGGCAGCGATAGTAATTTCTTTACCTGTTTGTGGGTTGCGACCAGTACGGGCGGCACGTTCTTTAACAGCAAAGGTACCGAAACCTACCAGCGCAACGTCATCCCCAGCCTGCAGAGATTCAGTAACAGAAGCGATTAAAGCATCTAACGCACGTCCAGCTGCAGCTTTAGAAATGTCCGCACCCGCAGCAATTTTGTCAATCAGTTGAGATTTATTCACTGTTCTCTTCCTCTCTTTATAATTTATATCGCACCAGAGTCCTTCATAGTGCGACCGCGCAGCAGTTATATCAGGACTGTCATGCCCTTACAACAGCAGTTGTCGATGACCCCCCTGCCAGCGATCTAAGTTAGCTACACAAAAAAAGGCTGGCAAGTCCGAAATGACTTACCAGCCCTATTTTTATTAGCGCAATTTGCGCAGAATCACTATTTCGCGGTCACAACCTGCATGCCGAACGGTTCGTTCTGCAGCGCAAGTGTCAGAACTTCCTCGATTCGTTTCACCGGATGGATATCCAAATCGGCGATAACGTTATCCGGAATTTCTTCAAGGTCGCGTTTGTTCTCATCAGGAATCAGAACAGTCTTAATACCGCCGCGATGCGCCGCGAGCAGTTTTTCCTTCAGACCGCCGATTGGCAGCACCTGACCACGCAGCGTAATCTCCCCGGTCATCGCCACATCGGCGCGAACCGGGTTGCCGGTCAGGCAGGAGACCAGCGCCGTACACATGGCGATACCCGCGCTCGGGCCATCCTTCGGCGTCGCCCCTTCCGGTACGTGGACGTGAATATCACGCTTCTCGTAGAAGTCGGCGTTAATGCCCAGCTTGTCCGCCCGCGAACGTACCACGGTCAGCGCAGCCTGAATCGACTCCTGCATCACCTCGCCCAGCGAGCCGGTGTAGGTCAGTTTGCCTTTACCCGGTACGCAGGCGGTTTCGATGGTCAGCAGATCGCCGCCCACTTCCGTCCACGCCAGACCGGTCACCTGACCGACGCGGTTCTCACTATCGGCGCGGCCATAGTCGAAGCGCTGCACGCCGAGATAATCATGCAGATTCTCACCGTTAATTTCGATGTGTTTCAGCGTCTTATCCAGCAACAGCTGCTTAACGGCCTTACGGCACAGCTTGGAGATTTCACGCTCCAGGCTACGAACGCCCGCTTCACGGGTGTAGTAACGAATAATGCCGATAATGGCGCTATCGTCGACGGTCAGTTCGCCTTTCTTCAGCGCGTTGCGTTCGATCTGCTTCGGCAGCAGGTGACGCTTGGCGATGTTCAGTTTTTCATCTTCGGTGTAACCCGAGAGGCGAATTACTTCCATACGGTCCAGCAGCGGCGCCGGAATGTTCATGGAGTTGGACGTCGCCACGAACATCACGTCGCTGAGATCGTAATCCACTTCCAGATAGTGGTCGTTAAAGGCCACGTTCTGTTCCGGATCCAGCACCTCAAGCAACGCGGAAGCCGGGTCGCCGCGCATGTCGGAAGACATTTTGTCGATCTCATCCAGCAGGAACAGCGGGTTTTTCACCCCCACTTTCGCCATTTTCTGGATCAGTTTGCCCGGCATCGAGCCAATATAGGTCCGACGATGACCGCGAATTTCCGCTTCATCGCGCACGCCGCCCAGCGCCATGCGGACGTATTTCCGGCCGGTCGCTTTGGCGATAGATTGACCCAATGAGGTTTTACCTACCCCCGGCGGTCCCACCAGGCAGAGGATCGGCCCCTTGATTTTGTTCACCCGGCTCTGCACCGCGAGATACTCAAGGATGCGGTCCTTCACGCGCTCCAGACCATAGTGATCGGTATCGAGGATCTCCTGGGCCTGACGCAGGTCTTTTTTGACCTTACTGCGCGCATTCCACGGCACCTGCACCATCCAGTCGATGTAGCCACGCACGACGGTCGCTTCCGCAGACATCGGCGACATCATCTTCAGCTTCTGCAGTTCCGCTTCGGTTTTCTCTTTCGCCTCTTTCGGCATTTTCGCCGCGTCGATCTTGCGCTTCAGCGCTTCGTTTTCGTCCGGGGCGTCGTCCATCTCGCCGAGTTCTTTCTGAATCGCTTTCATTTGCTCGTTCAGATAGTACTCGCGCTGGGATTTCTCCATCTGCTTTTTGACGCGGTTGCGAATGCGCTTCTCAACCTGCAGCAGATCGATTTCCGATTCCATCATCGCCATCAGATATTCCAGACGTTCGTTGACGTCGGACATCTCCAGCACGGACTGCTTGTCCGCCAGCTTCAGCGGCATATGCGCCGCGATGGTATCCGCCAGGCGCGCCGGATCGTCGATGCTGTTCAGCGACGTCAGCACTTCCGGTGGGATCTTTTTATTCAGCTTGATATAGCCTTCAAACTGGCTGATAGCGGTACGAACCAGCACTTCCTGCTCACGTTCGTCAATCGCCGGCGAGTCGAGATACTCCGCTTTCGCCGAGAAATGTTCGCCATTATCAGACAGCGCAGAAATGCGTGCACGCTGTAGCCCTTCGACCAGCACCTTCACGGTGCCGTCCGGCAGCTTCAGCATCTGCAAAATAGACGCCACGGTTCCAACGGTGAAAAGATCGTTTACACCCGGCTCATCCGTCGACGCTTCTTTCTGCGCAACCAGCATGATTTTTTTATCATGGTCCATGGCCGCTTCGAGGCAACGGATAGATTTTTCCCGCCCTACGAACAGGGGTATGACCATGTGCGGATAAACCACCACATCGCGCAACGGCAATACGGGGATTTCAATGCGTTCAGAACGCTCAGGATTCATAGAGCTCTCTCTTAGTTTAAAGTCCGCCAGGTAGCCGACGACGCCACACTCCACTGCATCGTCGTTAATATGTAATCCAGTATATGGGGATGTATTCCACACATTCAACGGCGGGAATGCAGGAAAAATAAAAGGGGAGATAAAATCCCCCCTTTTTGTTAACTGCTTGAGTGAAATGGCTAATTATTCGCCAGATGCCTGCTGAGCTTCCGGTTTGCCGTAGATCAGCAACGGTTTGCTCTGCCCGGCGATAACCGACTCATCAATGACCACTTTTTCGACATCTTCCATCGAAGGCAGGTCATACATGGTGTCCAGCAGCGCCGCTTCCACAATGGAACGCAGGCCACGGGCGCCGGTTTTACGCGCCATCGCTTTCTTGGCGATGGCATCCAGCGCTTCGTCGCGGAATTCAAGCTCTGCGCCTTCCAGGCTAAACAGCGCCTGATACTGCTTGGTCAGGGCGTTTTTCGGCTCTTTCAGGATCTGGATCAGCGCTTCTTCGCTCAGCTCGTTCAGGGTCGCCACTACCGGCAGACGGCCAATGAATTCCGGAATCAAACCAAACTTGATCAGATCTTCCGGCTCGACCTGGGCCAGCAGTTCGCCTTCGCTCGCTTTGTCGGACTTCGCTTTAACCGTCGCGCCAAAACCAATGCCGGAGCCGGTTTCCACACGGTGGGAAATCACTTTATCCAGACCGGCAAACGCGCCGCCGCAGATAAACAGGATCTTGGAGGTATCAACCTGCAGGAACTCCTGCTGCGGGTGTTTGCGCCCGCCCTGCGGTGGAACGGCGGCGACGGTGCCCTCGATAAGCTTCAGCAGCGCCTGTTGCACGCCTTCACCGGAGACGTCGCGGGTAATCGACGGGTTGTCGGATTTACGCGAAATTTTGTCGATTTCGTCGATATAGACGATGCCGCGCTGCGCTTTCTGCACGTCGTAGTCGCACTTCTGCAACAGTTTCTGAATGATATTTTCGACGTCCTCACCCACATAACCGGCTTCGGTCAGGGTGGTGGCGTCCGCCATGGTAAACGGCACATCCAGCAGGCGCGCCAGCGTTTCCGCCAGCAGCGTTTTACCGGAGCCGGTCGGCCCGATCAGCAGAATGTTACTTTTACCCAGCTCTACGCCATTGCTGGTATCGCCATTGCGCAGACGTTTGTAGTGGTTGTATACCGCGACCGCCAACACTTTTTTCGCCTGTTCCTGACCGATGACGTAGTCATCAAGGTGGTGGCGAATCTCGTGCGGCGTCGGCAGCGCGCTGCGCTCGCGGTGCGGCGCAACTTCTTTAATCTCTTCGCGAATGATGTCGTTACATAAATCAACGCATTCGTCGCAGATATACACGGATGGCCCGGCGATCAGCTTACGCACTTCATGCTGGCTTTTGCCGCAAAAAGAGCAATACAACAATTTGCCCGATCCATCTTTGCGTTTATCTGTCATGAGTCCAAACCTCTTTTTAAGTTCTTTGTGCCGCACACGACGACGCAAATGCCATTCTCAGGCGCAAGCCGCCATATAGCGTTGTGCCGCCCTTCATTAGTATATACACAAAATCCTTCGCGCTACATCGAGGCGGTAGCGAAGCTACCGGCCGCCTGCCTGCCCGGCAAGCCTCCGGAAAAATGCCAACCGCTTAGCAGACGTGGCGAGAAGGATGCAGCGTAAAGCGGCACCCTTGCGCCTCGGGCATCAATTACGATGGGTCAAAATAGAGTCGACCAGTCCGTACTCCACGGCTTCCGCAGCAGAGAGGAAGCGGTCACGCTCGGTGTCACGCTCAATCTGCTCAAGAGACTGGCCGGTATGATGCGCCATCAGCTCATTCATCCGTCCTTTCACCTTCAGGATTTCACGGGCGTGGATCTCAATATCCGTCGCCTGCCCCTGATAGCCGCCCAGCGGCTGGTGGATCATCACGCGGGAGTTCGGCAGGCAGAAACGCTTGCCCTTCGCCCCGGCGGTCAACAGGAACGCGCCCATGGACGCGGCCTGTCCCATACAGATGGTGCTGACGTCCGGCTTGATGAACTGCATGGTGTCATAGATCGACATCCCGGCGGTGATCACCCCGCCCGGAGAGTTAATGTACAGGTAAATGTCTTTTTCCGGGTTTTCCGCTTCCAGAAACAGCATCTGCGCCACGATCAGGTTTGCCATGTGGTCTTCGACCTGGCCGGTCAGAAAAATGACGCGTTCCTTAAGCAGACGGGAGTAGATATCAAAAGAACGTTCACCGCGTGAGGTCTGTTCAATGACCATCGGCACCAGGGCCATATGGGGTGCAAAGTTGTCTCGTTCGCCACTGTATGACATTTCCGTCTCCTGGAGTAATTTTAAAATACCTGCTGCACTGATTGTAACCTTACGGACGGATTATCAGCCACAGTTTCTATCCGCTGAACGCGTCACCGCCTCTTCAACACGCGTGCAATTGCGGATGCAGTTGCCTCCCCCGGTAATGGGGATGGCGTTGCCATATTTCAAGCATAACAAGCTTTTGCTGTAACGCTATCATGGTAAATGCGTTTTAGCACCGTGCCTGAGGCTGGCATTATCCTAAAAAAAAACCCGCCGCCTTTCGGCAACGGGTTTTTGCACGAACCTTACACCATCGCGGCGAAATTACGCCTGCTGGTTCATCAGTTCGTTGAAGGAAGTGGCTTTTTCAGACACTTTGGCTTTCGCCAGCACGGCTTCAACAGCCTGCTCTTCCAGCGCCACGTTGCGCATGTTGTCCATCAGCTCTTTGTTCTTGCTGTAGAACTCAACCACTTCTGACGGATCTTCGTAAGCAGAAGCCATCTCTTCGATCAGGCCTTTCACGCGCTCTTCGTCAGCTTTCAGCTCGTTGGTGCGAATCACTTCGCCCAGCAGCAGGCCAACCACTACGCGGCGTTTAGCCTGCTCTTCGAACAGCTCACGCGGCAGTTCCAGAGCCTGTTTCTCGTTGCCACCGAAACGCTGAGCAGCCTGGCGACGCAGCACGTCGATTTCGCTGTCGATCAGGGCCGCCGGAACGTCGATTTCGTTAGCTTTAACCAGACCTTCGATAGCCTGAGACTTCACGCGGTTACGCACAGCGCCTTTCAGCTCGCGTTCCATGTTTTTACGCACTTCAGCGCGCAGGCCAGCGACGGAACCATCTTCCACGCCGAAACGTTTGATGAATTCTTCGGTCAGCTCCGGCAGTTCACGTTCTTCAACTTTCTTCAGGTTGATAACGAACTTAGCCGCTTTACCTTTCAGGTTTTCAGCGTGGTACTCTTCCGGGAAGGTCACGTCGATGGTGAACTCGTCACCCGCTTTGTGGCCTTTGATACCGTCTTCGAAGCCCGGGATCATACGACCCTGACCCATCGCCAGTACGAAGTCAGACGCTTTGCCGCCTTCGAACTCTTCGCCGTCTACGGAACCGGTGAAGTCGATGGTTACGCGATCTTCAGCGTCAACTGCGCCTTCTTTGTCTTTCCAGGTGGCCTGCTGCTTGCGCAGGGTTTCCAGCATGGTGTCAACGTCAGCGTCGGTCACTTCAACAACCGGTTTTTCTACTTCGATCGCTTCCAGACCCTGCAGTTCAACTTCCGGGTACACTTCGAACTCTACCGCGTAGGTGAAATCTTCGCCCAGTTTGTATTCGCCCGGAACGTAGTTCGGCGCGCCGGCCGGATTGATTTTTTCTTTGATGATCGCGTCAACGAAATGACGGCTCATCAGGTCGCCCAGCACGTCCTGGCGAACGGATGCGCCATAACGCTGAGCAACAACATTCATCGGCACTTTGCCTTTACGGAAGCCGTCAATGCGAACTTTTTTCGCTACGTTGACCAGCTCGCTTTTGACAGCATTCTCGATGCTGTCAGCGGCGATAGTAATCGTTACACGGCGCCCAAGGCCCTGAGTGGTTTCAACTGAAACTTGCATCTTGTTACCTCAAAAAAATCACAGTGCTCGGTCAACTCTGGAAGCGCGTGTAGGTGGCTTCGCAGAACCGGGATGCCCTCTTCAAATCAGAAACACATTCCCTGTCGTCAGAATCATCCCGAAGACATTCATATATAAGACGCGGCATTATAGCGGCATCACTTTTGTGAGTCGAGAACGGTTGTCGCCTGGTGCTGCGGCATTTTTCACATTTCCCGCTCAATTTTGTCCGCAAAAGCGCTGACTTTGCGCATTTTCCAGGCAAAACAAAACGGCCCGTAGGCCGTTTTTGCTAAATCTGCAAGCAACATACTGGAAAAGCGCCAGCGGTTGCAAATGGGATTTCTAGGCGATGCTCCCCGCGCCGCGGCATGGCGGCGAGGCGAAAACCGTATCCTGTAGCGCTTCCCATTCTTTAATCGTGTAGGTGTGCAACGCCAGGGCGTGCACCGTATTCGACAGCTCCTCGGTTAGCGTGCCGTAGATCATACGGTGGCGATTAAGGAAACGCTCGCCAGTGAAGCGATCGCTCACTAACACCACTTTAAAATGACTTTCAGAGCCCGCAGGGACGTTGTGACGATAACTTTCATCCACGACTTCGAGATACATCGGGTCGAACGCTGCTCTAAGTTTTGCTTCGATCTGTTCACGTATCATCATGAATTTTCTCCTCCGACAACGCTGAGATGCCGCCACTCCTTTTAAATGTTAGCCGCTTTTACCGCTTCCATTAGGAGAAAACAACAAAAAATTAGCATTGTTCTGATATTTTCATTCAAAAGTATCACGTTTACTGGCTCTGGTCGCCAGATGCGCCGGGGAAAGAGCGATTAACCGTAGCGGGGCGCTCAGAAAACCGCCAGGGCGATGGATTTACACGCGTTGCCACTTCCCCTTGCCGTTGGCAATGCTATGATGGCGGTAATTTTCCTTATAACAACACCATGCGTTGAGACCTGAACATGCTTAAGAAGATCCTTTTCCCGTTGGTCGCCATGTTTATGCTGGCAGGATGCGCCACGCCGCCGACCACCATTGAAGTATCGCCGAAAATCACGCTGCCACAGCAGGATCCGAGCCTGATGGGCGTGACCGTCAGCATCAACGGCGCCGACCAGCGTCCGGACCAGGCGCTGGCGAAAGTGACGCGCGACAACCAACAGGTCACCCTCACCGCCTCCCGCGACCTGCGCTTCCTGCTGCAGGAAGTGCTGGAGAAACAAATGACCGCGCGCGGCTATATGATTGGCCCGAACGGCGCAGTCGATCTGCAGATCATCGTCAACAAACTTTACGCTGACGTCTCCCAGGGCAACGTGCGCTACAACATCGCCACCAAAGCCGATATCGCCATCATCGCCACCGCGGCAAACGGCACGAAGATGACCAAAAACTACCGCGCCAGCTACTCGGTTGAAGGCGCCTTCCAGGCCTCGAACAAAAACATCGCTGATGCCGTTAACAGCGTCCTGACCGATACCATCGCCGATATGGCGCAGGACACCAGCATTCACGATTTCATCAAGCAAAACGCGCGTTAATGCCACCACGAACCCGGCCTCCGCCGGGTTCGTGCTTTATGCTATGTCCAGTCATTACTTACGCATTTTTCAGCAGCCTAAATCAGCGATTTTGCTGATCCTCGGCTTCGCCTCCGGTCTGCCGCTGGCCCTCACCTCCGGTACCCTGCAGGCCTGGATGACGGTGGAAAATATCGATCTGAAAACGATCGGTTTTTTCTCGCTGGTCGGCCAGGCCTATGTCTTTAAATTTCTCTGGTCCCCGCTGATGGACCGCTACACGCCGCCGTTTCTCGGCCGACGTCGCGGCTGGCTGGTCACCACCCAGATCCTGCTCCTGTTGGCCATCGCGGCGATGGGCTTTCTTGAACCCGTCTCCCAGCTGCGCTGGATGGCGGCGCTGGCGGTGGTGATCGCCTTCTGTTCAGCGTCGCAGGACATTGTCTTTGACGCCTGGAAAACCGACGTTCTGCCGGCGGAAGAGCGCGGCGCCGGCGCCGCGATCAGCGTGCTGGGCTATCGCCTCGGGATGCTGGTCTCCGGCGGTCTGGCCCTGTGGCTCGCCGACCGCTATCTCGGCTGGCAGGGGATGTACTGGCTGATGGCGGCGCTGCTGGTGCCCTGCATCATCGCCACGCTGCTGGCGCCCGAGCCGAGCGACGTCATCCCGGTTCCCCGATCGCTGGAGCAGGCGGTGGTTGCGCCGCTGCGTGATTTTTTCGGCCGTAACAACGCCTGGCTTATTCTGTTGCTCATCGTTCTTTATAAGCTTGGCGATGCGTTTGCCATGAGCCTGACCACCACCTTTCTTATCCGCGGCGTCGGTTTTGACGCCGGTGAAGTGGGGATGGTGAACAAAACCTTAGGCCTCTTCGCCACCATTCTCGGCGCCCTGTACGGCGGCGTCCTGATGCAGCGGCTGACGCTGTTCCGGGCGCTGCTGATCTTCGGTCTGCTGCAGGGGGTCTCCAACGCCGGCTACTGGCTGCTGTCGATTACCGATAAGCACCTCTATTCCATGGCGACCGCGGTATTCTTTGAGAACCTGTGCGGGGGAATGGGCACGGCGGCGTTTGTGGCGCTGCTGATGACGCTGTGCAACAAGTCGTTCTCCGCCACCCAGTTCGCGCTGCTCTCGGCGCTGTCCGCGGTTGGCCGCGTGTACGTCGGGCCGATCGCCGGCTGGTTCGTCGAGGCCCACGGCTGGTCCACCTTCTATCTCTTCTCTGTGGTCGCGGCGGTGCCGGGGATCGCGCTGCTGCTGCTGTGCCGGCAAACGCTCGAGCATACCCAACGCACGGCAAGCTTTATACCGCGTAGCGAATATCCGCAGGCCTATGCGCTGGCGCTGGGGATCCTGACGCTGGGCTGCCTGCTGCTGGCGGTATGGCTGGGTCTGCTGATCCTCAACGCGCTGGATTATACGTCGTTCAGCTTCCTGTCCGGCCTGCTGGAGGTTGCCGCGCTGACGGCCGTTGGCGGTATTTTGCTCGGCGGCCTGCTCGACTACCTGGCGCTGCGTAAAACCCACCTGATTTAAGGACGCTGCATCATTATTAGCCGTTGTAATTACGAAACGTAATTATAACGGCTTATTAACGCTTTTATATTGCCCGCCGCGCTATTTGTTGTTTTGTGCGTTTTTGTTTTCTGGAAATTATTGACAGTTTTTATTCGATTCTTTAAATAATTTAACCGATTCAGCTAAGCCGATTTTATTTTACGTTTCCACAATGTCTTTTATTTGATAATTAAATGTTAAACAATTGTTCTAATTTTTGGGTGGTTATGCCCATTCGCCGCTAAGCACTCCTTTTCTTATCCCTTTCGTTATCGATCCCACGAAAATCAGGCTTTGCAAGCGATTACGTAACACTACGTAACATATGTGACAAAGCAAGCAGAAGCCGCTAACACAGAACTGACAGAGATCCAATCATGTTTACAGTAATGCAACCTTACCGTAAAATGCCCGTACACTTTAAACGCCACCAGATCCCGTGGAATTGAGGTCGTTCAATGAGACTCAGGAAATACAATAAAAGTTTGGGATGGATGTCATTAATCGCAGGTACTGTATTACTCAGTGGTTGTGATTCTGCACTCCTTGACCCAAAAGGACAGATTGGACTGGAGCAACGCTCTTTGATTCTGACGGCCTTCGGCCTGATGATGATTGTCGTTATTCCCGCCGTCTTGATGGCAGTAGGATTTGCCTGGAAGTATCGCGCGAGCAATAAAGATGCGAAGTATAGCCCGAACTGGTCACACTCCAATAAAGTGGAAGCTGTGGTCTGGACGGTACCTATTCTGATCATCCTGTTCCTGGCCGTTCTGACCTGGAAAACCACTCACGCACTGGAGCCAAGCAAACCGCTTGTCCATGACGAGAAACCAATCACCATCGAAGTCGTATCGATGGACTGGAAATGGTTCTTTATCTATCCGGAACAGGGTATTGCTACCGTTAACGAAATCGCCTTCCCGGCGAACGTACCGGTACACTTCAAAGTGACCTCTAACTCGGTGATGAACTCGTTCTTTATTCCGCGCTTAGGCAGCCAGATCTACGCAATGGCCGGGATGCAGACTCAGCTGCACCTCATTGCTGACGAAGCTGGTACTTATGACGGTATCTCCGCTAGCTACAGTGGCCCGGGCTTCTCTGGTATGAAGTTCAAAGCGATTGCTACCCCGGATCGTGCAACTTTCGATCAGTGGGTTGAAAAAGCGAAACAGTCTCCGAACGCTATGGACTCTATGGCCGCGTTCGAGAAAGTGGCTGTGCCTAGCGAATATAACAAAGTGGAATACTTCTCTAACGTGAAGCCGGATCTGTTCAAAGATGTTGTGAACAAATTCATGTCTCACGAGAGCATGAACATGTCCAAACCTGAAGGCGAGCATGCCGCTCACGACGGGATGGAAGGCATGGACATGAGCCACGCGGAAACCGCTCACTAAGGGGCCGAGGAAGAAAACGATGTTCGGAAAACTTACACTGGATGCAGTGCCCTACCACGAACCTATTATCGTGGTAACGGTGGCTGCGATTATCATTGGGGGACTGGCGCTTCTGGCGGCCATCACTTACTTCGGTAAGTGGTCCTACCTATGGAACGAGTGGCTGACCTCTGTCGACCACAAACGTCTCGGTATCATGTACGTTATCGTGGCAATCGTCATGCTGCTGCGTGGCTTTGCTGACGCCATCATGATGCGTAGCCAGCAGGTGCTGGCCTCGGCTGGGGAAGCAGGCTTCCTGCCGCCTCATCACTACGATCAGATCTTTACCGCCCACGGCGTTATCATGATCTTCTTCGTGGCGATGCCGTTCGTTATCGGTCTGATGAACCTGGTGGTTCCGCTTCAGCTCGGCGCACGCGACGTAGCCTTCCCGTTCCTCAACAACCTGAGCTTCTGGTTCACCGTTGTGGGCGTGATTCTGGTTAACCTGTCTCTGGGCGTCGGTGAGTTCGCGCAGACCGGTTGGCTGGCCTATCCGCCGCTGTCGGGAATTGAGTACAGTCCTGGCGTAGGGGTCGACTACTGGATTTGGGCGCTGCAGCTCTCCGGTATCGGTACTACCCTGACCGGTATTAACTTCTTCGTGACCATTATCAAGATGCGCGCCCCGGGCATGACCATGTTCAAGATGCCGGTATTCTCCTGGGCATCTCTGTGCGCTAACATCCTGATTATCGCCTCTTTCCCAATTCTGACCGTCACCATCGCGCTGCTGACCCTGGATCGTTACCTGGGCACCCATTTCTTTACCAACGATATGGGTGGCAACATGATGATGTACATCAACCTGATTTGGGCCTGGGGTCACCCGGAAGTGTACATCCTGGTTCTGCCGGTGTTCGGGGTCTTCTCCGAAAT
The DNA here is from genome assembly GCF_029967715.1 of Klebsiella sp. V115_8. Classification (NCBI taxonomy): domain Bacteria; kingdom Pseudomonadati; phylum Pseudomonadota; class Gammaproteobacteria; order Enterobacterales; family Enterobacteriaceae; genus Klebsiella; species Klebsiella sp. V115_8. The sequence continues at coordinate 281,832 of NZ_JASCAR010000043.1, forward strand.
CGCCGCGACCTTCTCGCGTAAGCGTCTGTTCGGTTACACCTCTCTGGTGTGGGCAACCGTCTGTATTACCGTTCTGTCGTTCATCGTTTGGCTGCACCACTTCTTCACCATGGGTGCCGGCGCAAACGTAAACGCCTTCTTCGGTATTACCACCATGATTATCGCGATCCCGACCGGGGTTAAGATCTTCAACTGGCTCTTCACCATGTATCAGGGTCGCATCGTCTTCAACTCGGCGATGATGTGGACTATCGGCTTTATCGTGACCTTCTCCGTAGGTGGGATGACCGGCGTGCTGCTGGCGGTACCGGGCGCGGACTTCGTTCTGCACAACAGCCTGTTCCTGATCGCGCACTTCCATAACGTTATCATCGGCGGCGTGGTATTCGGTTGCTTCGCAGGTCTGACCTACTGGTGGCCGAAAGCCTTTGGCTTCACCCTGAACGAAACCTGGGGCAAACGCGCTTTCTGGTTCTGGATCATCGGCTTCTTCGTGGCGTTTATGCCGCTGTACGTGCTGGGCTTCATGGGGATGACCCGTCGTCTGAGCCAGCAGATCGATCCGCAGTTCCACCCGATGCTGGTTGTTGCAGCTTGCGGTGCGGCGCTGATCGCCTGCGGTATCCTGTGCCAGCTGATTCAGTTCTACGTCTCTATTCGCGACCGCGATCAGAACCGTGACCTGACCGGTGACCCGTGGGGTGGCCGTACGCTGGAGTGGGCAACCTCTTCTCCACCGCCGTTCTACAACTTCGCTATCGTTCCTCAGGTTCACGAGCGTGACGCCTTCTGGGAAATGAAAGAGAAAGGTGAAGCGTACAAACAGCCTGCTCACTATGAAGAAATTCATATGCCGAAAAACAGCGGCGCCGGCATCGTCATTGCCGCCTTCGCGACGGTATTTGGTTTCGCCATGATCTGGCATATCTGGTGGATGGCGATCGCCAGCTTCATCGGCATCGTAGCGACCTGGATTATTAAGAGCTTTGACGAGGACGTGGATTACTACGTACCGGTTGCAGAAGTCGAAAAACTGGAAAAACAGCATTTCGATGAGATTAACAAAGCAGGGCTGAAAAATGGCAACTGATACTCTTGCGCATACTGCCCACGCGCATGAACACGGGCACCATGATACAGGACCGATGAAGGTATTCGGTTTCTGGATCTACCTGATGAGCGACTGCATTATCTTCGCTACGCTGTTTGCTACCTATGCCGTTCTGGTGAACGGCACGGCCGGCGGACCGACTGGCAAAGATATTTTCGAACTGCCGTTCGTTCTGGTTGAAACCGCACTGCTGCTGTTCAGCTCCATCACCTACGGCATGGCGGCTATCGCCATGTACAAAAACAACAAGAGCCAGGTGGTTTCCTGGCTGGCGTTGACCTGGCTGTTTGGCGCCGGATTTATCGGGATGGAAATCTATGAATTCCATCACCTGATCATGGAAGGCTTTGGTCCGGATCGTAGTGGCTTCCTGTCCGCGTTCTTCGCGCTGGTCGGCACCCACGGTCTGCACGTGACCTCTGGCCTTATCTGGATGGCGGTGCTGATGTTCCAGGTTTCACGTCGTGGCCTGACCAGCACTAACCGCACGCGTATCCTGTGCCTGAGCCTGTTCTGGCACTTCCTGGACGTCGTGTGGATCTGCGTGTTCTCGGTTGTCTATCTGATGGGGGCGATGTAATGAGTCATTCTACCGATCATAGCGGCGCTTCTCACGGCAGCGTGAAGAGCTACATGACAGGATTTATCCTGTCCATCATCCTGACGGTCATTCCGTTCGCCATGGTGATGAGTGGCTCCGCCTCGCATGCGGTTATCCTTGGCACCATTCTGGTGACCGCTGTGGTGCAGATCGTGGTACACCTCGTGTACTTCCTGCATATGAACAGCAAGTCCGATGAAGGCTGGAACCTGACCGCATTTATCTTCACCGTAATCATCATTGCGATCGTGGTTGTCGGCTCCATCTGGATTATGTGGAACCTGAACTACAACATGATGATGCACTAAGAGCGGCGAGTATGTTTAAGCAATACCTGCAAGTTACGAAACCAGGCATTATTTTTGGCAACCTGATCTCCGTGATCGGCGGTTTCCTGCTGGCCTCCAAAGGCCACATCGACTATCCGCTGTTCGTCTGGACGCTCCTTGGAGTATCCCTGGTGGTCGCCTCGGGTTGTGTATTCAACAACTACATCGACCGGGACATCGATCGTAAGATGGAACGGACGAAAAACCGGGTGCTGGTCAAAGGGCTGATCTCGCCAGAAGCTTCGCTGGTGTACGCCACCTTGCTGGGTATTGCTGGCTTTATGCTGCTGTGGTTCGGCGCAAATCCGCTGGCCTGCTGGCTGGGGGTGATGGGGTTCGTGGTTTATGTCGGCGTCTACAGCCTGTACATGAAACGTCACTCTGTCTACGGCACGCTGATTGGCTCACTCTCCGGCGCCGCGCCGCCGGTGATTGGCTACTGCGCGGTCACCGGTGATTTCGACAGCGGTGCGGCGATCCTGCTGGCTATCTTTAGCCTGTGGCAGATGCCTCACTCCTACGCTATCGCGATTTTCCGCTTTAAGGATTATCAGGCGGCGAATATTCCGGTGCTGCCGGTGGTGAAAGGCATTTCGGTCGCCAAAAACCATATTACGCTGTACATCGTCGCCTTTGCCGTTGCGACCCTGATGCTCTCGCTGGGCGGTTACGCCGGGTATAAATACCTGGTCGTGGCGGCAGCGGTCAGCGTCTGGTGGCTGGGTATGGCGCTGCGTGGCTACAAAGTGGCAGATGACAAAGTCTGGGCGCGCAAGCTGTTCGTCTTTTCCATCGTCGCCATCACTGCGCTGTCCGTGATGATGTCCGTTGACTTTATGGTGCCGGATTCACATAGCCTGCTGGCTTACGTGAGATAATCTCGCTCTCCAGTACGATATAAAGCCCCGTTTTGACGGGGCTTTTTCTTTTCTGTTTCAAATTGGTTCCTTTCTCATTTCATACTTCCCCTCCCCTCCCCCGCATCGGTTTCGCTATCTCACGCCCAAAAAATGAGGAAAAAATGAGCTTGTGCTAACCGGGTATCGCTCGCGCCGCACGCGCCCGCGATGCTACTTTTCGCCTCGGGTTTACACCCGTTTGGGAAATATTCACTACAAGGAATCGCAATGAAAGAATTAACACTGAACGAAATGGAGTACATCTCCGGCGGCTTTAACCTGTTCGGCGCGGCCAACGGCTTCGCCAGCTTTGTCGCCAACTCTGCCGTCGGCTTCACCTCGTTTGTCCTCACCTCCGGTACCGCCTTCGCCTCATTCGTTGGCGACAGCGCGATGGCGTTTGGTTCCTTCCTGACCGGCCAGACAAACTGGGAAACCTTTGTGACCACCGGTAAGGAAAACTGGGGTAGCTTCGTCAATACCGCCGGCACCAGCTGGAACACCTTTGTCGATAACGCCGCCAGCGACTGGAGCAGCTTCCTCAACAAAGCGTCAGCCTAAACGACGTTTCGCCGAGGGCAGCGCATCGGCTGCCCTGTTTAACCCACCAGCATCGCCTGCGCGCTATAGAGCAGATCAAGGTGGTCGCGGCATAACGCGTCCAGCGAAGTCCGTGATTGATGACTGGTCAGACTTAACGCTCCCCACCAGGTCCCTTCCCTGTCGGTTAACGGTACCGCCAGCACCAGCATACCAATCTCAAACTCCTGCTCGATAGTGGCATACCCCTGACGCCGCACCTGGGCAATCTTCTCCATCAACGACGCGACGTCGGTCACCGTATAGGGCGTGCGTTGTTCCCGGGTAATGCGCTGTAGAACCGCTTCACACTCTGCTTCCGGCAGCGAAGCCAGCCATAACCGCCCCCCGGCGGTACAAAAGATGGGCACCCGCTCCCCAAGCCGAACCGACGTGGAGTTAAATGGCGTGTGACGGCTGCGGGCGATATAGACCAGTTCATCTTCATCCACCACCCCCACCGAGGCGTGCTCCTCGGTCCGGCTGGCGATGTATTCGACAATCGGCCGCACCATGCGGGGAAACTGCGCCGAATCGACGTAGGCCTGACCAAGCCGCAGCGTCTTCGGGGTAAGCCAGTAATAGCGCCCATCGGTTTGCAAATAGCGCTCATGCAGCAGCGTCAACAGAAAACGTCGTGCCGCGCTTTGCGTCAGGCCGCTCATTTTCGCCGCCTGAGCGACGGTGAGCTTTGGGCAGGTTTTAGAAAAAAGCTGGATGAGCGCCAACCCTTTTTGTAAACCGACGATCAGATCGCGAGGATGAATGGTGTTTTGCATATTCGCTCACATTTTTGCAACATCATTATCGATTTCCTGCGATTATCGCAGCGATGGTGCGATTAACAACCGACATGTCCGAATTCTGCGTTGTCGCTCCCAGCTTCCACTGAAATACTTTCACAACATTCATTTAACAAATGAGGTTTGCAATGGTCAGTGGAACTACCCAGGTTGTCGCCGTGATTGGTCATCCGATTGCCCAGGTGAAATCACCGGATAACTTCAACCGCTACTTTGCCGAACAGCACATGGACAGCGTCATGATCCCGGTGGATATCGCCCCGGACGCGGTGGCCGCCTACCTCAACGCCCTGCGCGGCTGGCAGAACATGAGCGGCGTGCTGGTGACGGTGCCGCATAAACAACGCGCCGCCGCGCTGGTCGACGAGCTTACGCCGCGCGCCCGCCGACTCAACGCCATCAATGTGATCCGCAAGCTGGCGGATGGCCGGTTACAGGGCGATATGCTGGACGGCGTCGGCTTTCTGCTCGCCGCCGAGGCTCAGGGTTTTCAGCCGGCAGGTAAGCAGGCGCTGCTCTCCGGTTGCGGCGGCGTCGGCAGCGCCATCGCCTGGGGATTGTGCGAGGCGGGGCTCCGTCAGCTGGCTCTGCACGATCAAAACCCCGCCACCCGGCAACGCCTGCACGATCTTCTGGCTGAAGCCTTTCCGGCGGTGCGACTGAGCGCGCTGCCGGACACCCTGCACGGCGTCGATCTGCTGGTCAACGGCTCGCCGGCCGGCATGGCCGGATTTGATGCGCTGCCCCTGCCGCAGGCGCTGCTGGAGACGCTCGACAGCGCCACCCACGTGGCTGACGTTGTCACCGCCCCGGTGATGACGCCGTTGCTCACCTTCGCCGCCGCCCGCGGCTGCCGGGTACAGACCGGGCCGGAAATGGCGCTGGCGCAGATGACGCTGATGGGCCAGTTTATCGGCGCCATCCCGCCGGCGCAGGGAGCAGCGGCATGAAGAGCTGGGACGTGATCGTCATCGGCAGCGGCGCCGCTGGCTTTGCCGCCGCGGTCACCGCCAGCTGCAAAGGGCTGTCGGTGCTGATGCTGGAGAAAGCCGGTCAGTTCGGCGGCACCTCGGCCATCTCTGGCGGCGCCGTGTGGCTGCACGATACCGACCAGGCGCGCGCCGCGGGCAAAAGCGGTAGCGCCGAAGCGATCAAAACCTATCTGCGAACCATTATCGGCGAGGCCCACTACCGCGAAGATATCGCCGAGGCGTTTGTCAGCGCCGGGCGAGAGGCCCTCGCCTTTCTGGAGCGCGAGGGGGCGGTGAAGTATAGCCTGCGCCCACTCTCACCTGATTACTATCCGGATGAGCCCGGCGCCGTCGACGTCGGGCGGGCGCTGGAGGTGGTGGAGTATGACGGCCGTGAACTGGGTGACGCGTTTCGCGACCTGCGTTCGCCGCCGCCGGGGATGCTGCTGTTTGGCGGAATGATGGTCAACCGCGTCGACATTCAACATTTTCTCGATATGCGTCGCTCGCTGCGCTCCCTGGCCCATTGCACCCGACTGCTGCTGCGCTACGCCCGCGACCGGGTGACATACCCTCGCGGCACCCGCCTGGCGATGGGCAATGCGCTGATTGCCCGCATGGCGACCACGGCGCTGCGTAAAGGCATGAGCCTGCGGCTGAATGTCAATGTTCTGGCGCTGCGCGAAGCGCAAGGCGCGGTCACCGGGGTAGAGATCGAGTGTCAGGGGCAAAGAGAGACGCTGCACGCCCGGCGCGGAGTGGTGCTGGCCGCAGGCGGTTTTGCCGCTGGCGCGCTGGCGGCGCGCTATCGGCCTGACACCCGAGAGCACTTCACCATGTCGCCGCCGGCCAATGATGGCGCCGCGCTGCGTCTCGCGGCGGCGCTTAACGCTCGCGAGGGAGCCGATCGGGCATCCAACTTTTTCTGGGCGCCGGTATCGGTGCTGACCCGGGCCGACGGCAGCGAGGAGCGCTTCCCCCACCTGGTGACCGACCGGGCCAAGCCGGGCGTGATTGCCGTCAATCAGCGGGCGGTACGCTTCGTTAATGAGTCCAGCTCCTATCACCATTTTGCCAGCGCGATGCAGCGTGCTGCGGAGAATGCCCCCTGCTTTTTACTGTGCGACGCCCAGGCGATGAAGCGTTACGGCCTCGGGCTGGCGCGCCCGGCGCCGGTGAACAATGACGCCCTGATCGCCGCCGGCTATCTGCACAAAGCCGACACCCTGGCCGCGCTGGCGCAGCAGCTTGGTCTGGATGCCCACACCCTGAGCGAGACGGTCGCCCGCTACAATCGTGACGCCGCGCAGGGCGTGGACCGTGAGTTTGCCAAAGGCGGCAACAGCTATAACCGGGCGATGGGCGATCCGGGCCATCACCCTGACGCCTGCAACGCTCCCCTGCTCAGCGCGCCGTTCTATGCCATCAAACTCTATACCGGCGATCTGGGGACTTCCCGGGGTCTGGTCACCACCGCCGATGCCCAGGTCGTCAACGCCGAAGGAAAGCCTATCGCGGGGCTGTACGCGGTGGGAAACGACATGGATTCGCTGATGGCCGGCACCTACCCGGGTCCCGGCATCACCCTTGGCCCGGGGCTGACGTTTGGCTACCTCGCCGCCTGCCACCTGGCGCAACCCGCCACCCACTAATCAGGAAAACATCATGATCTACGAAAAACGCACCTACACCATCAATCCGCTGAAAATGGCCGACTGGCTGGCGCTGTACCAAAGCGATGCCCTGGCGGTGCAAACTGACCATCTCGGCAAACTGATCGGCTTCTTTTTTACCGAGATCGGCGTGGTCAATCAGGTAGTGCACATCTGGGCTTACGAAAGCCTGGACGATCGCCTGGTACGCCGCGCGCGGATGGCCCAGGACGAGCGCTGGCAGACCTTCTCGCGGAAAAATCGCGAACTGGCCGCCGTGGAGCGCCTCGAGTCGGTGCTGATGCGCCCCACTGCTTTTTCACCATTGCAGTAAGGAGTCCATCATGAGCGGGCCTGTGAAGGTGGATATGCTGGTGGTCGGCTCCGGCGCGGCGGGACTCTCTGCCGCGGTCACCGCGGCAATGCACGGCGCCAGCGTCATGGTGGCGGAGAAGGCGTCAGTGCTCGGCGGAACCAGCGCCTGGTCCGGCGGCTGGCTGTGGATCCCCCGTAACCCGCTGGCGCGGGCGGAGGGCATCGACGAAGCGGCCGATGCCCCGCTGACCTATCTGCAGCATGAGATGGGGGGCGAAGCCGCCGACGTTCGCCTGCAGACCTTCCTGCGTCACGGGCCGGAAATGGTGGATTTTTTTCATCAGCGGACGGCGGTGAAGTTTCTGTCGGGCAGCGCTATGCCGGACTTTCACGCGTCGCCGGGCGCGGCGAACGGTGGGCGGTCGGTGACCGCTCAGCCCTACGATGGCCGCCTGCTCGGCGACTGGCTCCACCGACTGCGCCCGCCGCTGGAGACCATCAGCCTGGCCGGGATGGGCATCGCCGGCGGCGCGGACATGGCGCATTTTTTTAACGCCACCCGCTCGCCGCGCTCCGCGCTGTATGCCGCCCGCCGCCTGCTGCGCCACGGCTGGCAGCGGTTGCGCGCCGGACGGGGGCAGCATCTGGTCAATGGCAATGCGCTGGTCGCCCGTCTGCTGCGATCCGCCCTCGACGCCGAAGTGCGCTTTCAACTCAATGCGCCTGCGGTTCGGCTGCTGCAGGGGCCGCAGGGCGTGTCCGGCGCGGTGCTGCGCAGCGATGACGGGGAGATGCACGTCGAAGCGGGCGCCGTGGTGCTCGCCTGCGGCGGTTTTCCCCACGATCGGCAGCGCCTGGCGCAGGTGGTGCCTCACGCCGCGGAGGGCTACGGCCATTTCTCCGCCGCGCCGCTTGACAATCAGGGCGAGGGGATCCGCCTTGGCGAATCCGTCGGCGGCCAGTTCGATACCCGCCTGCGCCACCCGCTGGCCTGGGCGCCGGTGTCCCGCGTCACCCTCGCCAGCGGCCAGCAGCTGATGTTTCCCCATCTGGTGGAGCGAGCCAAGCCCGGGGTGATCGCCGTCCTGCCTAACGGCAAACGCTTTGTTAACGAGGCCGACTCCTATCACGACTTTATCGCCGCCCTGCTGGCGGCGACGCCCACGGGCGACACGCCGCAGGCCTGGCTGCTGGCCGATCGGCGCGCGCTGCGCCGCTATGGCCTGGGCCACGCCAGGCCCTTCCCGTTCACCCCTACCGCCTGGCTGCGAACCGGCTATCTGCTGCGAGGAAACACCCTGGCCGAGCTGGCGAAACGGTGCGCCATCGATACCGATGCGCTGGCGGAAACCGTTGAACGCTTTAATCACTTCGCCAGCACCGGTGAAGACGTCGATTTTCACCGCGGCGCATCGGCCTATAACCGCGCGCAGGGTGACCATCAGGTGACGCTCGGACCGCTGCGCGAAGGGCCGTTCTACGCGGTGCGCATTCTGCCCGGCTCGCTGGGCACCTTCAGCGGATTGCAAACCGACGAACACGCTCGGGTGCTGGACGGGCAGCAGCAGCCGATACCGGGCCTGTTCGCCATCGGCAACGACATGTCGAGCGTGATGCGCGGCTATTACCCCAGCGGAGGGATCACCCTCGGGCCGGCGATGACCTTCGGCTACCTGGTGGGCAAAAAACTGGCTGAAAACACAATAAAAACAGAGCAATAACAACCAGGGACGGCAATACCCCTGGCTAACTTCACCTGCAACTGAACCGGAGCCATTTATGAACATGCGTACCCTATCGCTCGCCGCGCTGAGCCTGCTCGATGTCTCTCCCCCCGAACAGGTGCGGATAGCGGCCAGAACCGGTTTTACCCACGTGGGTCTGCGGCTGCTGCCCGCCACCCCCGCCGACCCGGACTACGATATGCTGGGCGATACCCCCGCCGTCCGCGCGACCCTGGCCGCGCTGATGGAAACCGGCATCCGCGTCTCGGACGTGGAGATCGTCCGCCTGAGCCCGGGGTTTACCCTCGACGATCGGCTGCAGCGCTTTATGGAGACCGCCGCGCGGCTTGGCGCCGGGCAGGTGTTAGTCGCCGGGAATGACGATAACCTGCAGCGCAGCGCCGACAACCTGGCCACTCTCGCCGCGGCCGGCCGCCCGTTTGGCCTGACCATGAACCTTGAGCCAATGCCCTGGACCCAGCTGCGCACGATCGCCGATGCGCAGGCGCTGATCGCCGCCAGCGGGCGGGAGGATATTGGCATCCTGGTGGACGCCCTTCATTTCTGGCGCGCGGGAGAATCGCTCGCCGCCCTCTCCAGCCTGCCCGCGCATCATCTGAACTATATGCAGCTCTGCGATGGCGCGGCGCAGCGGCCGGAAAGCGAGCAGGAGCTCATCCGCCAGGCCCGCTCAGCGCGCAACGTGCCGGGGGAAGGCGGTTTGGATCTGCACGGTCTGATGTCGGCTCTGCCGGCGACGCTGCCGGTCTCCCTCGAGGTGCCGCTCGACGGCGAGCAGGGCGCCCTGCCGCCCCTCCAGCGGGCGCAATTACTGTTCACTGCCGCGCAGCCCTACCTGCGCTCCTGCGCATAAGGAATCCGCTATGACACAGACTCAACGCCTGGATGTCAGAGAGTTAATTAACCGTAACCCGCTGAGCCGCTTTCAAAAGCAGATTATTTTTCTCGGCTTTTGCGTTATCGCTCTCGATGGGTTTGATATCGCGATCATGGGCTTTATCGCCCCGACGCTGAAGCTGGAGTGGGGGGTAAGCAACCACCAGCTGGGCCTGGTGATCAGCGCCGCGCTGATCGGCCTCGCGCTGGGCGCTATTTTCTCTGGCCCGCTCGCCGACTGGCTGGGACGCAAAAAGATCATCATCAACAGCGTCTTCTTCTTCGGCTTCTGGACCATCGCCACCGCCTTCTCGCACAACATTGAGCAGATGATGTTCTTCCGCTTTATGACCGGCCTTGGACTGGGCGCCGCGATGCCGAACATCGGGACGCTGGTGTCGGAATACGCCCCGGAACGGCAGCGCTCATTTATTATTACCGTCATCTTCTGCGGCTTCACCTTCGGCGCGGCGGCCGGAGGATTCACCGCCTCATGGCTGATCCCGCAGTTTGGCTGGCACTCGCTGATGGCGCTCGGCGGCATTCTGCCGCTGCTGTTTGCCCCCCTGCTTATCTGGCGGCTGCCGGAATCAGTTCGTTTTCTGGTGATCAAACAAGCGCCAGCGGCGCGCATTCGCGCCATCCTTAATCGTCTTTATCCCGGACAAATCAGCGACAACGTGACGTTTATCCTGCCAGCGCAGCCGGCGGCCGGCAACGCGATGCGCATTGTGCTCTCCCGCCAGTACGGCTTTGGCTCGTTGATGCTATGGCTGGTCTACTTTATGGGGCTGTTCCTGGTCTATATTCTCGGCAGCTGGCTGCCAACGCTGGTTAAGGAGGTCGGGCTTACCGTCAGCCAGGCGGCCGTGATGACGGCGATCTACCAGGCGGGAGGCACACTCGGCTCGCTGTTTGCCGGCTGGCTGATGGACCGCATCAATCCCCATCGCGCGCTGGGAATGATCTACGCCGTCGGCGGCCTGTTTACCATGGCGATGGGCTACGCCGCGGGCAGCTTTGCCTTGCTCTGCATGCTGGCGTTTATCAGCGGCGCCTGCCTGAACGGCGCCAATACGGGCATGAACGCCCTCTCCGCCCGTTACTACCCCACGCAGGCGCGGGCGACCGGCTCCAGCTGGATGCACGGCGTCGGGCGGATCGGCGCGATCCTCAGCGCCTTTGCCGGCGCTGAGATGATGGCGCTCAACCTGCCCTTCGAAAGCGTCTTTTTGATCCTCGGCATCCCGGCTGCCCTCACCGTCGCAGGCCTGGCGGCGAAGGGCATCTTCGCCGCAGGTAATCCTCCCGCCGCTTCGCCAGCCCCCGCGTCTGTGCGCGGAGCGTAATGCGGTATCCTTCCTCCGGTGCAATCTGCGGATTGCACCGCGCGCTGCGGCTAAAAAGAACATTTATTTCATCTTGCCGTGTAACGAAAAGCGCTCCGCAACCGTCCGGCCTGCACCCATTGCCGTTGTTTCCCCTCTCCTCTCTTCAATCCAGCAGAAAATAAACTTCTGCTTATTCGATCCCCTTCGCATATATGAAAAATAAATTCCACATAACAATTGAAACAGAACAAACATTTCCTTAAGTTTAGGTCAGTTTATCCGGATGCGCGTTGCCGCAGGCGTCGGCATTGAGCGCCTCAGAGTGCGAATGATTTCAAAAAGGAGAGCACCATGTTAAACGGTCTGAAACCCTTATCCCGTTCCCTGCGTTGGGGCATGGTCGGCGGCGGGGGAACCAGCCAGATCGGCTACAGCCACCGCTGTGCGGCGCTGCGTGACAATGTTTACACCCTGCTGGCCGGCGCGCTTGACGTTGATGCCGAGCGCGGGCGCGCGTTTGGTGAGCAGCTGGGCATCGCGCCGGAGCGCTGCTACGCCGACTACCAGACCCTGTTTCGTGAAGAAGCCCGCCGTCCTGACGGGATCGAGGTCGTCTCGGTCACCACCCCGAACAATACCCATTTCGCCATCACCAAAGCGGCGCTGGAAGCGGGCCTCCACGTCATCTGTGAAAAGCCCCTCTGCTTTACCGCCGAAGAGGCGCGCGAGCTGGTGGACCTGAGCAAAAAACAGAACAAAATCGTCGGCGTCACCTACGGCTACGCCGGCTATCAGATGATCCAGCAGGCGCGGCAGATGATTGCCGATGGGCTGCTCGGCGAGATCCGCATCGTCAATATGCAGTTCGCTCACGGCTTTCATAACCAGGCCGTCGAGCTGCAGGCAGAATCCACCCGCTGGCGCGTAACGCCGAAGTTCGCCGGGCCCAGCTATGTGCTGGGGGATCTGGCCACCCATCCCCTGTTTGTCGCCGAAACCATGGCACCGCAGCTCAATATCAAACGGCTGATGTGCTCCCGCCAGAGCTTTGTCCCCTCCCGCGCGCCGCTGGAAGATAACGCCTTTGTCCTGATGGAGTATGACAACGGCGCGGTTGGCTCGATGTGGACCAGCGCGGTGAACAGCGGCGCCATGCACTCGCAAAAAGTGCGCATCGTTGGCGAAAAGGCGAGTATCGAATGGTGGGATGAGCATCCTAACCAGCTCAGCTATGAGGTGCAGGGCGAGCCGGCGCGCATTCTGGAACGCGGGATGCCCTACCTGAGCGCAAACGCGCTGGCGGACGATCGCATCGGCGGCGGCCACCCGGAAGGGCTGTTTGAAGCCTGGGCCAACCTGTATCGCCGCTATGCGCAGGCGATTGACGCCACGGACCGTGACGATCGCGCCTTCCTGCAAGACTTCTGGTATCCGGACGTCGAAGCCGGGCTACACGGCGTCTACTGGGTCGAGCAGTGCGTCAAATCGGCTGATGCCGGCAGCCAGTGGGTTGACTTTACTTTACCTTAATTTTCCCCCTCGCCAGTGGAGTCCCCCTCCACTGGTTTATTGATTTTTACCAACTTGTCGCATCACGCAACAGCCCCGTAATATCTGTTAAACAAACATTTATTTACGCTTCTTACCCCCCGCCGCTACACTAGGCGCAGTTTTTATATTGAGGTGGTAATGAACGATAACAAAATGACGCCAGGGGAACTGCGCGCGACCTGGGGTTTGGGGACGGTATTCTCCCTGCGCATGCTTGGCATGTTTATGGTCCTGCCAGTTCTGACCACGTATGGCATGGCATTGCAGGGCGCCAGTGAAGCGCTGATTGGCCTGGCGATCGGCATCTACGGTCTGGCGCAGGCGGTGTTCCAGATCCCCTTCGGACTGTTATCTGACCGTATTGGCCGCAAGCCGTTGATCGTCGGCGGCCTGCTTATCTTCGTGCTCGGCAGCGTCATCGCCGCGCTCACCGACTCCATTTGGGGCATCATTCTTGGCCGCGCCCTGCAGGGTTCCGGCGCCATCGCCGCCGCGGTCATGGCCCTGCTCTCCGATCTCACCCGCGAACAGAACCGCACCAAAGCGATGGCGTTTATTGGCGTCAGCTTCGGCGTCACTTTCGCTATCGCCATGGTGCTGGGGCCGATTATTACCCATCAGCTGGGCCTGCACGCCCTGTTCTGGATGATCGCCATCCTGGCGACCGTCGGCATCCTGCTCACCCTGTGGGTGGTTCCCAACAGCCAGAATCATGTGCTTAACCGCGAATCCGGGATGGTGAAAGGCTGCTTTAGCAAGGTGCTGGCGGAGCCGCGCCTGCTGAAGCTCAACTTTGGCATCATGTGCCTGCACATCATGCTGATGTCCACGTTTGTCGCGCTGCCCGGACAGCTGGAGGCCGCCGGCTTCCCGGCCGCCGAGCACTGGAAGATTTACCTGGTCACCATGGTTATCTCCTTCATCTCGGTGGTGCCGTTTATTATCTACGCCGAAGTGAAGCGCAAGATGAAGCGCGTCTTTTTGCTCTGCGTGGCCATCCTGCTGATTGCGGAAATTGTCCTCTGGGGCGCCGGAGGCTACTTCTGGGAGCTGGTAGCGGGCGTTCAGCTCTTTTTCCTGGCGTTTAACCTGCTGGAAGCGCTACTGCCGTCATTGATTAGCAAAGAGTCGCCGGCGGGCTATAAAGGCACCGCGATGGGCGTCTACTCCACCAGCCAGTTCCTCGGGGTGGCGATTGGCGGCGCCCTTGGCGGCTGGGTAGATGGTTTCTTTGATTCACAGACCGTGTTTCTGCTGGGCGCGCTGCTGGCGATGCTGTGGCTGCTGGTGGCCAGCACCATGAGCGAGCCGCCCTACGTCAGCAGTCTGCGGGTGGAGGTACCGGACGGCGTGGTGGTCGACAGCGCGCTGCAGGCGCGTCTGCTCAGCGCCAGCGGGGTTCATCAGGCGCTGGTGGTGCCCGAGGAGCGCTCGGTGTATATCAAAATCGACAGCAAGGTCACCAACCGCTTCGAGATAGAGCAGCTCATCAAAGGGGTATAAAAAAAGCGGGGAATTCCCCGCTTTTTGCTGTCAGTCTGCCGCCTTAGTCGCGGAAGTTTTTGAACTGGAACGGTTGTCCCAGATCGCCACCGCGCACCAGCGCCATCACCGACTGCAGATCGTCGCGGGACTTACCGGTCACGCGGATCTCTTCGCCCTGAATCTGGGCCTGCACTTTCAGCTTGCTGTCTTTGATCAGTTTAACGATCTTCTTCTGCACCGCGCTTTCAATGCCCTGTTTCAGCTTCGCTTCAACAAACCAGGTTTTACCGCTGTGTACGATATCTTCCGGCACGTCGAGGGAGGTGCCTTCAATGCCGCGCTTGAGCAGCTTGGCGCGCAGGATATCCAGCAGCTGATTCACCTGGAAGTCAGACTCGCTCAGCACTTTAATGGTCTTGTTGGCGTCGTTTAATTCAAACGTGGCTTCAACGCCACGAAAATCAAAACGCGACTCGACTTCGCGGCTCGCGTTGTCCACCGCGTTACGGGCTTCCTGAAGATCAACTTCAGAGACAATATCGAAAGATGGCATCTTTTCCTCTCCTTCCGTTTCTTTTGCGTTGCATAATACCTGCAACGCGGCATAACTCAACTTGTTATCCCGGAAGCTTAGCTGATTACGCAACGCTCGCGCTATTTTCCCCATGCTGCCCGACGACGCCGAAACCCCCTTTCCGTCCGACGATGCGAAAAGCGACGAGATATACTTTAGCCATCAGCGCCTGGGGTAGCGGCAGATGAGGAGGAACAATGAAAGTAACCGTACTGGGATGCGGTGCACTGGGACAACTATGGCTGACCGCGTTGTGCAAACAGGGACATGAAGTCCAGGGCTGGCTACGCGTACCGCAGCCATTCTGTAGCGTCAACGTCATTGAAACCGACGGCTCGGTGTTCAACGAGTCGCTGACGGCCAACGACCCCGATTTTCTTGCCAGCAGCGAGCTGCTGATTGTCACCTTAAAAGCCTGGCAGGTTTCAAACGCGGTGAAGCACCTGGCCGCGATCCTGCCGGTCACCACGCCGATTGTGCTGGTGCATAACGGCATGGGAACCGTCGAGGAGCTGCGCAGCGTGAAACAGCCGTTGCTGCTGGCCTCCACCACCCAGGCGGCGCGCCGCGACGGGAATGTCATCATCCACGTCGCCCAGGGCACCACGCATATCGGGCCGGCGAAAAGCTACGAAGAGGACTACAGCTACCTCGCTGAAGTGCTGCAGAGCGTGCTGCCGGATGTCGCCTGGCACAACAATATCTTCTCGGCCACCTGGCGCAAGCTGGCGGTTAACTGCGTGATTAACCCCCTGACCGCGCTGAAAGGATGTAAAAACGGCGATCTGCGCGACTATCCGCAGGAAGTTGCGGCCATTTGTCGCGAGGTGGCGGCAGTGATGGAGCGCGAAGGTATTCATACCTCGGCGGAAAACCTGCTATTTTATGTCGAACAGGTGATTGAAAGTACGGCAGAAAATATCTCATCCATGCTGCAGGACGTTCGCGCCCAGCGGCACACGGAGATCGACTATATCACCGGTTTTCTGCTCAACCGCGCCCGCGCCCACGGCGTTGCCGTACCGGAAAACGCCCGCTTATTTGAACTGGTCAAGCGTAAGGAGAATGAATATGAGCGCGTCGGCACTGATTTGCCTCGCCCCTGGTAGCGAAGAGACCGAAGCGGTCACCACCATCGACCTGCTGGTCCGCGGCGGAGTCAAAGTGACCACCGCCAGCGTCGCCAGCGACGGCAATCTGACCATCGTCTGCTCGCGCGGCGTCAAACTGCTGGCGGATGCCCCGCTGGTCGAGGTGGCCGATGGCGATTTCGATATCATCGTCCTCCCGGGCGGTATCAAGGGCTCAGAGTGCTTCCGCGACAGCCCGTTGCTGGTGGAAACCGTCCGACAGTTCCATCTCTCCGGGCGCATTGTGGCCGCCATCTGTGCCGCCCCGGCGACCGTGCTGGTGCCCCATCAGCTGTTCCCGATCGGCAACATGACCGGTTTTCCGGCGCTGAAGGATCATATCCCCGCCGATCAGTGGCAGGATAAACGGGTGGTCTGGGATCCACGGGTGAATCTGTTAACCAGCCAGGCGCCGGGAACATCGATTGATTTCGCCCTGAAAATGATCGATCTGCTGGTGGGGCGCGAGAAAGCGTATGAGGTCGCCTCGCAGCTGGTGATGGCCGCCGGCATCTATAATTACTACGAAGCCTGATAGCCGGTCCGCGCCGCGGACTGGCTCCCCCTTTTCCTGAGGAGTCGTAGCATGTCCCGAAGCGCAACCGATTCTCGCGATCTTGTTATCAGCCGCCTGCTCAGCGCGCCCGTCCCTGCCCTGTGGCGCGCGTGGGCCGACCCGGCATTACTCAAAACCTGGTGGTGCCCGAAGCCCTGGCAAACCGAGGTGCTGGCCTTTGATTTTCGCGCCGGCGGGGCCTTTCACACCGTGATGCACGGCCCTGACGGTGAACGCAGCGATAACCCCGGCTGTTTTCTTGAGGTTATCCCGCAACAAAAAATCGTCATGACCTCGATGCTGACGGCGGATTATCGTCCCGCCGTTTCCCCCTTCGCGATGACGGCCATCATCACCTTTGCCGATGAACAGGGCGGGTGTCGCTATACGGCCACGGTGCTACATGCCGACGATGAAACCCGCGAGCAGCATGAGCAGATGGGATTTTTCGAGGGCTGGAATATTGTCATCGATCAGCTGAATGACCTGGCGCTGACCCTGCGCTAATACACGCCCCTGCCAATAGTAAAAAGGCCTTCCATCAGGGAAGGCCTTTTGCATCCTATTAACCTGTTACGGGCGATAAACTTTTACGTTGCTGAAGCCCTGCTCGCGCAGATAAAGCGCCTGCAGACGGCTCATCACCCCGCGTTCGCACCACAGCAGCCAGGTTTTGCTCTGATCGAGATCGCCAAATTTGGTGCTCAGCTTATAGAACGGCAGGGAAACGACCTCAACCCCCTCGACCTTCAGCGGCTTGTCTTCCTGCTCGTCGATGGAGCGAATGTCGAGGATCGCATCGTTGGCGCCAAAGCCGGTCACGGTTTCCACTTCCACCACCGTCTCTTCCGTCTGCTGGGCGATTTCGCGGATATCGATATTGCTCGCCTCTTCCACCACTTTATCGAGAATGCTGAAATCGAAGTGTTCTTCTTCCGCTTCAATCTTCGCCTTCACCGCCTTCACGGTCGGGCTTTTGGAGATCACGCCGCAGTACTCCGGCATGGTGCGGGCGAAATCTTCCGTGCCGATCTCGCGGGCCAGGTCAATGATGTGCTCTTTATCGTGCGAAATCAGCGGACGCAGGATCAGGGTATCGGAGACGTTGTCGATCAGGCGCAGGTTGGTGAGGGTCTGACTGGAGACCTGGCCCAGCGCTTCGCCGGTGACCAGCGCCTGCACGCCGTAGCGTTCCGCGACCTTTGACGCGGCGCGGACCATCATGCGCTTAAGCACCACGCCCATCTGACCGTCATCCACTTTTTCGAGGATTTCGCCGACCACCGGCTCAAAGTTAATCGCCACAAAGCGAACGCGGTGTGAGCTGCCGAAGCGGTTCCACAGATAATGCGCGACCTGGCGGACCCCAATCTCATGGGCGGCGCCGCCAAGGTTAAAGAAGCAGTAGTGCACACGGCAGCCGCGGCGCATCAGCATGTAGCTGGAGACGCCGGAGTCAAAGCCGCCGGAAATCAGCGACAGCACATCTTCCTGCGTGCCGATCGGGAAGCCGCCGATACCTTCATAGCGGCCTTTCACCAGCAGCAGGCGATCGTTTTCAATCTCAAGATTGACGGTGACGTCCGGGTCGGTCAGCTTCACGCGCGCCGTTTCAATATGCTGATTCAGGCCGCCGCCGACGTAGCGCTCCACCTCAATTGAGGTGAATTCATGTTTGCCGCGACGCTTCACCCGCACGCAGAAGGTTTTGCCTTCCAGCGCCTCGCGCCACAGCGGCAGCGTCTGCTCAAAAATATCGTGCAGCGAGGTGAACGGTACGTCTTCGACTTCCAGAATATGGTGGATGCCGGGAATACGGGTCAGCGCATCGCGAATAGCCGGGCGCTGATTTTCATCTTTCGCGCGAACTTCGATATGATCCCAATGACGAACGACGGCCAGCGTCTCGTCATAGTTTTTGAGAACGTTACGAATGTTCCCGGTTAAGATTTTAATGAAGCGCAACCGCACAGATTGGCTTTTGATGGTGATTTCCGGGAACAATTTAATGATAAACTTCATGGCGACAATAGTTCGTTGGCAAGCCCGACGGGGCTTTAAGCAAAAGTTGTAAAGCAGCGCACACCGGTGCCTGCATCCTGGGCGCGGAGTATATCACCATTGCGCGTTATTTGCTTACACGCGTGACTTCGTTACCATACCCGGTATTGCCGTCGCGACATAACAAGAGTCTACATTCACTATGCCAAAGAAAAATGAGGCCCCGGCCAGCTTTGAAACTGCGCTGGGCGAACTGGAGCAGATCGTTAACCGTCTGGAAAGCGGCGATTTGCCGTTAGAAGAAGCGCTCAGCGAATTTGAGCGCGGGGTCCAGCTGGCCCGCCAGGGGCAAAGCCAGCTACAGCAGGCCGAACAGCGCGTGCAGATCCTGCTGGCGGATAGTGAAGATTCCCCGACTACGCCTTTTACGCCGGACGCTGAATAAATGGATTTCCCGCAACAATTGCAGGCCTGTGTGGAACAGGCTAACGAGGCGCTGCGCCGTTTTATCGCGCCGCAGCCCTTTCAGAACACTCCGCTGGTGGAAGCGATGCATTATGGCGCACTCTTAGGCGGTAAACGCCTGCGTCCCTTCCTTGTCTACGCTACCGGCGAGATGTTCGGCGTGAGCCGCACCACGCTGGACGCCCCTGCCGCCGCGGTCGAATGCATTCATGCTTATTCCCTGATGCATGATGATTTGCCGGCGATGGATGATGACGATCTGCGTCGCGGACTGCCGACCTGCCATATTAAATTTGGCGAAGCCAACGCAATTCTTGCGGGAGATGCCCTGCAAACGCTGGCGTTTTCTATACTCAGTGATGCGCCGATGACGGACGTCCCTGACCGGGATCGTCTGGCGATGGTTTCCGAACTGGCGCAGGCCAGCGGCGTGGCGGGCATGTGCGGCGGCCAGGCGCTGGATCTGCAGGCGGAAGGACAGCAGGTGAATCTGCAGGCGCTGGAGCGTATCCACCGCCACAAAACGGGCGCGCTGATCCGCGCCGCCGTCCGCATGGGGGCGCTGAGCGCTGGCGAACGTGGGCGCGCCGCCCTTCCCGCGCTGGATCGCTATGCGGAAAATATCGGCCTGGCCTTCCAGGTCCAGGATGACATTCTCGACGTGGTAGGGGATACTGCGACCCTTGGCAAACGTCAGGGTGCCGACCAGCAATTGGGTAAAAGCACCTATCCCGCCCTCCTGGGCCTTGAGCAAGCCCGGAAGAAAGCGCACGACCTGATCGCTGATGCCCGCCGGTCGTTAGATGAACTGGCCGCACAATCTCTGGATACTTCGGCACTGGAAGCGCTCGCGAATTACATTATTCAGCGCGATAAATAAACAATAAATGAGTCTCTGATGAGTTTTGATATTGCCAAATACCCGACCCTGGCGCTGGTAGATTCCACCCAGGAGTTGCGCCTGTTGCCAAAAGAGAGCCTGCCGAAGCTGTGTGATGAGCTGCGGCGCTACCTGCTGGACAGCGTCAGCCGCTCCAGCGGTCACTTTGCCTCTGGCCTCGGCACCGTGGAACTGACCGTGGCGCTGCACTACGTCTATAACACGCCCTTCGATCGCCTGATCTGGGACGTCGGCCACCAGGCCTACCCGCATAAAATTCTGACCGGCCGCCGCGACAAAATCGGCACCATTCGCCAGAAAGGCGGCCTGCACCCCTTCCCGTGGCGCGGTGAGAGCGAGTACGACGTACTGAGCGTCGGTCACTCCTCCACCTCCATTTCTGCTGGCATCGGGGTGGCTATCGCCGCCGCGAAAGAGGATAAGCAGCGGCGCGCGGTGTGCGTGATTGGCGACGGGGCGATCACCGCCGGCATGGCGTTTGAGGCGATGAACCACGCCGGAGATATCAAACCCGATCTGCTGGTGGTGCTGAATGACAATGAAATGTCGATCTCCGAGAACGTCGGCGCGCTGAACAATCATCTGGCGCAGCTGCTCTCCGGTAAGCTCTACTCCACCCTGCGCGAAGGCGGCAAAAAGGTCTTCTCCGGCGTACCGCCGATTAAAGAGCTGCTTAAGCGGACCGAAGAGCATATCAAAGGCATGGTGGTGCCTGGGACGCTGTTTGAAGAGCTGGGCTTTAACTACATCGGCCCGGTGGATGGCCACGATGTGCTCGGTCTGGTCAGCACTCTGAAGAACATGCGCGACCTGAAGGGCCCGCAGTTCCTGCATATTATGACCAAAAAAGGCCGCGGCTATGAGCCCGCCGAGAAAGACCCGATCACTTTCCACGCGGTGCCGAAGTTCGACCATACCAGCGGCGTGCTGCCCAAAAGCAGCGGCGGTCTCCCCTCCTACTCGAAAATCTTCGGCGACTGGCTGTGCGAAACGGCGGCCAAAGACAGCAAGCTGATGGCCATCACCCCGGCGATGCGCGAAGGTTCAGGGATGGTGGAATTTTCGAAGAAATTCCCCGATCAGTACTTTGACGTCGCCATCGCCGAGCAGCATGCGGTCACTTTCGCCGCCGGACTGGCGATTGGCGACTACAAGCCCGTCGTCGCCATCTACTCCACGTTCCTGCAGCGAGCCTACGATCAGGTGATCCACGATGTGGCTATTCAGAAGCTGCCGGTGCTGTTTGCCATCGACCGCGCCGGGATTGTCGGCGCAGACGGCCAGACGCATCAGGGGGCGTTCGATCTCTCCTTCCTGCGCTGTATTCCGGATATGGTGGTGATGACGCCGAGCGATGAAAATGAATGCCGCCAGATGCTGCACACCGGCTACCACTACAGCGACGGACCCTGCGCGGTGCGCTATCCGCGCGGCAGCGGCACCGGCGCGACGCTGGAGCCGCTGGCATCGCTGCCGATCGGCAAAGGGGTCGTGAAGCGCCAGGGCGAGAAGGTCGCGATCCTTAACTTCGGCACCCTGCTGCCGGAAGCCGCGGCGGTGGCGGACAAACTCAACGCCACCCTGGTGGATATGCGCTTTGTGAAGCCGCTGGATACCGCGCTGATCCTGCAGCTGGCAGGCGAGCACGACGTTCTGGTGACGCTGGAAGAGAACGCCATTATGGGCGGCGCCGGCAGCGGCGTGAATGAAGTGCTGATGGCCCATCGCCGGGCGGTACCGGTACTCAATATTGGCCTGCCGGATGTCTTTATTCCGCAGGGCACTCAGGAAGAGATCCGCGCCGACCTCGGCCTTGATGCCGCCGGCATTGAAGCCAAAATCCTCGACTGGCTGGCATAATCGCCCCTCCCGCTCCTGCTATGCTTAAGGGATACCCTTGATGAATAGCAGGAGCGCACTATGCACTATATCCCCCTCGGCGATACTGCCTTACGTGTTTCCCGACTCTGCCTCGGCTGCATGACCTTCGGCGAGCCGGACCGCGGCAGGCACGCCTGGACGCTTCCGGAAGAGAGCAGTCGCCCGCTCATTCAGCACGCCATTGAAGGCGGCATCAACTTCTTCGATACCGCCAACAGCTACTCCGACGGCAGCAGCGAAGAGATCGTCGGCCGAGCCCTGCGCGACTTTGCCCGCCGCGATGAGGTGATTGTCGCCACCAAGGTCTATCACCAGGTCGGCGATCTGGCGGAAGGGCTTTCCCGGGCGCAGATCCTGCGCTCCATCGACGACAGCCTGCGCCGTCTCGGGATGGACTATGTCGACCTGCTGCAGATCCACCGCTGGGACTACAGCACCCCGATTGAAGAGACGCTCGAAGCGCTGGACGAGGTGGTGAAAGCCGGCAAAGCGCGCTATATCGGCGCCTCGTCCATGCATGCCCGGCAGTTTGCCCAGGCGCTGGCGCTTCAGCAGCAGAACGGCTGGGCGCGCTTCGTCACCATGCAGGATCACTACAACCTGATTTACCGGGAAGAAGAGAATGAGATGCTGCCCCTGTGCCAGCGTAACGGCGTGGCGGTGATCCCGTGGAGCCCGCTGGCGCGCGGCAGGCTGACCCGCCCATGGGGTGAGACCACCGCCCGGCTGGTCTCGGATGAGTTCGGCAAATCGCTTTACAGCACCAGCGAAGAGAACGACGCGCAGATCGCCGGGAATCTCGCGGACGTGGCGGAAGAGCTCGACGCCAGTCGCGCACAGGTCGCCCTCGCCTGGCTGTTAAGCAAGCCCGGCGTCGCCGCGCCGATTATCGGTCCGTCGCGCCAGGAGCAGCTCGATGACCTGCTGCAGGCGGTGGATTTGACGCTATCTTCGGAACAGATCGACAAACTGGAGGCGCCCTATCAGCCGCATGCGGTGGTGGGATTTAAGTGACGGGCGTGATTTCCCCGACAGCATGGCGCTGCCGGGGAGAAGCGGTCAAAGCAGACCGATCGGCCAGTGATGGCCAATAACATACAGCACGCCGGCGGAGATCACGCCGGCGACGATATCGTCCACCATGATCCCCATTCCGCCGTGAATATTGCGGTCAAACCAGCGAATCGGCCACGGTTTCCACATATCGAAGATACGGAAAATGACGAAGCCGGCGGCCACCCACTGCCAGTCGAGGGTCGGCAGCGCCATCAGGGTGATCCACATCCCGACGAACTCGTCCCAGACGATGCTGCCGTGGTCATGGGTGCCCATATCTTTGGCCGTACGATGGCACAGATAGACTCCGATACAGATGCTCATCATCACCACCAGCGAGTAGAGCTGCCAGGGGAGAAAAGTCATCAGATACCAGAACGGGATCGCCGCCAGCGAGCCCATCGTCCCCGGCACCACCGGGCTTAAGCCGCTGCCAAAGCCGGTCGCCAGCAGATGCCACGGATTACGCATACTCAGGCGGCTAAGCGCCTCGTCTCGACTACGCAAAGTGATCGTATCCCTTTAAATCAAGCGTGACCGGCTTACCGTCACGGATAAACTGCAAACCTTCGCTCTCCGGCGCAATCTGTCCGATACAGGTAAAACGCGCGCCTAGATGGCCAAGGGCCACGTCCAACGCCCCGCGGTTCAGTTCCGGTACGGTAAAGCACAGTTCGTAATCTTCTCCACCTGCGAGCGCCCAGCGCAGCGCCTGCTCGGGCTCAACCTGGCGCAGCATGGCGTCGGAGTACGGCATGGCATCAAGATCGATGCGCGCGCCGCAGTCGCTGGCTTTGAGAATATGACCCAGATCGGAGATCAGGCCGTCGGAGAGATCGATGGCCGACGTCGCCAGGTCGCGCAGCGCCTGGCCCTGCAGCACGCGGGGCATCGGACGCAGGTGACGGGCCAGCAGGTAATCGGCATCCGTCGGCGCATCCACCGTCAGACGGTTCTGCAACAGCGCCAGGCCGGCGGCGCTGTCCCCTGGAGTGCCGGTGACATAGATCCAGTCTCCCGGCTTCGCACCTGAACGTTTCATGGCGCGCCCTGGCGGCACAAAGCCGTGGATACCCAGGGTCATGGCGAGCGGGCCGCGGGTGGTGTCGCCGCCAATCAGCTGCATATCGTAGTAGTCAAGCTGGACAAACAGG
This sequence comes from Klebsiella sp. V115_8, assembly GCF_029967715.1. Lineage (NCBI taxonomy): Bacteria > Pseudomonadati > Pseudomonadota > Gammaproteobacteria > Enterobacterales > Enterobacteriaceae > Klebsiella > Klebsiella sp. V115_8. The sequence continues at coordinate 305,798 of NZ_JASCAR010000043.1, forward strand.
CTGTCGCTGAAGGCTTCCAGCCAGGCTTCATCCACCTCCGGCAAGGTCAGCGCCAGGGTGAGCCACGCCGGCTCCGCGCCCATCGCCGCGAGGTCGCTCAGGTTTACCGCCAGCGCTTTATAGGCGAGGTCGGCCGGGTCGATATCGGGTAAGAAGTGATTGCCCGCCACCAGAGTGTCGGTGCTGATTGCCAGCGTTTTTTTCTCGGGAATATTCAGGAGAGCGCAGTCGTCGCCGATACCGGTTTCGACATCAAGACGAGCGCTTTTAACGCGATCAAAATAACGGGCAATCAGGGAGAATTCGCCACATGCCATACGTTATGCCTCAGCAAAATAATAAATAAGGCCGGGTTGCGAGGCGACCCTCGCAAAACCCGGCCTGCAGTTTACTTCTTGTGGGGACGAATTACCGGAGCCGCTTTGTCCAGCACGCCATTGACGAACTTGTGGCTATCTTCAGCGCCGAAGGTTTTCGCCAGTTCGATAGCTTCATTGATGGCCACTTTATACGGTACGTCATCACGTTTGGATAGCTCAAACAGCGCGATACGCAGCACCGCTTTTTCCACCTGACCCAGCTCTTCCAGCTGACGGGACAGGTAGGGCTTCATCAGGCCGTCGAGGTACGCGCTGTTAGTCGCCACTCCGGACAGCAGTTCGCGGAAATACAGAACATCAACATCTTTTACGTCCTGTTCCGCCAGGAACTGGTATTCGACATCAGCGATGTCGTTGTGGGACAACTGCCAGGAGTAGAGCGCCTGAACGGCACACTCACGGGCGCGGCGACGAGCAGCAGGTTTCACGGAATTCCCCTTACAAAAATCAGGCCTTGATGGCTTTCAATACGTTAATCATTTCCAGCGCGGTCAGCGCAGCTTCTGCGCCTTTGTTACCGGCTTTGGTGCCAGCGCGCTCGATGGCTTGTTCAATACTTTCAGTGGTCAGAACACCAAAGGCTACCGGGATTTCGCTGTCCTGAGCGACGTGCGCCAGGCCATTGCTGGCACCGCCAGCCACATATTCAAAGTGGGCGGTACCGCCGCGAATCACCGTACCCAGCGCAATCACCGCGTCATATTTACCGGTTTTCGCCAGTGCGCCAGCCGCCAGCGGCAGCTCGTACGCGCCTGGAACCCAAACAACGGTGATGTTTTCATCTTTTACCTGACCAATGCGTTTCAGGGCGTCAATCGCACCTTCCAGCAGGCTGTCATTGATAAAGTTGTTGAAACGCGCAATGGTGATGGCGACGCGAGCGTCCGGGGTAGCAACGTTAGCTTCAATAATGTTCATACTCTTCCTTCGGGTTCATGTGCCCCGCAAGGGGGGCGGATTTTATCATATTATTCTGAGCGCTGCTTCCTAATAATCAGGAAAGCCTCACGCAGTGGTTAAATGCAGGCAGACATCCGGGCCAACCTGACGTATCTCATTGAATTTGAAATGGGGCGCCTGGCTCAGTTCTTCAAGCCCCGGCAGCGCGCATAATCCACGCGCCGCATTGCCTAACAGTTTAGGCGCAATATAGACGATAAGCTCGTCGACCAGGCCCGCCTGCAGCAGCGCCCCGGCAAGCGTGGCCCCCGCCTCCACCCAGACGCTGTTGATCTGCTGTTTGCCGAGCAGCATCATCAGCAGCACCAGATCGAGATGGCCGTTATGTTCCGGAACCAGCAGCGTGCGCACGCTGTCCGGCCACTGGCGCTCATCGGCGCTCAGGCGGGCAAACAGCGTTTCCCCCGCCTGCTGCACAATACGATGCTCGGGCGTGACGCGGTTCTGGCTGTCGATAACGACGCGCAGCGGCTGGCGCAAATTCGCTTCGGGATACAGCGCCTGGTTATCGGCGCTCAGCTCCTGCCAGCGCACGGTCAGCGCCGGATCGTCCGCCAGCACGGTGGCGCTGCTGGTCAGGATAGCATGGCTCTGGGCGCGTAGACGCTGCACGTCGCGTCGCGCCTGCGGGGAGGTGATCCACTGGCTTTCGCCGCTGGCCATCGCCGTGCGGCCGTCCAGCGAGGCGCCCAGCTTGAGCTGGACCCAGGGAAAACCGGTGCGCATCCGCTTCAGGAAGCCCTTATTCAGCGCTTCCGCCTCGTTCATCATCAGCCCGTGGCTGACGTCAATACCGGCCTGCTGCAGACGGTACAGGCCGCGCCCCGCCACCTGCGGGTTCGGATCCTGCATCGCGGCGACCACGCGGCTGACGCCGGCGGCAATCAGGGCGTCGCAGCACGGCGGCGTACGACCGTGGTGGCTGCAGGGCTCGAGGGTGACGTAGGCGGTGGCGCCTCGCGCCTTTTCCCCGGCCATCCGCAGAGCGTGCACTTCGGCATGCGGCTCGCCGGCGCGATAGTGGAACCCTTCGCCGACGATCTCGCCGTCTTTAACAATGACGCAGCCAACGTTAGGGTTAGGATGGGTGGTAAAGCGACCGCGGGCGGCGAGCTTGAGCGCACGCGCCATGTACATTTCGTCCTGCATGGCTTAGTCCTGTAAGCGGGCGATCTCTTCGCCGAATTCTTTGATATCTTCGAAGCTGCGATAGACCGACGCGAAGCGAATATAGGCGACTTTATCCAGTTTTTTCAGCTGCTCCATCACCAGGTTGCCGATCATTTTGCTGGCCACTTCGCGCTCGCCGGTGCCGCGCAGATGGGTTTTGATATGGTTGACCGCCATTTCGACGTCATCGGCGCTGACCGGACGTTTCTCCAGCGCTTTCAGCATCCCACTGCGCAGCTTGTCTTCGTTGAAGGGTTCACGCACATCGTTACTCTTCACCACCCGCGGCATGACCAGCTCCGCCACTTCGAAGGTGGTAAAGCGCTCATTACAGACCAGACACTGCCGACGGCGACGCACGGAAGAGCCTTCCCCTACCAGACGAGAGTCGATCACTTTGGTATCCACGGCGAAACAGAAAGGGCAATGCATAGCGCGTCCTGACAGGTAGTTAAACTGAAGGGTAGTTTACCGCGAAGTGACCTGACTACAAAGAAAGAGCTTTTGAGACAAAGGATCTATGGGAGAGTCAGGCGGTTTGGCTACCATTAAGCATCCTCTGCAAACGGAATCCTGACCATGACAAGACGTTACCTGAAACTCGCCATCGCGGGCAGCCTGTTTACCCTGACCGCCTGCGCCCAGCAAAGCGAAATCCGCCAGATGCACCAGAGCGTGAGTACGCTGAGCCAGGAGATGACCCAGCTCAATCAGCAAACGATCAAAATTACCCAGCAAAACGCGCTGAACGCGAAATCCACCCGCGGCGTCTATCTGCTGCCGGAGGCGAAAACCCCGGCGCGGCTGGAGAGCCAGATCGGCACCCTGCGCATGTCGGTGGCGAGCATTACGCCGGATGGCGACGGGTCACGCCTGACCTTACGTATTCAGGGCGAATCCAACGATCCGCTGCCGGCCTTTACCGCCACCGTCGCCTCCGGACAGATCACCGGTACTACCCACAGCTACCAGGAAGTGAATGTTCAGGATCAATTGATCAGCGCCCCGGCCAGCATTCTCGCCCCCAGCGATGTCGATATCCCCCTGCGCCTGAACGTGACGCCGGACAAAGTCGGTTTTATTCGCGTCCACGATATCCAGCCAGCCGCGCAGTAAGCCTTGCCGCCGGGCTTCCCCCTGCCCGGCGACGCCCTGTCCCGTTATTCTTATCCACTTACAACTTTTCGCAAGAGTTCATTAGAAATCGTTCTGCATCGCGATTTTCAGTAGCATTTTGTCAAGAAATGCATAGAATCGTGAACGCAATCGATTACGCATGTTCTGGTTATGTGAAACAACACGTATTTTTGTGAGCAATGATTCCTATAATAGACCCCCACAGAAACACGAAATATTTAGAAACGCTTCGGCACTTCTTTTAACGCCTTCAGGCTCAATTTAAACAGTGGCATTACTATGAAAAAAACATTACTGGCAGCGGGTGCGGTTGTGGCGCTCTCCACTTCTTTTACCGCGGGCGCGGCAGAAAACGACAAACCGCAGTATCTGTCTGACTGGTGGCACCAGAGTGTTAACGTGGTGGGCAGCTACCACACCCGTTTTGGACCGCAGATCCGTAACGATACCTACCTGGAATACGAAGCGTTCGCCAAAAAAGACTGGTTTGATTTCTACGGCTATATCGATGCCCCGGTATTCTTCGGCGGCAACAGCACGGCAAAAGGTATCTGGAACAACGGCTCCCCGCTGTTTATGGAGATCGAACCGCGCTTCTCTATCGATAAGCTGACCAACACCGACCTGAGCTTCGGGCCGTTCAAAGAGTGGTATTTCGCGAACAACTATATCTACGATATGGGCCGCAATGACTCCCAGGAGCAGAGCACCTGGTATATGGGTCTGGGTACCGATATCGACACCGGCCTGCCGATGAGCCTGTCGCTGAACGTCTACGCCAAATACCAGTGGCAGAACTACGGCGCGTCCAACGAAAACGAGTGGGACGGCTACCGCTTCAAAGTGAAATACTTTGTGCCGCTGACCGACCTGTGGGGCGGTTCGCTGAGCTACATCGGCTTCACCAACTTCGACTGGGGCTCTGACCTCGGCGATGACAACTTCTACGATCTGAACGGGAAGCACGCGCGCACCAGCAACTCCATCGCCTCCAGCCATATCCTGGCGCTGAACTATGCGCACTGGCACTACTCGGTGGTGGCCCGTTACTTCCATAACGGCGGCCAGTGGGCTGACGATGCCAAGCTGAACTTCGGCGATGGCGATTTCAGCGTCCGCTCAACCGGTTGGGGTGGTTACTTCGTGGTTGGTTACAACTTCTGATTGCTGAAACGGCAGGACAGCGCCCGGGCCTCCCGGGCGTTTTTATTTCTCCCACACGTCGCAGCGGACCTTGCGCAGAAAATCGCTTAACGAGCGGTCGGCGCACTCGCTGAATCGACGCTCGGTCGCCCTGACCGCCAGACAGCGGTCGAGGCGAAAGTTGCGATAATCATTGCGCAGCTCGCACCAGGCCACCAGCAGCCAGCGCTCCCCCCAGAAAAACAGCCCCAGCGGCAGCACGTCGCGCTCGGTCACCCGACCGGACTCATCCTGATAGCGCAGCGCCAGCACCTGCTGGCCGGAGACCGCCTGATGAATGACGTCAAAGAAGGTTTTGGCATAGCGATGGGCGCCGAGATCGGGGGCAAACAGGCGGGTCTGCTCCGCCTGGCGCCGGCGCGCCTCCGGCAGGATCGCCAGCATCTTCTCCTGGGCAGACTCCAGCGAGTGCGACAGCGCCTCGCCGCCCCAGGTTTTCAGCAGCCGGATCGCGGCGATCAGCGCTTCGGATTCTTTGGTGGTCAGCATTAGCGGCGGCAGATCATAACCCACCAGCAGGCGATAACCACTCCCCGCCTCGCCCTCCACCGGCACGCCGGAGAGGGAGAGATCGCGAATATCGCGATACACGGTGCGCTCCGACACGCCCAGCCGCTCCGCCAGCAGCGCGGCGGTGGTGAGCCGCCTGCCGCGCAGGATCTGCACAATCTGAAATAAACGGTCGGCGCGTCGGGTCATGTCTCACTTCACAAAAAGTTCAGGTTAAGCCGGTTGGTGTAGGCCGACGCGGTTGCCCTCGCTGTCAGTAAACAGCGCGATGGTGCCAATATCATTCGGCAGCGTCAGCGGCCCGAAAACACATGCCCCACCCGCCGAGGCAACGCGGTCGAGGGTGGCGGCAAGATGGTCTGTATGCAGGTAAATAATAGCGCCCTGCGCAGAGGGCGCGATACCCTCAAATTTGGCCAGCGCGCCGCCGGGGGCCGGATCCTGATGCGGGAACACCGCCAGCTCGGCGCAGTCCATGGTTTCGCGACGCAGCGTCACCTGCATCACCGGCTCATAAAACGCGACGGCGCGATCCATATCGGCGACCGGAATTTCAAACCAGTTAATCACGTTATTCATACTTCCTCCTGCTCGTTAGTGAGTTCAGAAGGAGTGTATGGGAGGGCTCCTGACAGCATACTGTCAGCAGGTTTTGTCGCGGGCAAAAAAAATCCCGGCGCCTGGCCGGGATTGCGTTATGTCAACTGAACTGTATTACGGCAGAATAGACGGCTGGTCCGCCCCTTCTTTTTCGACCTTCTGCTGCAGCAGATGCTCGCGCTTCATGCCCAGCTTCAACGCCAGCGCGGAGGCGACGTAGATAGAAGAAGCCGTACCGATGGAGACACCGATCAGCATGGTCAGCGAGAAGCCTTCCAGAATCGGGCCGCCGAACAGGAACAGCATCAGGATCACCATCAGGGTGGTCCCGGAGGTGATCAAGGTACGGTGCAGCGTCTGGGTCAACGACACGTTGAAGATCTCGTACGGCGTACCGCGGCGGATCTTACGGAAGTTTTCACGGATACGGTCCGATACCACGATACTGTCGTTCAGCGAGTAGCCGATAACCGACATCAACGAGGCCACAATGGTCAGGTCGATCTCGATATGGAATAGCGACAGCACCCCCATGGTGATCACCACGTCGTGCGCCAGGGCGATAACCACCCCCGCCGCCAGACGCCATTCGAAGCGGAAGCCGACGTAAATCAGGATACAGACCAGCGCGGCAATCAGCGCCAGGGCGCCGGTTTGCGCAAGGTCCGCGCCGACGCTCGGGCCGACAAACTCAATACGCTTCACCGCCGCGTTCTGGCTGGTCGATTCGTTAATCACCGTCACGACCTTGCTGCCCAGCTCCTGGCTGACGTTGGCGTCATGCACCGGCGGCATACGTACCATGATGTCGCGGCTGCTGCCAAAGTTCTGCACCTGCGGCTCTTCAAAGCCCGCTTTCTGCAGGGAATCGCGCATCTGGTCCAGATCGACCGGCTTCTCAAGGGTAATTTCGATCACCGTACCGCCGGTGAAATCGAGACCCCAGTTAAAGCCGCGGACGCCGATGATGGCGATCGACACAATCAGCAGAAAGCCTGAAATGCCGAAGGCCCAGTAATCCCAGCGCATAAAGTCCCAGACTTTACGGCCGTGGTTCAATTGTTCAACAGTATATTCCTGTGCCACAACGCACTCCTCAGATAGACAGCTTTTTAACGCGCTTGCCGCCGTACAGCAGGTTCACGATGGCACGGGTGCCGACGATAGCGGTAAACATTGAGGTCGCGATACCGATACCGGTGGTAATCGCAAACCCTTTAATGGCACCGGTACCGACCGCGTACAGGATGATCACTTTGATAAGCGTCGTCACGTTGGCGTCGAAGATCGAGCTGAACGCGCCGCGATAACCTTCGTCAATCGCCTGCTGAACGGTACGCCCGTTGCTCAGCTCTTCTTTGATACGCTCGTTGATCAGAACGTTAGCATCGACCGCCACCGCAAGGGTTAACACGATACCCGCGATGCCCGGCATGGTCAGCGTCGCCCCCGGGATCAGGGACATAATGCCGACAATCAGCACCAGGTTGGCAATCAGCGCCGAGGTCGCAATCAGACCGAACTTCTTATAGAAGAGGATCATGAACAGGATAGAGACCACCAGACCGGCCAGACAGGCTTCCAGACCCTGCTTGATGTTCTGCATGCCAAGGGTTGGGCCGATAGTCCGCTCTTCGACGATCTGAATCGGCGCAATCAACGCGCCGGCACGCAGCAGCAGCGACAGCTGGCGAGCTTCGTTCGGGTTGCTGATACCGGTAATACGGAAGCTGTTGCCCAAGCGCGACTGGATGTTGGCGATGTTAATCACCTCTTCCTCTTTCGCCAGGATAGCGCGACCGTTGGCGTCTTTCTTACCGCTGTCTTTATACTCCACGAACAGGGTCGCCATCGGCTTGCCGATGTTGTCCTTGGTGAAGTTGGACATGATGTTGCCGCCCGCGCTGTCCAGCGAGATGTTGACCTGCGGCTGGTTGTACTCATCCATGCTGGAGGTCGAGTCGGTGATATGGTCACCGGTCAGGATCACCCGCTTGTACAGCACCACCGGCTGGCCTTCACGCGTCTCTTTCACTTCCGAGTCGCCCGGCACGCGGCCAGAGGCGGCGGCGGACTGGTCCACGTTGGTATTGACCAGACGGAACTCGAGGGTCGCGGTCGCGCCAAGGATCTCCTTCGCCCGCGCGGTATCCTGGATACCCGGCAGCTCAACCACGATGCGGTCAGCGCCCTGACGCTGAACCAGCGGTTCGGCGACGCCCAGCTGGTTCACACGGTTACGCAGAATGTTAATGTTCTGCTGGACCGCATACTCACGAGCTTCTTTCAGGCGCTCATCGGTCATCACCGCTTTCAGGCTGTTGTCACCCTGAGAGGAGATCACCAGATCGCGATGGCGAGGGCTGAGATAAGAGATAGCCTGGTCGCGCGCCGCGCTGTCGCGGAAGACGATGCTCAGACCATAGTTGTCTTCCTTGCGCACGGTCGCGTAAGGAATGCCTTTGTCGCGCAGCTCGCTGCGCAGGCTATCGATGTTCTGTTCCTGCAGTTTGCCTAACGCGGTGTCCATGTCGACTTCCATCAGGAAGTGCACGCCGCCGCGCAGATCAAGACCCAGCTTCATCGGCTCGGCATAGAGTGCCGCCAGCCAGCGTGGGGTTGCCGGAGCAAGGTTTAGCGCCACGACGTATTTGTCACCCAACACGGTAAGCAGCGCTTCACGCGCGCGCAGCTGGGTATCAGTGGTGTCGAAGCGCGCAAGAATAGCGCCCTCTTCCAGTGCCACAGACTTCGCGGTAATTTTTTCTTCTTGTAAAGTTTTCTGGACCTGGATCAGCGTTTGCTCACTGGCGGCGACGCCGCGCGCGCCAGTGATTTGAACAGCCGGATCCTCACCATACAGGTTGGGAAGCGCATAGATCAGGCCGACGACAATGACGACGACCAGCATGACATACTTCCACAAAGGATAACGGTTTAACACGGCAGTTCCCTTTGGGAAAAGTTAGATTACAGCGCCTTCATGGTGCCTTTCGGCAGAACGGCAGCAACGAAGTCACGTTTGATAACCACTTCAGTGGTATCGTTCAGCGCGATAGCAATGTAGCCAGTTTCCGCTACTTTGGTCACGCGACCGACCAGACCGCCGTTGGTCAGCACTTCATCACCTTTGGCGATGGAGTTCATCAGGTTCTTATGTTCCTTGGTGCGCTTCTGCTGTGGACGCAGGATCATGAAGTAAAAAATCAGACCGAACACCACCAGCATCAGAATCAGAGACATCGGGCTGCCCTGCGCCGGTGCACCCGTTGCCGCTACCGCATCAGAAATAAAAAAGCTCATTGAAATTCCCTCATTATTAAAATTAATCAACGTTCAAAGGAGGCACGGTGCGCCCCTGACGTTGGTAAAAATCGGTCACGAAGCTCTCTAATTTACCCTCTTCGATAGCCTTGCGTAAACCAGCCATTAAACGCTGATAGTAGCGCAGGTTATGAATGGTATTGAGACGCGCGCCCAATATTTCGTTGCAACGGTCAAGGTGATGCAAGTAAGCGCGTGAATAATTGCGACATGTATAGCAATCACACTCGGCGTCCAGCGGCGCGGTATCGCTTTTGTGCTTCGCGTTGCGGATTTTCACCACGCCGTCGGTGACGAACAGGTGGCCGTTACGCGCGTTGCGCGTCGGCATGACGCAGTCGAACATATCGATACCGCGACGTACCCCTTCCACCAGATCTTCCGGCTTCCCGACGCCCATCAGGTATCGTGGTTTATCGGCCGGGATCTGCGGGCAGACGTGCTCCAGAATACGGTGCATGTCTTCCTTCGGCTCGCCGACCGCCAAACCGCCGACAGCGTAGCCATCAAAGCCAATCTCTACCAGACCTTTCACCGAGATATCACGTAAATCTTCGTAAACGCTGCCCTGAATGATGCCGAACAGCGCATTTTTATTGCCAAGGCTATCGAAACGGTCGCGGCTGCGCTTCGCCCAGCGCAGAGACATCTCCATCGAGCGCTTGGCGTAATCCCAGTCCGCCGGGTACGGCGTACATTCGTCGAAGATCATCACGATGTCGGAACCGAGATCGTACTGAATCTCCATGGATTTTTCCGGATCGAGGAAAATCGGATCGCCGTTGATCGGGTTACGGAAGTGGACGCCCTGCTCGGTGATCTTACGGATATCGCCAAGGCTGAACACCTGGAAGCCGCCGGAGTCGGTCAGGATCGGTCCTTTCCACTGCATAAAATCGTGCAGATCGCCGTGCAGCTTCATGATCTCCTGACCCGGGCGCAGCCACAGGTGGAAGGTATTGCCGAGAATAATCTGCGCGCCGGTGGCTTCCACCTCTTCCGGCGTCATCCCTTTGACGGTGCCGTAGGTGCCAACGGGCATAAAGGCCGGTGTTTCCACCACGCCGCGCTCAAACACCAGGCGACCGCGGCGGGCGCGACCGTCGGTGGTATCCAGTTCAAATTTCATGCTTGCTCCTGCGTCAGAAAAACAGTCCGACGTTTTGATACTCGCCACGGAATGATTCCGTGGCTAAAAATGCGTCATGGCGTGCCAAAAGCCGGCGGGCCGGCCTTTTCAGGGACGCTCAGAAATAGCCTGCGGATTGTACGTGATAAACATCGCATCCCCGTAGCTAAAAAAGCGATATTTCTGCTCCACCGCTACCTTATAGGCGTTCATGGTGTGCTGATAACCCGCAAACGCCGACACCAGCATAATCAGTGTGGATTCAGGGAGATGGAAGTTGGTCACCAGCGCATCGATCACCTGGTACTGATAACCCGGATAGATGAAAATCTGCGTATCGTCGAAGAACGGCGCGATCAGGGCGTCTTTCGCCGCCTGCGCCGCGCTCTCCAGCGAGCGTACCGAGGTGGTGCCCACCGCGATCACGCGATTGCCGCGCGCTTTCGCCGCCAGCACCGCATCAACCACCTCCTGCGGCACTTCCGCATATTCTGAGTGCATAGTGTGCTCTTCAATGCTGTCGACGCGCACCGGCTGGAAGGTACCCGCGCCCACGTGCAGGGTGACAAACGCCATCTCAACGCCTTTAGCGCGCAGTTTGTCCAGCAGCGGTTCGTCGAAGTGCAGACCCGCGGTCGGGGCGGCTACCGCGCCCGGCCGGGTGCCGTAGACGGTTTGATAGAGCTCGCGGTCAGCGTCTTCGTCCGGGCGATCAATGTAGGGCGGCAGCGGCATATGGCCGATCCCGTTAAGGATCTCCAGCACCGGGCGCTCGTCGTTAAATTCCACTTCAAACAGCGCGCCGTGACGCGCCAGCATAGTGGCCTGAATGCTCTCGTCGTCGCCCAGCAGCAGCTCGGCGCCCGGCTTCGGCGCTTTCGAGGCGCGAATATGGGCGAGGATGCGCTTATCATCCAGCATCCGCTCCACCAGCACTTCAATCTTGCCGCCGCTGGCCTTGCGGCCGAACAGACGCGCCGGGATCACCCGGGTGTTGTTAAACACCAGCAGATCGCCGGGATTGAGCTTATCGAGGATGTCGGTGAAGGTGCCATGCGTCAGCGCGCCCGTCGGCCCGTCCAGGGAGAGTAAGCGGCAGCTACTGCGCTCAGGCATCGGATAGTGGGCGATCAGGGATTCGGGTAGTTCAAAAGCAAAATCGGTAACGCGCATGACGATAACTCAGACTGAATAAAGAGGCGGGTAGTCTAGTGCCGGGGCGGTCTGCCTGCAACCTTTACCCCTCCGGATGAATGACATAATCTATATTCCAAATCATTCCGAATGCCGCCATGCGGCAGCCGAATGCATCACCGGTGGCAGAGGGCCGCGCGCGGCCAGACAGCACGCCATCCGGGCACCGGGGCTGCCGTTCAGGGCGACGCGCAGCGCTACACCGCTCACTCTGCCCGCCAGAAAGTATTTGAAGGATGTCGTCACTATGAATTTTCTCGCCCACCTGCACCTGGCCCATCTCGCCGACAGTTCGCTGCCCGGCAATCTGATGGCCGACTTTGTGCGCGGCAACCCGCAGGGCGACTATCCGGCGGAGATTGTTGACGGCATCTATATGCATCGGCGGATTGACGTGCTGACTGACAACCTGGCGGAAGTCAAAGAGGCGCGGGAGTGGTTTCGCCCGCAGACCCGCCGCGTCGCCCCGATCACCCTCGACGTCATGTGGGATCATTTCCTGTCGCAGCACTGGGCGCAGCTCTCCCCTGACCTGCCGCTGGAGGAGTTCGTGCGCTACGCCGAGCGGCAGATCGTGCCGATCCTGCCCGACTCGCCGCCCCGCTTCGTCAATCTCAACCAATATCTGTGGTCGGAGCGCTGGCTGGAGCGCTATCAGGAGATGGATTTTATTCAGCGCGTGCTTAACGGCATGGCCAGCCGCCGCCCGCGTCTCGAGGCGCTGCGCGACTCCTGGCAGGATCTGGATACCCACTACGACCGGCTGGAGGGGCAGTTCTGGCGCTTTTATCCGCAGATGATGCGTCAGGCGAAAAACAAACAGCTGTAATCGCTGCGACATTGATAGGTAAAAGCTGGCTGAACGATTGTCGGTGCCTCTTTGTGTTATTGGCGGACAGGCTCTATACTTGCCGGCGTTGCGTTTTAAATAACCTTAGTAATTACAGGAGAATCAAATGGTTCTGGTCACTCGTCAAGCGCCGGATTTTACTGCAGCCGCTGTGCTGGGTAATGGTGAGATCGTTGAGAAATTCAATTTCAAACAGCACACCAACGGTAAACCTACCGTTCTGTTCTTCTGGCCGATGGACTTCACCTTCGTTTGCCCGTCTGAGCTGATCGCGTTCGACAAACGTTACGAAGAATTCCAGAAACGCGGCGTGGAAGTGGTTGGCGTTTCCTTCGACTCCGAGTTCGTGCACAACGCATGGCGTAACACCCCGGTAGACCAGGGCGGTATCGGCCCGGTTAAATACGCGATGGTTGCTGACATCAAACGTGAAATCCAGAAAGCTTACGGTATCGAGCATCCGGACGAAGGCGTTGCCCTGCGTGGTTCCTTCCTGATCGACGCTAACGGCGTGGTTCGCCACCAGGTGGTTAACGACCTGCCGCTGGGCCGTAACATCGACGAAATGCTGCGCATGGTTGACGCGCTGCAGTTCCACGAAGAGCACGGCGAAGTTTGCCCGGCGCAGTGGGAAAAAGGAAAAGAAGGTATGGCTGCCTCTCCGGAAGGCGTTGCAAAATACCTGACCGAAAACGTCTCCAGCCTGTAATCGGCACACGTTTTTATAAAAGGCTCGCTCAGGCGGGCCTTTTTTGTTAGCGACGTCAAAATTTAGGAAAATGACCCGGCGATATTTGTGACCAGGAATACACTTCTGCCGAAAAATTTCGCTCTGCCTCTCATTTTTTCTCTGTCAAATTTCAGCACCAAATCCCAAGCACTCCGTAACCCACTGAAAATCATATAAATTATTTATATGGTTTTCTGCCAGCACTTTGCCGTCGATGTGATCGCCATCAATATTTAAAACCGCGGATGTGATCTCATCCATCATTTTTATCAATGTATTTGGTCATGATTTTACTCAGGAACAGGAATACGTTCAGGAGAAGAGAATGGATATTATTTTTGACCCGACGTTAATCGCCCTGAAGCAGAATATTTCCCATGCGGAAGAGGCCATCGAACTGGCGGGTTCATTACTCGCCAGGCATCAGATTTGCAGCGCCGAATATGTCAGCGAGATGCTGACGGTATACGAAGATTTTGGCGCCGCCATCGTGATAGATGACGGGATTGCCATGCCGCACGCCCGCCCGGAAAAAGGGGCATTGCAGACCGGATTTTCGCTTGTCACCACCGCCACGCCAGTGACCTTCGGCCACGATGAGTTCGATCCGGTTACCGTCGTCATCGCCATCGCCGGCGCCGATGCTGACAGTCATATCAAAATGATCCAACTGATAGCCTCGCTGATCGAGTCAGATATCGTGACCTTTCTTCAGCAGGAAACTGACGTGAATTCAGTCTTACATTTCATCCAAAAACAAATGGAGTAGTCATTATGTTAGTTATCAGAACGGTTTGTGGTAACGGTATTGGCAGTTCATTGATGGCTGCGAATAATGTGAAGAAGATCTGTGAAGAATTAGGTATCAAAGCGGACGTCGCCTCGGTCGATTTTGCTAACGCCGTCGGGGAAAAAGCCGACCTTTATGTCACGATCAAAGAACTGGCAAATCAATTTCCGGCCCACTGTCATGTCGCCATTATTCGCAGCTATGTCCATAAAGCAAAAATCGCCGAGGATATTACCGACGCGCTGATGAAAATTGCTGCGACTCACTCTTAATCAGCATAGAGGGAACGACCATGCAGGCTATTCTTAGTTTCTTAACGGAAATATTCAGTCAACCCGCTTTTTTAATGGGGCTTATCGCCTTCGTTGGCTTAGTGGCGCTGCGCTCCCCCGGCAACAAACTCCTTACCGGCACATTAAAGCCGATTTTAGGCTATTTGATGTTGAGCGCTGGCGCAGGCGTTATCGTTACCAATCTCAACCCGTTGGGCGGCATTATCGAAGCGGGATTTAATATCCGCGGCGTTATTCCGAACAATGAAGCCATTGTCTCCGTCGCCCAGAAGATGCTGGGCGTGGAAACCATGAGTATTTTGCTGTTGGGCTTTATTTTCAATCTGATCATTGCCCGCTGCACAAAATATAAATATATCTTTCTCACCGGTCATCACTCATTCTTTCTCGCCTGCCTGTTCTCCGCCGTCCTGCAGGCGGCGGAGTTCCAGGGCTGGATGTTGATCCTGATCGGCGGATTCCTGCTGGGCTCATGGTCGGCCATCTCCCCCGCCATTGGCCAGCGTTACACCAGGCAGGTGACCGAGGACGGCGGGATCGCCATGGGCCATTTCGGCTCACTGGGCTACTATCTCTCGGCGTGGATCGCCAGCCGGACCGGTAATCCGGCAAACTCCTTCGCCGATACCGAAATCTCAGAGAAATGGGGTTTTCTGCGCGATACCACCGTCACCACCGGTATCGTGATGTTTGTTATCTACTTTATCTGCAGCGCTGTCGCCGGGTCGGCGTACCTGAGCACCATCACCGACCAGAACATGCTGATCTTCTCCGTGCTGACCGGTCTGCAGTTCGCCGTTGGCGTAGCCATTGTCTACAACGGCGTGCGCTTGATCCTGGGCGATCTGGTGCCGGCATTCCAGGGCATCAGCCAGAAACTGATCCCGGACTCCATCCCGGCCGTTGACTGCGCGGTGTTCTTTACCTTTAGCCCCACCGCGGTGGTGGTGGGATTCATCAGCTCCTTTGTGGGCGGGCTGGTCGGGATGCTCATGCTCGGCGGACTGGGCATGGCGCTGATTATTCCCGGCATGGTGCCGCACTTCTTCTGCGGCGGTACCTCCGGGGTCTTTGCCGACAAGCTGGGCGGTAAGCGCGGTTGTATCATCGCCGCCTTTATCGGCGGGATCTTCCTGGCCTTCCTGCCGGCGATGCTGCTGCCGGCGCTCGGCAACCTCGGGTTTGAAAACAGCACCTTCGCCGATTTCGACTTCGCGGTGTGGGGCATCATTATCGGTAACGCGTTTACCCAGTTTGGCCAGGTCACTATCTACCTGATTTGTCTGGCGCTGCTCGTCGCGCTGCTGGCGCCTTTCTGCTTCCGTCAGGTACGGGTGGTGGGCAACACGCTCAGCTATGAGGAGCTTATCGCCAAGCAGAAAAATGAATAAGCGAGGTCATTTTTCCCGGCGGGACGGTCAAGCTTCCCGCCGCTGACAAATAATCAGGAGTGGTTATGGCTATTTTGTCCATTGGATTTGCTTGTTTCGATCAGTTTTTCTTTCTCAATGAATGGCCCCAGGAGAATACTAAAAACTTTTGTCATGATTTTATCGAAAGCGGCGGCGGCCCGGCGGCCAATGCGGCCTGGCTGCTGGGATTATGGGGGGAGGAGGTCTATTACATCGGCCATCTGCATCAGGATCTTTACGGTCAGCGCATTATCGATGAGTTTGCCGAAGCGGGCGTGGATACCAGCCAGGTGGTTTTCTCCGATGACATGATCACCCCGCTGGCCTCGGTGCTCGTCAATCGCTTAACGGGTTCGCGGACGATTATTACCCGCAAGATGCAAACACCGCCTTCCCTGACCTACGATCAAAAGCTCAAACTGGACGATCTCGCCGAGCGACTGATTGCCGCCGAGGAGCCAGTCACTATTTTAATTGACGGCCATGAGGCGGAAATCAGTGAATATTTAATTAAGAAACTGCCCAACGCCAGAGTCGTGATGGACGGTGGGTCACTGCGTGCCAGCAATATTAAACTGGCGGCCTGGACCGACTATTTTGTGGTGAGCGAACATTTTGCCCGCGACTATATGAGCTATCGCTCGCTGAGCACCGAAGCAGAAATTAAAGCAGCGCTGATTGAGCTGAATAAAATTTGCCGCGGCGAGGCATTTATTACCCTTGGCGAAAAAGGCTGCGCTTTTTTAAAAAGCGGTATGCTGCAGATCGTTCCTTCCTGGCTGTGCAATGCCGTGGATACCACCGGAGCCGGGGATGTATTTCACGGCGCCTTCACCTATGGCGTCCACTACTCATGGCACATAGATAATATTATTTTATTTGCCAGCCTCACCGCCGCCATTTCTATTGAGAAAAAAGGGGTACGGGAATCTATGCCGGACCTGGCGGTCGTCCACCACTCGTTAAATAGCTACGAGAGAAACTTAAAGCAATATTTTGAAGAATAACTGTATTTAATAAATATCAAGAGGTGAATATGTTAGTGTCGATGAAGGACATGCTTCAGCATGCCCTGAGGGACGGCTACGCCGTCGGTCAGTTCAACATTAATAATCTGGAGTGGGTTGGCGCCGTATTAAGCACCGCCCAGCAGTGCCGCTCACCGGTTATTTTGGGCGTGTCCGGCGGCACGGTTAAGCATATGCTCGGGTTAAAATGTATTCATGACATCGTGGTTAACGCCATGGAGTATTTACATATTGATGTTCCGGTGGCGCTGCATCTGGATCATGGCACCACCCGGGAGGCCTGCGAAGCGGCGATCGCCGCCGGCTTCAGTTCCATTATGTTTGATGGCTCACATCTGCCGTTCAGGGAAAACCTGGCCATTACCCGCCATCTGGTGACGCTGGCGCACAGCAAAGGTATCTCCGTGGAGGCTGAACTGGGGACTATCGCCGGTAGCGAAGACGGCATTGTCAATTCCGAAGTCATCTATGCCGATCCGCAGGAGTGCTACACCCTGGTGACAGAAACCCAGGTGGACTGCCTCGCCGCCGCGCTGGGCTCCACCCATGGCCTGTATAAAGGCAAAGCCAGGCTGGGATTTAGCGAGATGAAAGCCATTGCCGAGCGGGTGAAGGTTCCGCTGGTGCTGCATGGCGGCACCGGTATTGCCGATGAGGATATGCGCCGGGCGATTGCCTGCGGCACCGCCAAGATTAACGTTAATACCGAAAATATGTACGCCTGGTGCCAGCAGGTGAAGGCGATCTTCGCTGCCGATACCGGGCACGATGTGAACGATCCGCGGAAAGTGATCGCCCAGGGGCTGCAGCCGGTACGCGAGATGATTGCCCGCCGCATGGCGCTATTTGGCTCACAGCAGCGCTATTGATGCGTGAAAGGTGGCTGAGACCTCCGCCCCTTAGCTACCGGGGCGGAGGCGTCAGGCATCAGAAGGCAAAGCAGGAGCAGCCCAGCACGCCCCAGAAGGCCTGCTCGTCGGAGACCGGGATCGACGATTTCCGCGCGATATCATGCTGATGGCCGTGAACGCCGCAGCTACCGCAGCACTGGTGCATCTGTACCATGGCGCCAATTTTAGCCGCCGCCGGCGGAGCGGAACGGTAATGGCCCGGGACCTTCACCACCGGCGACCACTCCGGCAGCACCGGAATGGGCGGCGGCGCCAGCGGCGAGAAGTGACCGGCGGCATACACCACTTTGCCGTCAACCACCGTCAGCACCGACTCAATGCCTTTGATCTCCTCTTCCGCGACGCTGAAATAGTCCTTCGACAGCACCACCAGATCGGCAAGCTGACCGGCGGCCAGACGGCCCTTTTTCCCCTGCTCGCTGGAGAACCAGGCGCTGCCCGCCGTCCACAGCTCCAGCGCGACATCGCGCGGCAGCCGGTTGTTATCGTCATACATCGCCATCCCGCCGACGGTGCGCCCGGAGACCAGCCAGTACAGCGCGGTCCACGGGTTATAGCTGGCGACGCGGGTGGCATCGGTCCCCAACCCTACCGGTACGTCCAGCTCCAGCATCTTCGCCACCGGCGGCGTATGTTTCACCGCCTCTTTGCCGTAGCGATCGACAAAATATTCGCCCTGGAAGGCCATCCGGTGCTGCACCGCAATGCCGCCCCCCAGCGCCTTCACCCGCTCAATGTTGCGCTCGGTAATGGTCTCGGCATGGTCGAAGAACCAGTGCAGGCCATTAAACGGAATGTCGCGGTTCACCTTCTCAAACACGTCCAGCATCCGGCTGATGGACTCGTCGTAGGTGGCATGCAGGCGGAACGGCCAGCGATGTTCCACCAGGTGGCGCACCACCCGCTCCAGCTCATCCTCCATGCCTTGCGGCAGATCCGGCCGCGGCTGCAGGAAATCTTCAAAATCCGCCGCCGAAAACACCAGCATCTCGCCGGCGCCGTTGGCGCGATAGAAGTCGGTCCCCTGCCCCGGCTTCAGCATGTCGGTCCAGCGTTCGAAGTCCTCCAGCTCCTGCTTCGGCCGCTGGGTAAACAGGTTGTAGGCGATGCGCACGGTCATTTGCTCTTTCGCGTGCAGCTGTTCGATAATTTCGTAATCTTCCGGGTAGTTCTGGAAACCGCCCCCGGCGTCGATGGCGCTGGTCAGCCCCAGCCGGTTCAGCTCGCGCATAAACTGGCGGGTGGAGTTCACCTGCAGATCCAGCGGCAGCTTCGGCCCTTTGGCCAGGGTGGCATAGAGGATCATGGCGTTTGGTTTGGCGATCAGCATCCCGGTCGGGTTGCCGTGGCTATCGCGGACGATCTCGCCGCCCGCCGGATCCGGCGTCTCTTTGGTATATCCCACAGCTTTCAGCGCCGCGCGGTTCAGCAGCGCGCGATCGTAGAGATGCAGCACAAACACCGGCGTATCGGGCGCCGCGTCGTTTAGCTCTTCCAGGGTCGGCATCCGTCGTTCGGCGAACTGGAATTCGCTCCAGCCGCCGACCACCCGCACCCACTGCGGGGAGGGTGTGCGATCCGCCTGCTCCTTGAGCATTCGCAGCGCATCGGCCAGCGAGGGCACCCCCTCCCAGCGGAGCTCAAGGTTGTAGTTCAACCCACCGCGGATCAGGTGCAGGTGAGAATCGTTGAGGCCCGGGATCACCGTATGCCCTTTGAGATCGACGATCTGCGTCCCCTCGGCGGCAAAGCTCATGATCCGATCGTGGCTTCCGGTGGCAACAATTTTTCCGTCGGCGATGGCCACGGCTTCCGCCAGCGGATTCGCGCGATCGAGGGTATGAATCTGGCCGTGGGTCAGAATCAGTGTGGCAGTTTGCGACATAACGCACTCCTTGGGGAGGCTGACTCAGTTTTTCTTCAACCAGCCAGCAAACAGGCGGGTCACGATGGGCATCCAGAACCAGACCACCAGCGCAACCACGCAGGCATCATTGATCAGGTGCAGCAGCAGGCTCCCCTTAAGCGACGGCAACAGCATGCCGGTCACCGCCGGCACCAGGTTGGTGCTGGGGAAAATCACCAGCAGGGTGATCAGAAACTGTTTCCAGCGCCGCGGCTGGCGCACATTCGCCGTCGGCGGGGTAAACCAGAAGGCCGGTTCGGTCCGCACCTCCGTCCGATCGCCCTCCGTCAGCAGCGGGGCAATCTCCGCCACCAGCTGACGACGGGTTTCCGACTGCGTCCAGGCGTAGAGATGCTCCAGGGTGTCGAAGCGGATAATCACGCTCCACAGATTCTGCCCTGCGGCGGGCCGGATCACATTCGCCCCGAGATGGCCGGGAAATTCAGCCGCGATGGGCATGATTTTGCCGAGCCACTCTTCGTAGCGCTGGCCGTGTTGCGGATCGAGCAGATGGCTGATGACCAGGGTCACCGATTTTTGCTGCGCCATAAAGAGTTCCTTGCTTCAGGGGAATGGCAGGATTGCTCCTGCCATTAGCGATCAATGGCTCTGCACAACATCATTCATGCTGCGTCGGGGCGGACAAACGCAGCCAACAAAGAGGCAGCTTGAAGGATGAAGTGAGTTACGCTTTACGCTCTGGCGCGCCGTGCACCATGGTATAAGCGTAATCCACGCCCATCCCGTAGGCGCCGCTGTGTTCGCGCACCAGGTCCATGACCGCATCGTAAGTCGCTTTGCGCGACCAGTCGCGCTGGTACTCCAGCAACACCTGCTGCCAGGTCACCGGCACCGCACCCGCCTGCACCATCCGGTCAATAGAACGCTCATGGGCGTCGACAGAGGTACCGCCGGAGGTATCGGTGACCACATACACTTCGTAGCCCGCCTCCAGGGCCATCAGCGCCGGAAACGTCAGGCAAACTTCGGTCCACAGAGCGGAGATCACCAGCTTTTTACGGCCGGTCGCTTTCACCGCCGCGACGAAGGCATCGTCTTCCCAGGAGTTCATTGAAGTACGCTCAATCGGCTTGACGTCAGGATGCACGGCCAATAATTCCGGCCAGATATAACCGCTGAAGCTTTTAGTCTCTACGGAAGTGTAAATCACCGGTACATTAAAAATTTTGCCAGCTTTGGCCAGCGCCACGGTGTTATTTTTGAGGGTCTGGCGATCGATATTCGCCACGCCAAATGACATCTGTGGTTGATGATCAATAAAGATAAGGGCGGAATTAGTGGGATCGAGCAGTTCACGAATAGACATTAAATACCTTCTTAATCAATGAGTTAAAAAGATGACATGATGGTTAATGCGTCGTGTAGATCCTGACTGATAAAGCATGGTGAGTATAGCCAGTTATTTCTAACAAGTTATTAAAGTTTTTTTGTGATTTATATTTTGTCGGCGGTTAGTATTGACTCACGCCAGCTTTCATCAAATTTTTACGTCAAACTGTTCTGATTTATTCACTGGCATTGATTATTGCGCTTAGGTACAACAAGGGGAAAATAAATTAATGGAAACCCCTGATGCGCGTAAACTTTGATGTTCTGATGATCCTTGATGCGCTGGACCGACACGGATCCTTCGCCACCGCCGCGGAGTCGCTGTATAAAACCCCCGCCGCGCTGAGCTATATGATCCAGAAGCTGGAGAACGATCTGGACATTGTCTTATTGGATCGCTCCGGTCACCGGGCGAAGTTTACCGATACCGGGCGATTGATGCTCGAGAAAGGACGCCAGCTGTTGAGCGCCGCCAGAGATCTGGAAAAGCAGGCCCAGCAGCTAAGCGCCGGCTGGGAGCGAGAGCTGGCGATCGCCCTCGACGCCTCGTTTCCCTTTTCAGCCCTGCTGCCGCTGATCGCCGAGTTCTACGCGCAAAACCCGCAGACGCGGCTGAACTTCAGTCATCACACCCTCGCCGGTTCGTGGGAAGAGCTGACCCACCATGGCGCGGATATTATCCTCGGCGCCATCAATGAGCCGCCTACCTCCGCCGAGTGGTCATGGCAAACCCTTGGCGCGCTGGATAACATTTTCGTGGTCGCTCCGACCCACCCGCTGGCCGGCGCGGAAGCGCCGCTCAGCAATAAGCAGCTCAGCCAGCACCGGGCGGTAGTGATCCGCGACAGCGCCCGCTATTGCCATCCGCTGAACAGCAACCTGCTTGATGAACAACCGCAAATCGGCGTCGATGATTTCGCCAGCAAAGTCGAACTGCTGTGCGCCGGGCTGGGCTGCGGCTTTCTGCCGCGTCATATCGCCCGCCCGTGGCTGGAAAAAGGCTGTCTGGTGGAGAAAAGCGTCGCCTGCTGGCGGGAAAAAGATATCACCTACATGGCCTGGCGCAGCGGGAATGACGGGCTGGCTCAGCGCTGGTGGCGGGAGGCGCTCCTCCGCGACGACCTGCTGAGCCAGCTCTATCGTTAACGGCCTGACCAGACGCAGGCGGAGATAGCCGGGAGGGTCAGCACCCCGTCATGGAAGGCGCCGGCGCCTTCCTGCAGCGTCCAGGCCCCCACGTCCAGCAGCGGCGAATCCTCGATAACCACCTCGCAGGCTTCGCCGCGGTTAATCGCCACCAGCACCCGCTGCTGTTTATAAACGCGGACAAACACCACCACGTTATCCTCGGCGTAAATCACCTGGCAGCCGCCGTAGCGCAGCGCCTGCTGGGCTTTACGCAGTTTCGCCATCCGCTGATACAGTGCCAGCAGCTGGGTATCCTGCAGCGCCGGATCCCACGGGAACGGTTTACGGCAGAACGGATCGTTATTGCCATCCACGCCCACCTCGTCGCCGTAGTAGATGCACGGTACCCCCGGCCAGCTGAACAGCCACACCACCGCCAGCGGCAGGCGCGCTACGTCTTTGCCAAGGAGAGATTTAAAACGCGCCGTATCATGGCTGTCGAGCTGATTGAACATCCGTAGCTGCTGCTGATGCGACAGCCCGGCGCGATAATTATCCATCCACGCCATACAGGTCTGGGCGTCTATCTTCTGCGGATCGTAAGAGATATCGGTATTGGCAAGGAATCCCCAGATCGGGAAAGTGAAGCCGCGGTAGTTCATTGCCGAATCTTCGGCATCCGCCTGCAGCCACTGGCGCGCGTCGCCAAAATGTTCCCCAAAGACAAAGGCTTCCGGCTGCGTTTGCTTCGCCGCCTGGGTGATGCCGGCGATATGCCGCAGGTTATTTCGCGCCCCGCCGCCTTCGCCGAGCATATGCACCACGTCCAGACGCCAGCCGTCCATGCTCCACGGCGCCTTCAGCCAGTGGCGTACGATGCTGTCCTCGCCGGCATAGATCTCGTTGACCAGGCTGGTCGACCGATAGTCGAGCTTCGGCAGACTGGCATAACCCAGCCAGTTGTGCGCCTGCCCCTCCCCGGAGAAGGTAAACCAGTCGCGCCACGGGGAGTCCGGATGATGGCCGGCGCCGCCGCTGCCCTGCTGATGACGGTCGAACCAGGGATGGGAATCGCCGGTATGGTTGAACACGCCGTCGAGGATCATGCGCATTCCCGCCCGCTGGGTGTTATGGCGCAAGCGGAGCAGCGCCGCGTCGCCGCCAAACTGCGGATCGACGCGCCGATAATCCTCCGTGTCATATTTATGCACGCTGGGGGCGGCGAAGACCGGGTTCAGATACAGGGCGGTCACGCCGAGCTGCTTCAGGTACGGCAGTTTTTCGCTGATGCCGTCGAGATCGCCGCCGTAGAACGTCGAACCGCCCGCCTCGCCGGTAAGCGGTTCGTCCCACGCCTTGCGCACAATCTCCCGTCCCGCCGCGTGATGGTAATAGACCGCGTCCTGATCGCCGTCACGCGCAGCGCTGCGGGCAAAGCGATCGGGGAAAATCTGATAGAAAACCTGATCGGCCACCCACTGCGGGCCGGCGTCCGGCAGGTCGACGGCGAACTGCTCCAGCCTGGCCGGCGGAAAACGGCTGAAGCCCTGCGGCGTAAACCAGCGCTGATGGTCGGCCCACAGCAGCTTAAAGCTGTAGCGGCGGCGCGGCTGACCGCTGGCGAGATGGATTTCACCGCGCCATGCCACCACCCCCGGCCTCGGCGCCTGGCGGAGGCGCTGCATCGGCAGCGACAGCTCTTCGTTATCTTCTTCCGCGCGCAGCGTGATCCGCTGCGGCAGCGACTCACCGCTTAACCACAGGGTAATAAACAGTCGGTCCTGTTGCACCTTGATAAAGGGTGCAACCGGAAGGTGCCATGCCTTCAACATCGTGAATCCTCATTGTGCAGAATGGGCACACCTTGCCATAGCCGTCAGGCGCAGAACTCATCGTCACAGGATTTTTTGGGGGAGGATAACGGGGGAGGACGCGGGTCGGCAAGCCGCCCCGGTCGCGCGATGCTGACCGGGGCGATGTCGATTACTGAGCCTGCGCCAGGCGGCGCTCGCGACGGGTCTTAAAGACCCAGCCCAGCAGCAGCAGCGCAATCCACGCCATACCGACATACAACGAAATGCGGGTGTCCGGATGATAGCCGATCAGGGCGATAATAAACGCCAGGAACACCAGGCCGATAACCGTGGTCGCCACCCCGCCGGGGACTTTGAATTTCAGGGCCTTGACCTCCTCCGGCGACAGACGGCGGCGGAAGGCAATCTGCGACAGCAGGATCATAATCCACACCCACACGGTGGCGAAGGTGGCCAGCGAGGCGATCACCAGGAAGACGTTTTCCGGCATGATGTAATTGAGGTATACCGCAAACAGCAGCGCAATGGTCATCACCATCACCGTCACCCACGGAATACCGCGACGCGAGGTTTTGGCGAACACCTTCGGCGCGCTCCCCTGCTCGGCCATGCCGTGCAGCATACGGCCCACGCCGAACACGTCGGAGTTAATCGCCGACAGCGAGGCCGTCAGGACCACGAAGTTAAGAATGCTGGCCGCAAAGGTGATGCCCAGATGCTGGAAGGTCAGGACAAAGGGGCTGCCGTCGGTACCCACCTGATTCCACGGATAGATAGACATAATGACGAACAGCGTGCCGACATAGAACACCAGAATGCGCATCGGCACCGAGTTGATGGCGCGTGGAATGGATTTCTCCGGATCTTTCGCCTCGCCGGCGGTAATGCCGATGATTTCAATACCGCCGTAGGCGAACATCACCATCTGCAGCGACATCACCATTCCCAGCCAACCGTTGCTGAAGAAGCCGCCGTTGCTCCACAGGTTATGAATCCCCGTCGGCTGGCCGCCGTTGCCGATCCCCCAGATAATGATGCCGAACCCGGCGAGGATCATGATGATGATGGTGGCCACTTTGAAGAACGAGAACCAGAACTCCAGCTCGCCAAACACCTTGACGCTCATCAGGTTGACGGCGCAGATGATCAACACCACGCTGAGCACCCAGATCCAGTGCGGCACCGTCGGGAACCAGACGCCCATGTAGATCCCGAAGGCGGTGACGTCGGCGATGGCGACAATCAGGATTTCAAAGCAGTAGGTCCAGCCGGTGATATACCCCGCCAGTCCGCCGAGGTTTTCCTGGGCATAGCGGGAGAATGAGCTGGCGGAAGGGTTATGCACCGACATCTCACCGAGCGCGCGCATAATGATATATGCCGCGACGCCGCCGATAATGTAGGCCAACAGTACGCTGGGTCCGGCCATTTTAATCGCGTCGGCTGAACCGTAAAAAAGCCCGGTGCCGATGGCGGAACCCAGGGCCATAAAGCGAATGTGCCGGGTGCTTAGCCCGCGCTTAAGCTTGTTACTACTTTCCATCGTGGTTTTTCAATGCCGTTTAACACAAAAAATAAAAAACCACGGAACCCGAAGTCCCGTGGTTAAACGCTTGTCCTCAACGCCGGTTAGTGCGCGCTGGAGGTCACCTGACGTCCGGCGGCACGGTCCCAGATCACCGCAAGAATTGCCATCACGGCGGTCGGCATCAGCCAGGCCAGGCCCTGCTCCGCCAGCGGCAGACGCGCGGTCCAGGCCGGCAGGATAGCGGCAAACGCCGATGACTTAATCCCGTCAATGATACCAAACATCAGACTGATAAACATGGCCGGCGCGATAACACGGGAAGAATTATGCCACCAACTGCGGGTAAAGCTTAATACAACCAGTGCGATACACGGCGGGTAGATAGCGGTCAGCACCGGAATCGACACCTGAATCAGGTGGCTCAGACCGAGGTTGGAGACCGCCATCGAGAACAGGCCGAGGATAAAGACCAGCGTGCGATAGGAGAACGGCAGATACTGGGCAAAGAATTCGGCGCAGGCGCAGGTCAGGCCCACCGCCGTCACCAGGCAGGCGATGAAGATCAGCGCCGCCAGCAGGAAGCTGCCCGCCCCGCCGAAGGTATGCTGCACGTAGGCGTGGAGGATCGCCGCGCCGTTAGCGGACTGGTCCACGAGGGTGGCGCTATCAGAGCCCAGACGGAACAGCGCCAGATAGAGCAGGGTCAGACCGACGCCTGCCATCAGGCCCGCCCAGACGGTGTAGCGGGTCAACAGACGCGCTTCACTGACGCCGCGGGAGCGTGCGGCATTGACAATCACGATCCCGAACACCATCGCGCCAAGGGTGTCCATGGTCAGGTAGCCGTTGACGAAGCCATTGGAGAATGGCGCGGTACGATACGCTTCCAGCGCGTCGCTGATCGGGCCTGCCGGCCAGACAATAGCGGCGACCGCCAGCACAATCAGGGCGATAATTTTCAGCGGCGCCAGGAAATTGCCCACCGTATCCAGCAGTTTGCCCGGATAGAGCGAGACCAGGATCACCAGCGCGAAGTAGATAACGCTGTAGATCAGCAGCGGCAGCGGGCCGTCGCCGGTCAGCGGCGCAATCCCGACCTCAAAAGAGACGGTCGCGGTGCGCGGGGTCGCGAACAGCGGTCCCACCGCGAGATAACACACCACCGCCAGCAGGATACCAGCCACTTTACCAATCGGGGTGCTCAGGCTTTCAACGCCGCCGCCGACTTTCGCCAGCGCCACCACCGTCAGCACCGGCAGACCCACCGCGGTGATCAGGAAGCCGATCGCCGCCGTCCAGACGTGCTCGCCCGCCTGTAAGCCAACCATCGGCGGGAAAATAATGTTGCCTGCGCCAACGAACAACGCGAAGGTCATAAAGCCCAACGCTATGATGTCGCGAGATTTTAACTGATGGGTCATAAATTCATTACTGCCTGTGGATGTGGTGTTGTAAAAAAATGGAAAAATACCGCGCTACCCTCTCAGGGACGATACAGCGGCGATTGCCGGTAAACTCAGCGAGATATGCTCCCGAAGCGGCGTGGGAAAGAATTGTTTTTGGTATTACCACGCAAAAGCAGTCTGTCATCGACTGCGCAGGCGCAATTTAAACGCTTATAACGTTTTAAAGCAAGGCACGATCGCAAAAGCAGATGATTATGCTGGTTATCAGTTTCACACCAGAATCATTTACCATATTGATGGAAAACCCGTGGCTTATCATGCGAACAAAAAAGCAGCGCGCGTTCATTAAATAGGCAAGAGAAAAACGACTGACAGGGAAAATGACCAGCCGAAGCTGGTCATTGGCAAGATAAGCTGACAGCGCGCCGCTCAGGCGTCGTTTCTGGCAATTAATCGTTCCGGGAGCAGGAAGCTAAAACGGGTTCCCTTGCCCACCGTGCTGTCGATCTCCAGCCGGCTGTCATGATGGTTGACCGCATGTTTGACGATCGCCAGCCCCAGGCCGCTGCCCCCGGTTTGCCGGGAGCGAGCCTTATCCACCCGATAGAAGCGCTCGGTCAGACGGGGAATATGCTCCGGCGCAATGCCCGGCCCATTATCCTCGACGCTGAACAGCGCCCCCTGGGGCGTTCGCTGCCAGCTGACGCGAATTTCGGTGCCCGGCGGGGTGTGGTTCACCGCGTTATAGACCAGGTTAGAAATGGCGCTGCGCAGTTGTTCCTCGTTGCCCAGCACCTTGAGCTGCTCATCGACGGTAAAAATCAGCGTCTGCTTATCCTGGCTGAGGGTCTGCGCCTCGCGCTCCACGACCCGCAGCATCATCGGCACGTCGATGCGGTCATTCATCGCCAGCGCCGGCGCGGCTTCAATACGCGACAGCGTGAGCAACTGCTTCACCAGCCCCTCCATACGCTGGGTTTGCTCACGCATGGTGTGCAGGGCCTTTTCACGGGTCGCCCCTTCCAGCACCTGCTCCTGCATCATCTCCAGATAGCCCTGCAGCACCGTCAGCGGGGTGCGCAGCTCATGGCTGACGTTGGCGAAAAAGTTACGCCGCGCCCCTTCCAGCTGATGCATCTGCGTCACGTCGCGCGCCACCATCAGCCACTGTTTGTCGCTGTAGGGCATCACGCGAATTTCCAGATGACGGGCATTATTCAGCACCAGATTGAGCGGCTTTGAAAAATCACGCTGTTTCAGGTAGTTGGCGAATTCAGGATAGCGCAGAAGGTTAAGAATGTTTTGCCCACTGTCGTCCGGCCAGCGCAGGTTTAAAATCTGCTGCGCCAGGCCGTTGCACCAGAAAATGGCCCCCTCTTCCGTGGTCAGGACCACCGCGTCCGGCAGGGATTCCGCCCCGCTGCGAAAGCGTTTGATCAGGCTTCCCAGCTCACGTCGACGCTTTTTATTACGCATCTGCATCTGGTGCAGACCATACAGCAGCGGCTCCCAGCTGCCGCGGCCGGGCGGAGGGGTCATGCTCCGGTCCACCCACAGCCACCACGACAGGCGCATCAAATTCCAGAAATGCCAAATCAACAAACCGGTCACTGCCGCCAGTAAAAACCACGGCAAATGACCCACAAACGCCCCCAGAATCAGGGCCGGAATACACGCTAAAAAGAGCTCCAGCGCCAGCCTTTTCCATGACAGCCGTTCCAGCACGGGTCACACTCCTGTCAAAATTCAGAAACGGGCGGAGAAACGATACCCCGTGCCGCGAACCGTTTGCACCATGCGATCATGGCCACTGTGTTCCAGCGCTTTACGCAGGCGGCGAATATGGACGTCTACCGTGCGGTCTTCCACATAGACGTTGGTTCCCCAGACGTGGTTCAGCAGCTGCTCGCGGCTATACACCCGCTCCGGATGGGTCATAAAGAAGTGCAATAATTTAAATTCCGTTGGCCCCATGTCCAGCGGACTCTCGCCGGTCATCACCCGGTGCGATGAGGGATCGAGGCTCAGCCCCTGCATTTCAATCACCTCTTCCACCGCCATCGGCGAAATACGGCGCATCACCGCTTTGATTCGCGCCACCAGCTCCTTCGGTGAGAAAGGCTTGGTAATGTAGTCGTCCGCCCCTGTCTCCAGGCCGCGAACGCGATCCTCTTCTTCTCCGCGCGCAGTCAGCATCACCACCGGAATATCCCGGGTCATCGCCTCGCGCTTGAGCAGCTTAATAAACTGCAGCCCCGAACCGCCCGGCAGCATCCAGTCAAGGAGAATCAAATCAGGCCAGGGTTCATTGAGTTGATTCACCGCGCTGTCATAATCTTCCGCTTCGACAGGCTGAAAGCCATTTTGCTCCAGAACAAAGCAGACCATTTCGCGGATTGGAGCTTCATCTTCAACGACCAGAATTCTTCTCGCCATTATTTACCCTGTGTTTTTTAGCCATCAGTATAGAAGTGCGGCGTCATTATGCGTCACTTTTGTGACAGATTTATGAAAAAAATGACCGTCCGACGATCGGGTATTTTGAAGCATGACGCGGACTTACCCCTCTCCGACAAATGGTATACTGCCGCTCATGCTTTTTTCGCTAGGGAAGATTTATGCGCATCCTTCACACCTCCGACTGGCACCTGGGCCAGAATTTTTACAGCAAAAGCCGTGCGGCCGAACATGACGCCTTCCTGACCTGGCTGCTGGCCCGCGCGCAGGAGCATGAAGTCGACGCCATCATCGTGGCCGGCGATATTTTTGATACCGGATCGCCGCCGAGCTACGCTCGCGAACTGTATAACCGCTTTGTCGTCCAGCTGCAGCAGACCGGCTGTCGCCTGGTGGTGCTGGCGGGCAACCACGATTCGGTGGCGATGCTCAATGAATCCCGCGATATCCTCGCCTTTTTACACACCACCGTCGTGGCGAACGCCGGCTGCCCGCCCATTGAGCTGCCGCGGCGCGACGGCACCCCAGGCGCTATCTTCTGCCCGGTGCCGTTTTTACGCCCGCGCGAGCTGGTCACCAGCCAGGCCGGCCACTCCGGTCGGGAAAAACAGCAGCAGCTGCTGCACGCCATCAGCGACTATTATCAGGAGCAGTATCAGCAGGCCTGCGCCCTGCGCGGCGATCGGCCGCTGCCCGTGATTGCCAGCGGCCATCTGACCACCGTCGGCGCCAGCAAAAGCGATGCCGTTCGCGACATTTATATTGGCACGCTGGATGCCTTCCCGGCGCAGCACTTCCCCCCTGCCGACTACATTGCGCTGGGCCATATTCACCGGGCGCAGGTGGTTGGCGGCTGCGAGCACATCCGCTACAGCGGCTCGCCGCTGCCGCTGAGCTTTGATGAAACCGGTAAAGCGAAATCGGTGCATCTGGTGAGCTTTAGCGATGGGCGACTCAGCGCCGTGGAGACCCTTGAGGTGCCCGTCACCCAGCCGCTGGCGGTCATCAAAGGCGATCTGGCCGCCATCACCGCCCAGCTGTCGCAGTGGCGCGGCGTTGAACAGGACCCGCCGGTGTGGCTGGATATCGAAATCACCACCGAGGAGTACCTGCACGATATTCAGCGCCATATTCAGGCGCTGACGGAGGATCTGCCGGTGGAAGTCTTGCTGGTGCGCCGCAGCCGCGAGCAGCGCGAGAAAATACTGCTCAACGCCCAGCGGGAGACCCTCAGCGAACTGAAGGTGGGAGAGGTGTTCGAGCGCCGGCTGGCGCTGACCGAGATTGACGATGAGAAGCGCGCACGGCTGCACGAGCTGTTCGCTCATACGCTGCATACGCTCACCGCGGAGGACGAAAACGCATGAAAATCCTCAGTCTGCGTCTGAAAAACCTCAACTCCCTGAAAGGGGAATGGAAGATAGACTTTACCGCCGAGCCGTTCGCCAGCAACGGCCTGTTCGCCATTACCGGCGCCACCGGCGCCGGGAAAACCACCCTGCTCGACGCCATTTGCCTCGCGCTCTATCACGAGACGCCGCGCCTGAATAAAGTCTCCCAGTCGCAAAATGACCTGATGACCCGCGATACCGCCGAGTGTCTGGCGGAGGTGGAGTTTGAAGTGAAAGGCATCGCCTACCGCGCCTTCTGGAGCCAGAACCGGGCGCGTAACCAGCCAGATGGCAACCTGCAGGCGCCCCGCGTCGAGCTGGCGCGCTGCGCCGACGGCAAAATCCTCGCCGATAAGGTCTCGGATAAGCTGGAGCAAACCGCGACGCTCACCGGCCTCGACTATGGCCGCTTCACCCGCTCGATGCTGCTCTCCCAGGGGCAATTTGCCGCCTTTCTGAACGCCAAGCCGAGCGATCGCGCGGAGCTGCTGGAGGAGCTGACCGGCACGGAAATCTACGGTCAGATTTCGGCGATGGTCTATGAGCAGCACAAAGCCGCTCGCCATACCCTGGAGAAGTTCGAAGCCCAGGCGGCGGGCATCGTCCTGCTGACGGAGGCCCAGCAGCAGGCGCTGCAGGAAAGTTTGCAGGTACTTACTGACGAAGAGAAAGCCCTGCTGGCGCAGCAGCAAAACCAGCAGCAGCAGCTTCAGTGGCTAACGCGTCGCGATGAGCTGGCGCAGCAGCAGCAGCAGGCGGTCAGCGGCCAGCAGCAGGCCTGTCAGGCGCTGGCCGACGCCGCGCCGGCGCTCGCCAGGCTTGAGCTGGCCCAGCCCGCCGCCCAGTTGCGCCCCTTATGGGAGCGTCAACAGGAGCACGCGGCAGGCCTGGCGCAAACCCGCCAGCGAATCAATGAAGTGAATGCTCGCTTACTTTCCAGCACGGCGCTGCGCGCGCGCATTCGCCGTAGCGCCGTGCATGCCCAGCGGCAGCGTCAGGCTGAACTGGCCGACCTGGCGCAGTGGCTGGCGGCCCATGAGCGATTTCGCTTATGGGGCCAGGAGATCGCCGGCTGGCGGGCGCAATTTTCGCAGCTGACTCGGGATAAACAGCAG
The DNA here is from genome assembly GCF_029967715.1 of Klebsiella sp. V115_8. Taxonomy (NCBI): domain Bacteria; kingdom Pseudomonadati; phylum Pseudomonadota; class Gammaproteobacteria; order Enterobacterales; family Enterobacteriaceae; genus Klebsiella; species Klebsiella sp. V115_8. Next base: position 337,514 of record NZ_JASCAR010000043.1, read on the forward strand.
CTGACGGCCCAGACCACCCGCCTGGCCGCGCTGCGCCAGAAGCTGGCCGATCTGCCGGCCAGCCCTCTGTCGCTGACCGCCGATGACGTTGCGGCGGCGATGGCGCAGCAAACCCAGTCGCGACCGCTGCGCCAGCGGCTGCTCTCCCTTCATGAACAGCATCAGCTGCTGCGCAAGCGTCTGCGCCAGAACGCCGAAAGCGTACAGCAGGCGCAGGCGGAGCAGGCAAAACTCAACGCCACCCTGGCGCAGCGCCGGGAGCAGTACAAAGACAAAAACCAGCACTATCTCGACCTGAAGGCGCTCTGCCAGCGGGAAGAAACAATTAAAGATCTGGAAGGTTACCGCGCCCGGCTTGAGGCCGGTAAGCCGTGCCCGCTGTGCGGCTCCTGTGAACACCCGGCGATTGAACAATACGCCTCGCTGACGGTCACGGATAACCAGCGCCGCCGCGATGCGCTGGAAAAAGAGGTCGCCGCGCTGAAAGAAGAAGGTCTGCTGATCCTCGGGCAGGTCAACGCCCTGACGCAGCAGCTCCAGCGTGAAACCGAAGCGGCCGGGCGGCTCGCTGAGGAAGAGCAAGCGCTCACTAAAGCGTGGCAGGAAACCTGCGCCTCTCTTCAGGTCACGCGGGATATTGCGCAAGAGATAAACGACTGGATACAGGAGCAGGAGCGCTACGAGCAACAGCTCTACCAGCTCAGCCAGCGCCTGATGCTGCAGAGCCAGCTCAACGATCAGGAGGCGCTGGCGCGCCAGGCTCAGCAGCAGCTGACGGCCACGCGCCAGGGGCTGGAAAGCGCCCTGCAGACCCTGACGCTCAACCTGCCGGAAGAAGGGACAGAAGCCGCCTGGCTGAACGCTCGCGAAAGCGAATTTGCCCAGTGGCAGGCGCAACAGACCCGGCATGGCGCCATTCAGGAGCAGATTGCCGCCCTGCAGCCGCTGCTGGAGACGCTGCCAGCCAGCGACGAGGCAGAGGCAGAAGCTGAGCCAGTGATTCCCGACAACTGGCGCGCTATCCATGAGGAGTGCCTGGCGTTGCACAGCCAGCTTGTCGCCCAGCAGCAGCTGGAGACCGAAGAGAAGGCGCGCCTGGACCAGTCGCAGGCGCAATTTACCGCCGCCCTGGCCGCCAGCCGCTTTAGCGATCGGCAGGCGTTTCTCGCCGCGCTGCTGGATGACGAGACCGTCCAGCGGCTGACGCAGTTAAAACAGACGCTGGAGCAGCAGCTTCAGCAGGCGACGGCGCTCTGCGAGCAGGCGACCCGTCAGCAGCAGGCGCACCTGGCGCTGCGTCCGCAAGGGACGGACGCGGACATCCCCGCCCTGCAAACCCAGCTGCAGGCCCTGGCCCAGCGGCTGCGGGACAACACCACCCGCCAGGGCGAGATCCGCCAGCAGCTCAGGCAGGACACAGAGAGCCGTCAACATCAGCAGGCGCTGGGGCGACAGATTGCAGAGGCGGCGCAGCGGGCGGATGACTGGGGCTATCTCAATTCGCTGATCGGCTCCAGCACCGGCGACCGGTTCCGCAAATTCGCCCAGGGGCTGACGCTGGATAATCTGGTCTGGCTGGCAAACCAGCAGCTTAACCGCCTGCACGGGCGCTATCTGCTGCAGCGCAAAGCCAGCGAAGCGCTGGAGCTGGAGGTTGTCGATACCTGGCAGGCCGACGCCGTACGCGACACCCGCACCCTCTCCGGTGGCGAAAGTTTCCTCGTCAGCCTGGCGCTGGCCCTGGCGCTGTCAGATCTGGTGAGCCATAAGACGCGAATTGATTCCCTGTTTCTTGATGAAGGCTTCGGCACCCTCGACAGCGAAACGCTGGACACGGCGCTGGACGCGCTGGACGCGCTGAACGCCAGCGGCAAGATTATCGGGGTGATCAGCCACGTGGAGGCGATGAAAGATCGCATTCCGGTGCAGATCAAAGTGAAGAAGATCAATGGTCTGGGCTACAGTCGGCTGGACAGAGCGTTTGCGGTGGAGTGAGGTTTGAATCATTGCGATGTCCCCTCACCCTAACCCTCTTCCGGAGCGAGAGGGTCGGGGTGAGGGGGAGCGGTTCAGGTCCCCTGGAGCGGCCACAGCCATGCCGCGCCGCGTACTCCGCTGGAGTCGCCGTGCATCGCTTTGCGGATCGGCGTTGCACACTCGCCGCCGAAGACCCACTGTTTCACCAGGTCCGGCACCGTCTGATACAGCCGCTCGACGTTGCTCATCCCGCCGCCCAGCACGATAACGTCCGGGTCGAGGATATTCACCACGTGGGCCAGCGATTTCGCCAGCCGCTGCTCGTAGCGGCTCAGCGCCAGTTCGGCTTTTTCGTCACCTTCCCCCACCAGGCGCATAATCTCGCTGCCGGTTAACCCCTTGCCGCTCAGCCGCTGGTAGTCAGTGGCAAAGCCGGTGCCGGAGATAAAGGTTTCGATACATCCCTGTTTACCGCAGTAGCAAGGCACTTCCGCACGGTAGCGCAGCTCATCGTCGTTCATCCACGGCAATGGGTTATGTCCCCACTCGCCGGCGTTACCATTGCCGCCGATATGCGCCCGCCCGTTGAGCGCCACGCCCGCGCCGCAGCCGGTGCCGATAATCACCGCGAACACCGTGTGCGCCCCCGCCGCCGCGCCGTCCACCGCTTCCGACACCGCCAGACAGTTGGCGTCGTTAGCCAGCCGCACTTCACGGTCGAGGCGCAGGCTGAGGTCCTTATCAAAGGGCTGGCCGTTGAGCCAGGTCGAGTTGGCGTTTTTCACCACCCCGGTATAGGGCGAAATCGTGCCCGGGATCCCCATCCCCACGGTGCCACGCTGTCCGGTCGCCTGCTCGGCCATCGCCACCAGGGTGGCGATAGTCTCGATGGTTTGCCGGTAATCCTCCCTCGGCGTGGGTAACCGATGGCGAAACAGCTGCTCTCCCTGGTCGCTCAGGGCTATCACTTCGGTTTTTGTGCCACCTAAATCAATACCAATACGCACGCTCAGCTCCTCACCCCGATTAACAATGCAAGCATAGCGACAATTCGCTATCATGCCCGCCTGATTTAACGACAAAGCAGTGGAAATTATCATGCTGTGGTTCAAAAATTTAATGGTTTACCGTCTCAGCCGCGATATCGAATTGCGCGCCGAGGAGATGGAAAAACAGCTGGCCGAGCTGACATTTACCCCTTGTGGCAGCCAGGATATGGCGAAAACCGGTTGGGTATCGCCGATGGGATCGCACAGCGACGCGCTGACGCATACGGCGAACGGCCAGATCATTATCTGCGCGCGTAAAGAAGAAAAGATCCTGCCGTCGCCGGTGATCAAGCAGGCGCTGGAGGCGAAGATCCAGAAGCTGGAAGCCGATCAGGGGCGCAAGCTGAAGAAAACTGAGAAAGATTCCCTGAAAGATGAAGTGCTGCACTCGCTGCTGCCGCGCGCCTTCAGCCGCTTCAGCCAGACGATGATGTGGATCGACACCGTCAACGGCCTGATCATGGTGGACTGCGCCAGCGCGAAGAAAGCGGAAGATACCCTGGCCCTGCTGCGTAAAACCCTCGGCTCGCTGCCGGTGGTGCCGCTGACCCTGGAGAATCCGATTGAGCTGACGCTGACCGAGTGGGTCCGCTCCGGCACCGTGGCGCAGGGCTTCCAGCTGCTGGACGAAGCCGAGCTGAAAGCGATGCTGGAAGATGGCGGCGTGATCCGCGCCAAGAAGCAGGATCTGGTGAGCGACGAAATCGCTGTGCATATTGAGGCCGGGAAGGTCGTCACCAAGCTGGCGCTGGACTGGCAGCAGCGTATTCAGTTTGTGATCTGCGACGACGCGTCAATTAAGCGCCTCAAGTTCTGCGATGAATTACGCGACCAAAACGAAGATATCGATCGGGAAGATTTCGCCCAGCGCTTTGACGCCGACTTTATCTTAATGACCGGCGAACTGGCTGCCCTGATCCAAAGCCTGGTGGAAGGGCTCGGCGGCGAAGCGCAGCGCTAAGCGCCGCTTTCCTTCCTGCCTGGCAGGAAGGAAACATACAACCCGGCGGCAAGCGCCGGGCGTTACGCTGGCTTACAGATAGCGGCACAGATAAGAGGTTGGCTCAGCCACCTGCAGATGGAATTCGCTGTTGCCTGGCACATTGAAGACTTCGCCGGCGGCGTAAACTTTCCACTCAGTCTCACCCGGCAGCAGGACATTCAGCGCCCCGCTGACCACCGTCATCTCTTCCGGCTGCGCCGTACCAAAGGTGTATTCCCCTTCCGCCATCACGCCAACGCTGGCGCGACCGGTACTGCTGCTGGTGAAGCCAATGGATTTCACTTTTCCGTCAAAGTATTCATTGCTTTGAAGCATAAACAAGCCCTTCTGATCGTCGTTGAAAGGCTCAATATAGGGGGCGCTCCTTGCCCCTGTCACGTGAAATTAACACATTAGACTAATAGTTCTGCCGCCAGTCGGGAAACCAGCACATTCGACAGCAAAACCGGGACATCAAGGGCTTTTTGTAACACATCGCGATGATGCTGATAGTAACCAAGACAGTCGAGGACCAGCACGTCGGCGCCCTGCTCCAGCAGCGCTTTACCGGCGGTTAACAGCTCGCTGTCGCTACCGGTAAACGGGTTGGCCAGCGCGTAGTACGGCGACTTCTCCAGTGAATGCCACTTTTGTCGCTGCATGGGCATGATCTCTTCCACCGGCACGATCACCCCGACCTGGTGCCCATCAACGATCGACGCCACCAGCGGCGGAATGATCCGCTGCGGCTCGAGGAGGATCGCGTGGTGGGTGGTAAAACCGGTCAGCTGTTCGGAGCTGAGCAGCAGGATCACATCAAAATGCTGTCGATCCAGCATGGCGATCACGCTGCGAACATCACGTTCAATTTTTTGTCGCGACACCATCACCAGCTGGTTATCGCTGAGCAGGGTCAAGAGACCCTGTTCGCCGTCACCCACGGCGTACTCTGCCATCACGTCATCACGCGTCATCTCGCCCAGCAGGCTGATGTGAGCGATCTGTTCTTCCCTGATATGTTCGGTCAGGAGTGGTAATACTCCCGCCAGCGGCACAACGCCGATGGTCAAAATTGCCATCGTTGCACTACTCATATCATGTACCTTTTCACTACCACTGCTTCAACACAGGCTTACCACACACAGCATTCGCCCCCCTGGTGAGTAAAAATCAACCGTCGAGAAGCGTAGCAGCTCCACGCCGCAGTAGAATGTAAAGATTGCCCGGCGGCGGCGGCGCGCCTGAAAAATCCGTGTGTTAGATATTCATTAGTACGACTGATAAATAAAAAGTGTGAGGTATGCCCGATATTGCCCGCAGAGCAGGCAATCCGGGCTCAGGGGTTAGGACTTGTCAGGATCTTCGTAGCGCCGCTTGGCATCCACGGCTTCCTGCTCGGTAGGATGTTCGCTGATCAGCGAATTGGGTTCAGGATAGTCCGCGCGAAGTTGATACCAGGTGACCGTCTGACCCTGCGGGCCTTTCTCTACCGCAACCACGCGCGCTTCTCTCGGATATGGGGGCCTGTTTGGCATAGTTCTTCCTTCTTCTGGTATCAGAACTATCAAGTATAGGCGCCCCTCGCCGCCTTAATGTAAGTAAATTCTTAACTTACCGGGGTGGCCGCCGCGCCGCACAGCATGGTCATAATCTGTTCCACCACCCGATCCGGGGCGGCCGTAGCATCGACAATATGATGGGCAGCGTCACGGTATAACGCTTCACGCTGCGCCAGCACCTCGCCCACTTCCTCACGCACCGGTTTCCCGGTGAGCGTCGGCCGCTGTTCGGCTTTCGGGTAGGCTTCCAGACGGTCAATCAGCGCCGATACCGACGCCTGCAGATAGATCACCACGCCGTTCTCCCGCATAAACTGGCGGTTACATTCCGCAAGGATGATGCCGCCGCCGGTGGCGATCACCGTATTCGGCAGGGTCACGGCCTTCAGCGACAGGGTCTCCAGCTCGCGAAAGCGCGCCCATCCTTCCGCCTGCACGATCTCCGCCACCGTCCGCTGCTCATGGGCCTGCAGCCGATGATCGGTATCGGAGAACTGAAAATGCCGCGCTCGCGCCAGCGCATGGCCGACGGTGGTTTTACCGCAGCCGCGTGGCCCGATGAGAAAGATTGGCTGTGTCATAACCGAAGACCCCCTGGTTCCGTCTGTCGCAAAAAAAGGAAAACGAAAGAACGTATTATCGCTGTCTGTTCCGCAACGCATACGTAAAGAAAACGTTACACAACTTCTTTACACCCCATCACCACAGTGAGAAAAGGGGTTCTTAATGTAAACTTATCATTGCATGTACTGTTTAACCAGCTTTACTTTCCGCCGGGCGTTATTTTTTATCCGCTGCTGGCGTAAACGGTAACACATTTATGCATAGCTTTACGAAGCAACATATTTACAACATCGTGTTTCAGACGCACCCTGATGCCTATTCGACAGTGTGACAGAGGAATGTAACATGCAATCTGAAGAACAACGCCTTATTGATGGACTGTTTTCCCGGCTGAAAGAGGCTGAGGCGCACAGTGCATCGCGCGATGCCAGCGCCGAGGAGCGGATTGCCCAACACGTGAGCGCGCAGCCGGCGGCCCCCTACTATATGGCGCAAACCATTCTTATCCAGGAAGCCGCGATTAAACAGCTCAACGATCGCATTCAGGCGCTGGAGAGCCAGGTCAGCCAGCTGCAGGCGGCGAAGCCCAGCAGCGGCGGATTCCTCTCCGGCCTGTTTGGCGGCGGCGGCTCGTCACGCGGTTCTGACCCGATCCCGGGCGCGGAGCAATACGGTCGCCCGCAGGCCAGCGCGCAGCCGCAGTATGCCCCACAGCAGCAGCAGAGCTATGCCCCGCAGGCTGCCGCACGCGGCGGCGGCTTTATGGCGGGCGCGCTGCAAACGGCCGCAGGCGTAGCGGGCGGCGTGGTGCTGGGCAATATGCTGACCAATATGTTCAGCGGCTCGCACCCGCAGGAGATTGTTAATATCATCGAAGAGAAGCCGCAGCCTGATGCCGCCGCGCAGGACGCCGCCGCAGGTGACGATCCGTTCCGTCAGGGAGACGATCAGTTCCTTGCCGACAACACCTGGAACGACGACTTCGACGCCGGCTTTGGCGATGATGATATCGGCAGCGATGACGACAGCTGGGTTTAACCCTGCCGACGTTTAACCGCCAGCAACCACTTCTCCAGCTCGGCGGCAAACTGTTGCCGATCGCGCTGCGATAAACTATCCGGGCCGCCGGTCTGAACGCCGCTGGCCCGTAATGTCTCCATAAAATCCCGCATCGTCAGCCGCTCGCGGATCGTCGCCTCGCTGTAGCGCTCTCCGCGCGGATTGAGCGCCGCCCCGCCCTTCGCCAGCACCTCCGCCGCCAGCGGAATATCGGCGGTGATCACTAAATCCCCCGCCGCGCACTGACGGACGATTTCGTAATCCGCCACGTCAAAACCCTGCTCAACCCGCAGGGTGCGGATGAAACGCGACGGCGGTACGCGCAGCGGCTGGTTCGCCACCAGCGTCAGCGGCGTCTGGGTCCGCTCTGCCGCGCGGAACAATATCTCTTTAATCACGTTCGGACACGCGTCTGCATCCACCCAAATGGCCATGCCAGCTCCTGTTACCTGCAATAAGTGCCGCCAATGTTACCTGCTTTTCTCCCCCATGAAAGCGCCAGGATGATAAGCTAATCAGATCGTAACGAAAAAAGCAGAGGGGAATGGTGATGGATAAGAAAATTGGCTTTATCGGCTGCGGCAATATGGGTAAGGCCATTCTGGGTGGACTGATCGCCAGCGGCCAGGTACAGCCGGGACAAATCTGGGTCTACACCCCGTCGCCGGACAAGGTTGCGGCTCTGCGCGACCAGTACGGCATCAACGCCGCCGATAGCGCCCAGGAAGTGGCGCAGATTGCCGATATCGTCTTCGGCGCGGTGAAGCCGGGGATCATGACCAAAGTGCTGGGCGATATCGCCTCCAGCCTGAATAAAGAGTCTCTGGTGGTCTCTATCGCCGCCGGCGTCACGCTTGACCAGCTGGCGCGCGCGCTCGGCCACGATCGCAAAATTATTCGCGCGATGCCCAATACGCCGTCGCTGGTTAACGCCGGCATGACCTCCGTTACGCCAAATGCGCTGGTGAGCAGCGAAGATGTAGCGGAAGTGCTGACCATTTTCCGCTGCTTTGGCCAGGCGGAGCAAATTGCCGAACCGATGATCCATCCGGTGGTCGGCGTTAGCGGCTCCGCGCCGGCCTATGTCTTTATGTTTATCGAAGCGATGGCCGATGCCGCCGTGCTCGGCGGAATGCCGCGCGCTCAGGCTTACAAATTCGCCGCTCAGGCGGTGATGGGCTCCGCAAAAATGGTGCTGGAGAGCGGTGAGCATCCGGGGGCGCTGAAAGATATGGTCTGCTCTCCTGGCGGGACCACCATCGAAGCCGTGCGCGTGCTGGAAGAGAAAGGCTTCCGCTCCGCGGTGATCGAAGCCATCACCCAGTGCATGGAAAAATCAGAGAAACTGAGCCGCTCCTGAAGCTGAGCAGGCGGGCTGCAAGCCCTGAGAGGTCAAAGAACAAGGGAGCGCGCGAGCGCTCCCTTTTTTTCAGGCTTTCTTCAGGCAGCTACTCATGAAGGTGCTGCGTTCATCGCCCTTCAGTGATTTTGCCGAAGCCGCTTTGTTGCAGTCGCTCATCTTCTGCTGCTGAGGCGTGAGGGTCTTTCCTTGCGGCGTGGTGGTCTCTTTTTTCAGGCACTGGCTCATAAAGGTTTTGCGCTCATCCCCCTTCAGCGCCTTGGCTGACGCTTGCTGATTGCAGTCCGTCATCTTTTGCTGCTGGGGAGTAGGCGTTTTTTCTGCCGCGCCAACCGCGCTGATAAAGATCAAGCCAAACAGTAGGGTCATCAGTAAGGTTATTTTCATCGCACCATCCTTCTGTGAGTGGAACGTTGTAAGTCTGGACGCAGATAGAAAAAAAACCAGCCGGTGACGCGAATTCGCCACCGGCAGCGACTTATTTGAGACTCAGGGCCGCTTTCATGGTCGAGAAGAGGTCGGTCTGGTCGGTCAGGCCGACGACGTTAGCCGCATGCGGACCGTAGGCCGCAATGCGCAGCTGGGTGCCGGTGTGCTCCATCGACTCTTCCTCGGAGTTACCGTAACTCATCACCATCACCGCGCCATCGTGCGTGTTCAGGGCCTGGGTCAGCCCCGGGGCTTTGCTATCCGCAGGGATAATCTGGCTGGCGTGCGCATGGTCGGCGGTGACGATCACCAGGGTATTGCCGTCTTTTTTGGCAAATTCCAGCGCCTTCTGCACCGCCTCGTCGAGGTCCACGGTTTCGCCGATCTGGCCGCACGGATTCGCCGCATGATCCTGCTTATCGATGGAGGCGCCTTCCACCTGCAGGAAGAAGCCTTTCTCGTTGCGGCTCAGCAGGTCAATCGCTTTCTCCGTCATCTGCGCCAGCGTCGGCACCGAGGCGTCGCGTTTCGGGTTTGGCGTACAGGTCACCGGCGGCTTATCGATATTACCGTGATAAGACGCCTTCGGCCCTTCCCAGCGTACCGGCATATTGCCGTCGGCGAAGAGTCCCAGCAGCGGTTTATCCTGGCTGGCTGCCGTCGCGGCGGCAAGAGAGGCCGCGTCGGTCACAATCTGGTAGCCGCGCGCTTCCGCCTGCTCGCGCAGGGTTTTGCCCTGCCACTCGCCCGCCGTCGCCGTTTCGGCAAAGGTCTTCGCGCCGCCGCCCAGGGTGACATCCGGCCGGGCGTTCAGCAGCTGTTCGGTAATGGAGCCTTTGCCCCCTTTCTCCAGCGCATTGCTGGGGCATTTTTCGCTGGTGACCGTGGGGCCGTAGCATTTACGCGATGTCACATGCGCCACCAGCGCCGCGGGGGTGGCGTCCTGCAGCTCGGCGGTAGAAACGTTGCCGGTGGCCAGGCCCGCCGCTTTCGCCAGCTCGAGGATGGTCTGATGCGCGTTCTCATGAATATCGACGCCCAGCGCGCCGTTATAGGTCTTCACGCCGGTGGTCCAGGCGGTGGCGGAGGCCGCCGAGTCGGTGACGTAGTCCGGTTTACCGGTTTTTTTATCCAGCGAATAGTGCGTGTACTGCCCGGTTAACGGCAGGGCGTCAATGCCTTTAAAGAAACCGCCCGCCCCTTCCGCATAATTTCGCGCAGCGGTAATTTCAGAATCACCCATGCCATCGCCAATCAGCAAAATAACGTTTTTGGCCGGCTTATTGATTATCGAGGCGCGCAGCGCTTCGGTTTGATCGCCCGTTAAACGACGCGCGCCGCCGGGAGTGGTGATATCTCCCTGGGCAGCGCGATTTTCCAGAACCGGCGCGGCAGTAGTTTCCGCATGAATAACCGGCGAGCCCAGCAGAGGCAGCAGGGCAATAAACAGGGCGCTTAATTTCACTTTTGTCATCTCCATGTAAAAAATACTTAAAAAAACAAAACGTGGGAGACTTTATAAAAGGGAGATGACAGAAAAATGACGGCATCCTTGTCGCGTCGCAAAGATTAGCTACGAGGATGCCGCAACAGCTTCTTTAGATATTGCTGCAGCAGGATGGCATCCTGGTCGTTGACCGGCGGACAGGGCGTCACCTGGTCTATCGCCTGCTCAATATCCTGAATCAATGCCTGCTGGGCATCATGCTCCATATGGCGCAATAATGCGGTGACCACGATCTCCAGCGCTTCAACCTGCACCGTCAGTTCCTTTGCTTCTTCTTCCTTTTGCGCCAGTTTAACCAGTAACTCAGCAATGAGATTCTTCATAGCACCAGTTCCTTATGCGAGGTCTGTTTTTTCGATTGAGATGTCATACCCGATGACGGACCTCAGAATTACTTAAAATAAGAATCGTCGCAACACCCAATATACAGCGAAACGTTTTACCACAACAAAATACCACTATAAATAGTATTGTTTAATCATGAGCGGCGCTGTTTATAACCAAAGTGCGTCGGAAATAATAAAACGGAATAGCGCTCACGCCATGGCGATAACAAAAAGTAATGATAAATCAACTGTCGGTGAAAAACGCTGACGGTATGGCGTTAAATACCGTCAGCCGAGGTTCAGGCCTTCGCCCGGCGGGTGCGGCGCAGCATCCATGCCAGCTGCCAGAGGTTGATGAAGACGATAATGGCGGTGGCAATAAATACCCAGCGGAAGCCCGCCATCGCCGATACGGAGGCGCCAATCAGCGGTCCGGCGACGTTGCCCAGATACATAAACGACTGGTTATAGCCAAAGATGCGCCCGGTGACGCTGTCGCTACTATATTTCAGCAGCAGGGTCTGCACCGCCGGAAGCATCGCGCCATCGGCAAAGCCGAGCAGAAAACGTAGCGTCCCCAGCTGCAGCGGGGTGGTGACAAAGGACATGGCAAAGAACATCACCACCGCGCAACAGAGCGTCGCCAGCAGGATCCGCGAAGTGCCGATGCGGTCGCCAAGCTTACCCAGCCGTGGGGCAGAGATCAGCGCCGACACCCCGGGCACCGCGGCGATCATCCCGGCCAGAAAAGCGATATTGTTGCTGTCCGGCGCCATCGACTTGATAAACAGCGCCAGGATCGGGCCAATTGAGCCGTTGCACAACTGGATCACCAGGGTGGTGAAAAAGAGGCTGATCACCAGCCCCGGATAGGGCAAGGAGGCAAAGACCTGTTTCCCGGTGAGACGATCGGTTTTGCTGACCGGCGGGCGGCCCCCCTCTTTGATCAGAAACAGGGTGACCAGAAAACTGATGGTCAGCAGGATCGCCGTAATAAAAAAGACCATCCGCAGCCCGACGTGGTCCGCCAGGAAACCGCCCAGCAGCGGGCCGCCGATCACCCCGCTGATTTGCGCCGTCGACAGGGTGCTCAGCGCCCAGCCGCTACGCTCGCGCGGCACCTGGGAGGCCACCAGCGCCATGGCGTTGGGGATATAACCGGAGGTTAAGCCCATGATCGCCCGCAGGATAAACAACTGCCAGACGTTGGTGGCGAAGGCCTGAAGTAAAATGGCGATCGCCATTCCCAGCGAGGCGCGCAGCAGCATCAGCTTGCGGCCTTTGCGGTCCGCGAGGCTCCCCCACATCGGCGAGACGATCGCCGAGACCAGAAAGGTGACGCTGAAGGTCAGCCCCGACCACATCGACAGCGCTTCATGCGAGGTGACGCCCAGCTGGGAGACGTAGAGGGGTAAAAAGGGGAGAATTTGACTGATCGCCAGGCCGGTAAAAAAGCACCCAAACCAGACGGAGATGAGATTAACCTTCCAGGATTCCATAACTACGCGTATTCATTAATGATTTGCCAATTATTACCTAGCTTAGCAATTTCATTCCACTGGTGTACTACCATAGATGCGCTGGCGGTGAGTTTGGTGTTTTATGAATGCGCATGAGAGGCTGACGAAGCATTTTCTGGTTATTCAGGCTGCTCACAGGGCTTTATGCTCAAAAGCAGAAGCCCTGCCCGCGCATGCCAAAGTGAAAATGGTTGGCGTGCGCCGCGTTGTACTCCGGCCCCAGCGCGTTGCCGAAGTAAGGGCAGCTGTTGCTCAACAGCGCCGCCAGCCAGGGGTGAGAGCGCTCGCTGCGCCAGCCCTGCAGGACGCTGATGCGTCTGCCGTCCGTCAGGCGGAAGCCGCTGACATCAAGGGCATCCGCCGTCGCGTGTTCACTGCGCCGCGCCTGTTCCCGATGGTAGATATTACGGCAGGCGAAGCTGCCGAGATGATCGATCTGGCGCAGATCGCTGGCCATCAGCTGACGGGTCAGCGGCTTCGCCTGCTGTTCGACGTACAGCGCGCTGCTGAGCGCCAGCGGGCAGCTGGCGAGGAAACTGCTGCTCAGCTGCACCGAGCCAAAATTAGCTACCCGCACCACGTTACGCAGCGGGCAGGCGCCCTCGCTGTCGGCCACCGGCTGGCTGGCGATGAGCCGCCGGCGGTTGGCCTCCGCCAGCAGAGAGGCGCACTGGTCGGCCGTCAGGCTGCGCAACTTGAACGACGTCAGCCAGCCCGGGGGATCGTCAAGGGCCAGCGGCGCCAGCGGATTCAGGTGTGGCGGCAGATAGCGATATCCCACCAGGCCCGCGCCGAGCAGCCCGGCCAGCACCAGCAGCGTCTTTCCTCTCACGCCCGCTCCCGTCAATTGATCAGGTAAATATTATGGCAGGCAGGCGGCGGTTTCACATGGTATGTTATGCCCTTTGATGTAATCTGGATGGAAGTTGAAATGGCAAAGATGAGGGTTGGGATCGTTTTTGGCGGTAAGTCGGCAGAGCATGAAGTGTCGCTGCAGTCAGCGAAGAATATCGTGGAAGCGATTGATAAATCACGCTTCGATGTGGTTCTGTTGGGGATTGATAAACAGGGGCTATGGCACATCAACGACGCCGGCAACTACCTGCTCAATGCTCAGGATCCTGCCCGCATCGCCCTGCGCCCTTCAACGGTGACTCTGGCGCAGATCCCGGGCCGTGAAGCGCAGCAGCTGATTAACGCCGAAAGCGGCCAGCCGCTGGCGGCCATCGATGTGATTTTCCCCATCGTCCACGGCACGCTGGGCGAAGATGGCTCCCTGCAGGGGATGCTGCGCATGGCCAATCTGCCTTTCGTCGGATCCGATGTGCTGGGCTCTGCGGCCTGTATGGACAAAGATGTGACCAAACGCCTGCTGCGCGACGCCGGGCTCGCCGTCGCCCCGTTTATCACCCTGACCCGCGCCAACCGCGCGCAGTTTAGCTTTGCCGATGTCGAAGCGAAGCTGGGCCTGCCGCTGTTCGTTAAGCCGGCCAACCAGGGATCGTCGGTTGGCGTCAGCAAAGTTAAAAACGAAGAGCAGTACCATCAGGCGGTGGCCCTGGCCTTTGAATTTGACCATAAAGTGGTGGTAGAGCAAGGCATTCAAGGCCGGGAAATTGAGTGTGCGGTGCTGGGTAACGACCACCCGCAGGCCAGTACCTGCGGCGAAATTGTCCTCAACAGCGAGTTTTACGCTTACGACACCAAATATATCGACGACCAGGGCGCGCAGGTGGTGGTCCCCGCCGCTATCGCCCCGGAGATCAACGACAAGATCCGCGCTATCGCGGTGCAGGCTTACCAGGCCCTGGGCTGCAGCGGCATGGCCCGCGTCGACGTCTTCCTCACCGCCGACAACGAGGTGGTGATCAACGAGATCAACACCCTGCCGGGCTTCACCAACATCAGCATGTATCCGAAGCTGTGGCAGGCCAGCGGCCTCGATTACACCAGTCTGATCACCCGCCTGATTGAGCTGGCGCTGGAGCGCCATGCCGCGGACCGGGCGCTGAAAACCTCCATGAACTAAAACGCGTTTACCCCGCCTGGCAGCGGCGGCCTCAGGCCTCTTCTGCCGGGCGGCGGCGGATCACAAAGCCCGCGATCCAGAAGCTTATCACCCAGGTGACCAGACCGACGGCGTAAGATTGCCAGCCCTGCGTCTCAAACCCCAGCAGTCCCACCACGCCATTAAGAATAAAAATTAACCCCAGCGCCACCGCGTAGTAGTGCCAGTCGCGGCGAATTTTATCAGTGAGCTTCATGCGGCCTCCAACAGCAAAAAACGCATCTTCGCATAGCCGCCCGCGGCGGTCTGTAGCGATATGGAGAATGTTGCTGGATTGCGACGCCGGTCTCCCTTTTCCCTTCCTGTGGCGCGGTTAACACAACGGCGAAAACAGGATTATTCCTGGAGGGCAATTACCAGCAATCTGATACTGGCGACGGCGTCGCACTGCCAGAATACCTGCCATAGAGCTGGAGAAAAAACCAGCAGTACAGAGGTGGGAGGGCCTATGGCTGAATTCAGTTTTTCAAAATCGCTTTTGGGAAATAAAAAAAGAGGGGCGCTGACCGGCAGCCATGTCGCTTACGGACTGTTCGTCCTGATCTGCTGCTGGGCCGGCGCGCAGATGCTCAGCATGCTGATCCACGCCCCGGGAGTCTTTGAGCGCCTGATGCAGGCCCAGGACGCCAGCCGTCCACAGGTCGACATCAGCCTCGCCGTTGGCACCCTCTTTGGCCTGATCCCTTTTCTGATCGGCTGCTCGTTCATCGGGCTGCTGGCGCTCATTGTGCGCTGGCGTCGGCGCCGTTAACGCCGCGCCATACAGCTTGCCCGCCGCTCATCGACCCGTTTCGCAAACCACGCCGTCGTCAGATTACGGGTGATTTTCGGACTCTCAAGCTGGATCCCCGGCAACATCTCCCGCGGCAGGGTTTTGCCCGCTTTTTTATCCGCGAGGCGGAAAACCTGTTGATAGAGGTCGGTCTTCTCAAACGCCAGGCTGTCGCCCTTTTTCAGCTGGCTATGGATCTCGCTGTCGCTCATCCCCAGCTGGCCCGCCAGGCGGCGCACCGCCAGCTCGGTGCTGCCCGGCTCATCGCTGTCATAGCGGATAAGGTCTCCGTCGAGCGCCAGTTTCACCCCGCTGGCTTTCACCACCGCGTTCTGGAAGGCGGCGTTACGGCTGGCATACCAGCCGGCGTTAAAGTCGGCAAAACGGTACAGCGGCACGCTGTAGCTGGCCGGGTAGTTCAGCAGATGATAGGTGCCAAACCACAGGCCGCCGCGCAGGCTGAAGACCTCCTGGCGCACCGTACCGTTCATTTTCCACGGGTAGCCGGAGGTGTGCTGCTCGGCAAAGGCGATGCTGACCTGCATTGGGCCGCCGGTGTGCACCGGGTTCAGGGAGCCGAACAGCTTCTGCCCCATCGGCACCATCCCGATAAAGTCATCAAAAATAGCGCTCAGCTGCTTTTCCGTCTTCACGTTGTCCAGACGGTCGCTGTAGCTTTTGCCGTTTGGCGAGGTGATCTTCAGCGCGGTATGGACCAGAAACAGCGGAATGTGCATTTTTTCCGCCCGGCGGTCGATCTCCTGCCAGGCGATTTTATTCAGCCCCGGCACCACCGGGTCGGACTGATAATTGGACTCCTGCTGCGCGACCGCCAGCACCGAGCAGACGTTCTCTTCCGTCGGCGCCAGCTTCTGGCTGTCAAAGGCGGTGGCGATGGCTTGCGCCCAGGCCTCCCGATCCTTCACGCTGGCGGGCATTTTCTGCCGCACCACCGACGCCACGTCAACGGGCTTCTCGCCCTCTTTCAACACCGGCGCCTGTTGGCTGGTACAGGCGCTTAGCACCACGGCCGCCAGCAGCGTCAATGAACCGGGTATAATGCGCGATAAACGTGCGGCCATCCTGCTTCCTTGTCTTGATTAACGTAATGTCGGGATCGCTTCCTGCAGCGGTTTGCCGTCCAGTTCGCGCTCAAAGCTGCGCAGACGTTTGTAGATGGACATCAGTTCCACCAGCGTCGTCCACGAGCTGATCAGGTACTGGAACGAACCGCGCACCTGGCCGAAAACATTGGTAATTTGCGTCATCAGCCCGAGGGTAATCGTACCGGCAACGATCGACGGAAACAGCAGGAAAAGGCCGAAAACGTTATCCACCTGCAGATAGAGAATGCGGGCGATATTGAAATACATATAGTGGAAATAGAGACGGAAATAGTTGCGACGCACCGCGCTGAACAGCTCGCGCACCGTCGGCGGCGTGGCGCGGGTTTCATCGTCCTCGCCGTAGACCAGCTCTTTACGATAGGCCGCTTCCACGCGCTGGTTTTTAAACTCCAGACCCGGCAGCTTAATCCCCACCACCGCCAGCAGGCCGGTCCCCATCAGCGACCAGACGATCGCGGCAATCACCAGGCCATACGGCAAGTGACCGACGATGGGCAGGTCGGGAACGTGTTGCGAGAGCGTCACCAGCACCGGCAGGAAGGCGATCAGGGTCATCACCGCGTTGATAAAGCTCACGCCCATATCTTCCAGGGTGGAGGCAAAGCGCATGGTGTCTTCCTGCACACGCTGCGCGGCGCCTTCGATATGGCGCAGATGCTGCCAGTGGGCCATGTAGTGTTCGTTCATCGCCGTGCGCCAGCGGAAGACGTAGTGGCTGACGAAGAAGTTGTTCATCACGCCGATGATCACCGCGATGAGCGCGATGCCGAGAAAGATGCCGATCTCATGATAAAACTGGTTGATGCTGACCTTATGCGGGGTGGCCAGCGCGCTCTGGATCAGGTCATAGAACGGCGCATACCAGGCGTTGATCGCCACCCCCACTTCCACCAGAAACCAGGTGACGAAGATGATGAGCGACGTGCCGAGAATCGACCAGTACTGCCAGCGATGCGGGCAGTAGACAAACCAGAACAGCGCAAACACGCCGACGCAAAACAGATAGTAAGCGTAGAACACCAGATAGTTGGGCGACCAGAAGCGCGCCGCGCTGATCGCCACATCCTGCGATGCCCCGGTGACCCGCAGCAGCCAGTCGCCGCCGCCCGCCTGCCAAAAGATCACCGCCAGCAGCGACCAGATAAAGGCAGAAATAAAAAACGGCCCCGGTTTGGGGAAAAAAGATTTAAACATCATTGTCTCCTGCTAACTTCTTATCGTTCTGCTATTGCTGTATACGACGCATACGTCGGCCGCCGCGTGAAAGCGTTCTCGCGGGGCAGACGGATGATAAGACCGGATATCAACAGCTTAGTTCTGCTGCCAGGCGTGCAGAATTGTTTCTGTGGGTTTCACCTGTAAAGGATTGCCAGGAACGGTCAGCGTACGCCACACCTCATTGTAGTGGGCGATGAGCGTCGCGGCCTGCGCGGCGGGGCGGTTGGCGGTGGTGTGGGCATCTTCCGCGATAACAATGCCGTATCCGCGGCTGGCGCCGTTTTTAATGGTGGTGTCGAGGCAGTAGTCGGTGGCGCAACCGCAGATGACAAACTGCTGAATATCATGTTCCCGCAGCACCTGCTCCAGCGAGGTGTGATAGAAGGCGTCGCAGGCGGTTTTAGTGACATAGAGCGCGCCGGCCGGCTGCTCCAGCTCAGGGAGCAGGGCGAAGCCTTCGCTGCCGGCTTCGAGGCCGCCGGCCTCATCATGTTGAATAAAAATGACCTTATCCGCCGCGCGCACCAGACGATTAATTTGCGCGACGCAGCGCTCGCGCGCCAGACGCGGCGTGGCGAACACGCCGTTTTGCATATCCACGACCATCACTACCCGTTGAGCCGCCATTGTTTTCTCCCGCGAACCTTCAGCCAAACGGTCATCATACGCGCCGGCGAAAAAAGCCGATATCCGAAAGCGTAAAAAAGTCTTTTTTACGCACCGTTACCTTTTTCCTGCAGGAATGTCGTGAATCCCGCTTTGTTCTGCGCCACTTCGTAGTATAAATACCCTCTTCTCTTTTATTTATTTAATGGATGATTTCCGTTGAAACGTAGTTTGCTCATTTTTGCTGCGCTGTGCGCGGCGTCGTGGACCTCGGCGCAGGCCGCACAGCCCACCGTTGACCCGGTTTTCGCCTCGGATGTGGTCGATCGTTACGCCAATCATATCTACTACGGCAGCGGCGCCACCGGCATGGCGCTGGTGGTGATCGATGGCAATCAGCGTGTGTTTCGCAGCTTTGGCGAAACCCGCCCCGGGAATAATCAGCACCCGCAGCTCGACTCGGTGATCCGTATCGCCTCCCTCAGCAAACTGATGACCAGCGAGATGCTGGTGAAGCTGCTCGACCAGGGGGTGGTGAAACTCGACGATCCGCTGAGCAAATACGCCCCGCCGGGCGCCCGGGTGCCTGACTGGCAGGGAAAACCGATCACCCTGGTGAATCTCGCGACCCATACCAGCGCCCTGCCGCGCGAACAGCCTGGCGGCGCCGCCCATCGCCCGGTGTTTGTCTGGCCGACCCGCCAGCAGCGCTGGAGCTGGCTCTCTACCGCGACCTTGAAGACCGCGCCGGGCTCGCAGGCGGCCTACTCCAACCTGGCCTTCGATTTGCTGGCGGACGCGCTCTCCACCGCCGCCGGCAAACCTTATCCGCAGCTATTTGAAGAGCAGATCACCCGACCGCTGGGGATGAAGGACACCACCTTTACCCCGTCGCCGGACCAGTGCCAGCGGCTGATGATCCCGGAAAAAGGCGCCAGCCCGTGCAACAACACCCTGGCGGCGATCGGCAGCGGCGGAGTCTACTCGACGCCGGGGGATATGATGCGCTGGATGCAGCAGTTCCTGTCATCCGATTTCTATACCCGCGGCCAGCAGGCCGACCGGATGCAGACGCTGATTTATCAGCGTAACCAGCTGACCCGGGTGATCGGTATGGACGTGCCGGGCCGCGCCGACGCGCTGGGGCTTGGCTGGGTGTATATGAAGCCGAAGAATGGCCATCCGGGGATTATTCAGAAAACCGGCGGCGGCGGCGGGTTTATCACCTATATGGCGATGAATCCGCAGGCTAACGTCGGCGCTTTTGTGGTGGTGACCCGCTCGCCGTTAACCCGCTTCAACAATATGAGCGATGGCATCAACGACCTGGTCAGCGAGCTGAGCGGCGCGCAGCCCAACATGCAGACGGCCAGCCAGTAAGCCCGGAGGAGGTTTCGCCGATGCGACATAACGATCGTTTTGGCGAAACATCCCGCTGCCATTTCAGTTACACTATCGTCTTTCATTTCACAAAATCAGGCAAACCATGACAGATTTAATCACTCGCCCCCGCCGCCTGCGTCAATCCGCTGCGCTGCGCGCCCTGTTTGAAGAGACAACACTGAGTTTGAACGACCTGGTGTTGCCGATCTTTGTTGAAGAAGAAATTGATGATTACAAAGCGATCGAGGCTATGCCCGGCGTGATGCGTATTCCGGAAAAATATCTGGCGCGCGAGATCGAACGCATCGCCAATGCCGGCATTCGCTCGGTGATGACCTTTGGCATTTCTCATCACACCGACGCCACCGGCAGCGATACCTGGAATGAAAATGGTCTGGTGGCGCGTATGTCGCGGATCTGTAAGTCCACGGTGCCGGAGATGATCGTCATGTCCGATACCTGCTTCTGCGAATACACCTCCCACGGCCACTGTGGCGTGCTGTGCGACCACGGGGTGGACAACGACGCGACCCTGGAAAACCTCGGCAAACAGGCCGTTGTCGCCGCCGCCGCCGGCGCGGACTTCATCGCCCCTTCCGCCGCGATGGATGGTCAGGTGCAGGCGATTCGCCGCTCGCTTGACGCTGCCGGCTTCACCAATACGGCGATCATGTCCTACTCGACCAAGTTCGCGTCTTCCTTCTACGGCCCGTTCCGCGAAGCGGCCGGTACCGCGCTGAAGGGCGATCGTAAAACCTATCAGATGAGCCCGATGAACCGCCGGGAAGCCATTCGCGAGTCGCTGCTCGATGAAGCCCAGGGCGCCGACTGCCTGATGGTGAAACCGGCTGGCGCCTACCTGGATATTCTGCGCGATATCCGCGAGCGCAGCGATCTGCCGCTCGGCGCGTATCAGGTTAGCGGGGAGTACGCGATGATCAAATTCGCCGCCCAGGCGGGCGCTATCGATGAAGAGAAAGTGGTTCTGGAAAGCCTTGGCGCGATCAAACGCGCGGGCGCCGACCTGATCTTCAGCTATTTCGCCCTCGACCTGGCCGAGAAAAAAATCCTCCGTTAAGCCTCCCTCTCCCCGGTGGCGCTGCGCTTACCGGGGCTACCAAACCTCATCCCCGGTGCGCTGTATTTATCGCGACCACCACACCGTAGCCCGGATAAGGCGCTTGCGCCGCTATCCGGGGACAGGCGCTAACCAATATCTGTAGCTAAAACTTTGCGCGCCGCTTTCCACCTTCAGCGCCTTCTCCTTGGCGTACCGGATTTCGCCTTCTAACGTGTTAAACCACATCATAAATACCGAATTCCAGGAGATCCTGTGGTGGCTTATCGACGTTATTACATTAAGGGGGGAACCTGGTTCTTCACTGTTAACCTTAAAGACCGTAGAAGCATGCACCTAACTGAAAAAATAGAATTATTGCGCTACTCTGTCGCCGTTGTTAAACAACATCGCCCCTTTATTATTGATGCCTGGGTGGTGTTGCCTGAACATCTGCATTGCATCTGGACACTACCTCATAATGATGACGATTTTTCTTCACGCTGGAGAGATATCAAAGACTGTTTTACCAGAACGTTAAAACGACAACCCCTCTGGCAACCGCGCTTCTGGGAGCATGCCATACGCGATGAAGATGATTACCGCCGACACGTTGATTACATCCATATCAATCCACTTAAGCATGGCTGGGTCACCCGGGTGATCGATTGGCCATTTTCAACCTTTCATCGCGATGTCCAGCGCGGGCTATATCCCCCAAATTGGGCTGGCGATAGCTTTGATCTTAGCTGCGGTGAACGCCGATAGCCTCTCCCCGGTGGCGCTGACGCTTACCGGGGCTACAAATCGGCGCCAACCGTAGCCCGGATGAGGCGTTAGCCGCTATCCGGGAAACCTCCCCCGCTGCGAGCGAAACTTCACCCAACTGTAATCTGAACGACATCTCTACCTTCTACTGTCTGGGCAGGACGGAGGAGGAGCCACTATGTTTAGTCTCGACAACGTACTCGATGACCTGTGGCCTCAGGCGAGGCCCGCCCCCTGGCAAAAGAAACTGTTAAAAAAGCTATTTTATGAGGAAGAGTTTCAACAATTTGCCGACCGTCACCGCCACCTGAAGGGGCTTGATACGGTCGAACAGGTGCTGGAATACCTCAATATCCGCTGCGCTATCCCGGCGCACGATCTCGAACAAATCCCCGAATATGGCCCGCTGGTCATTATCGCTAACCACCCCACCGGCACCCTCGACGGCCTGGCGCTCCTGTATGCGGTATCCCGTGTGCGCCGCGATGTCAAAGTAGTCACCAACCGCATGCTCACCCATCTTGAGCCCCTGAGCTCGCTGTTTATCCCGGTGGATAATATTCATGGCCGCACCGCTAAAACGGCGCTGCAGCAGATGGACCAGCAGCTGCAGGCCGGCGGGGTGCTGATCTTCTTCCCGGCGGGGGAAGTCTCCCGCCTCACCCGTCGCGGCATCCGCGATAAAAAATGGCACTCGGGCTTTATTAAGCTGGCGGCAAAATATCGCGCCCCGCTGCTGCCGGCGTGGATTAACGCCCACAACAGCGCCCTGTTTTACGCCAGCACCCTGGTCTCCGACAACCTGCCGATGCTCCTGCTGATGCAACAGATGTTTCGCCGGCGCAACAGCAGCCTGCCGGTGCGTATCGGCCAGCAGATCCCCTGGTCGAGCTGGTTCGATGCCCAGTCCAGCGCTCGCGAGCTTACCGGCCGCTGCTATCAGCACCTTGACCAGCTGCGCAAAGGGCTACCGGGGCGGTTTAAAACCGAAAGCGCCATTGCCCGTCCGGAAGACCGGGCGCGGCTTAAACGCGAACTGCACAAGGCCGAATGCCTGGGCCGCACCGCCGACGGCAAAGTGATTTACCTCTGGCAGCGCAACGGCCAGGAGGAGGCGCCGCTGCTGCGCGAGCTGGGACGCCTGCGGGAAATCGCCTTCCGCGCGGTCGGGGAAGGCAGCGGCAAACGGCGGGATATCGACCGGTATGATGACGACTATCTGCATCTGATCCTGTGGGATGAAGAAGATCTGGAAATCGTCGGCGCTTACCGCTTTATGCCGACGGCTATACAGCTGGCAAAGCGCGGCCTGGAGGGGATCTACAGCTCCAGTCTCTTCCACTACGACGGACGGATGGACGACATCCTGCAGCACGGCATTGAGCTGGGGCGCAGCTTTATCCAGCCGCGCTACTGGGGTCGACGCGGGCTGGACTATCTGTGGTCCGGCATCGGCGCTTATCTGGCGCGCTATCCACACTATCGCTATCTGTTTGGCCCGGTATCGATTTCTGGCGGGCTGCCGCCCGCCGCTCGCGATCTGCTGGTGGCGTTCTACCGGCTGTGGTTCCCGGCGACGCATCCGCTGGCGGAGTCGCGTCGCCCTTATCCGGCGTCGCTGCCCGACGTGCTGGCGCAGTTTGGCGGGGAGGATTACAACGACGACCTGGCCCGGCTGAAGTCCCTGCTGGGCAATCTCGGCTGCGCGATCCCGCCGCTGTATAAGCAGTACTCGGAAGTGTGCGAGCCGGGCGGAGTGCAGTTTATCGATTTCGGCAGCGATCCGGATTTCAATAACTGCGTGGATGGTCTGGTGCTGGTGGATCTCACCTACCTGAAGGCCAATCGCTATCAGCGCTATATTGGCGCGCATCTGGGTGCGCAAAAATCGGCATAAACGCTTTTTCCCGGCTTGCGGCGCGTTGCGCCTTAGCCGGGCTACGGTTCACCGTTTCCGACGGTTCGGTCGCCCGGAAAAGCCGCGTCAGGCGCCGCCTCCGGGAAGCAGCGGGCAATGCAGCATCCGCTTTTCTCCGCGGCTCGCGGCTAATACAAGCCTTACCCCGCCCGGTAATACGGCTTATCGCCAAGGATCGTCGCCCGGTGCATGATCCGCCGCTGCGGCAGATAGTCGGCGTTGGCGTAATGCTGGGTTACCCGGTTATCCCAGATAGCGACATCGTTCGGCTGCCAGCGCCAGCGCACCTGAAACTCCGGTTTGGTGATATGGGCAAACAGGAAGCTCAGCAGCGCCGCGCTCTCTTTCTCGGTCACGTCGACAATCCGCGTGGTAAAGCCTTCGTTAACGAACAGCGCCTGCTTGCCGGTCACCGGGTGGGTACGCACCACCGGGTGCAGCAGCGGCGGATGCTTCGCCACCGCCTCCTGCCAGCGCCGATGCTCGGCTTCCGTGTGGTTGTACTTATACTCCTGGAACGATTTACGGAAATCGTGTTCCGCATGCAGGCCGCTCAGCAGCTGCCGGAAGGGCTCTGATAGCGCTTCCCAGGCGGCGATGCCGCTGGTCCACAGGGTGTCCCCGCCGGTCGTCGGCAGCGCTTTCGCCGCCAGAATAGCGCCGGCGGGCGGCGTGTCGATAAAGGTGACATCGGTATGCCAGTTGTCATTATCCGGCGGATTATCGTTATGGGTATCGAGGACGATAATTTCCTCCACGCCCGGGGCATGAGGGTAGACCGGATGGATATGCAGGTCGCCAAACCGCAGCGCCAGGTCGCGCTGTTGCGCCGGGGTGATATTTTGCTCGCGCAGGAATACCACCTGATGACGCAGCACCGCGTGATACAGCTGTTCAAACTGGTTGTCGCTCAGCGGACGGGTTAAATCCGCCCCGGTCACCTGCGCGCCAATATACGGCCCCAGCGGGGTAATGCTCAGACGTTCACTCATTGTACTTCTCCATGCCAGGGCGTCAGGCGCCGCTGCAGCCCGCGCAGACCCAGTTCCAGTAAAAAGGCGATAATGGCAATCACCGCGATCCCCGCCAGCACCACATCAGTGGCGAGAAACTCGCCGGCGGACTGCACCATAAATCCTAACCCGCGGGTGGCGGCGATCAGCTCAGCGGCCACCAGCGTTGACCAACCGACGCCAAGACCAATGCGCAGCCCGGTGAGGATCTCCGGCAGCGCGCCGGGCAGGATCACCAGCCACAGCACCTGCGCCCGGCTGGCGCCCAGCGAACGGGCGGCGCGAATCCGCACCTGCTGCGCGCTTTTTACCCCCGCCAGCGCCGACATCGCTACCGGGGCGAAAATCGCCAGGTAGATCAGCAGGATCTTCGACGTTTCACCGATGCCAAACCAGATCACCATCAGCGGTAAGTAGGCCAGCGGCGGCACCGGACGATAAAGCTCGATCAGCGGATCGAGGATCCCGCGCACCGTTGAGTTGAGCCCCATGGCGATCCCCACCGGCACGCCGATCAGCACCGCCGCCAGCAGAGCGATAACGATCCGCGTCAGGCTCGCCGCCAGGTGCTGCCAGAGCGTCGCATCCATAAAGCCCTGCGGCCCGGCGATAGTGATAAGCTTCTGCAGCACCTGGCCCGGCGGCGGCAGAAACAGCGGGCTAATCAGCTGCAGCGCCGCGACCGCCCACCAGACGGCCAGCAACACCGCCAGGGTCGCCACGCTGAGGGTGAGCTGACGGGAGAGCGGCCAGCGCCACTTCAGCGTCAGTTGACGCGGTTTGTCGTTCAGTACCACGCTCATGAGAAAGCCTCCCGTTGGTCAAACACCCGGCTCAGAATGTATTCCCGCTGTTCAATAAACCGCGGGTCGGATTTGATGCTGCGGCAGGGTTCGCCCGCGACAAAGCGGCGGCTGAAATCCAGCGGCAGCCGCTCCACCACCCGCCCCGGCCCCGGCGACAGCAGCACCAGCTCGGTCGCCATAAAGATGGCCTCTTCAATGTCATGGGTGATGAGCAGCACCTGTTTGCCGGTCTCATGCCAGAGCGTCAGCAGCAGCGTTTGCATCTGCTCGCGGGTAAAGGCGTCAAGCGCGCCGAAGGGCTCATCCAGCAGCAACAGCTGCGGATTCGCCGCCAGCGCCCGGGCGATGCCCACCCGCTGGCGTTGACCGCCGGACAGCTGCCAGATAAAGCGCTTTTCCGCCCCTTCGAGGCCAACCTTTTTCAGCATCTGCGCCGCCGCTTGCCGCCGCTGCGCTTTATCCACACCCGCCAGCTGCAGCCCCAGCGCCACGTTATCCTGCACATTGCGCCAGGGCAGCAGGCCTTCGTTCTGGAAGACCACGCCGCGCTCTGCGCCCGGCCCGGTCACCCGCTGACCTTCGAGGGTGATGCTGCCGTGCTGATAGGGCACGAATCCGGCAATCAGGTTCAGCAGGGTAGTTTTACCGCAGCCCGAAGGCCCCAGCACCACCAGCAGCTCCCCACTCTCCAGCGTCAGGTTGATATCCGCCAGCGCCGGTTTACCGCCATAGTCGGCGGAAAGATGCGAGATTTGCAGCATCGCCGCCTCCTTTACTTCACGAAACGGTCAGTAACGTACTGACGATAATCGGTTCCCGCCGCGGGCACTTTGCCCTGCTCTTTCAGAAAGCGCGCGGTATCGACGATGGCCTGATTGACCGGCCCGTTCAGCGCCTGCGCCTGCTCAGCGGCGGTCAGGTAGGTGTTCCCCTTCACCAGCCCGGGGACATCGGCTTCCGGCACGCCGCTCAGGCGCGCCAGCTTGCTGATGTTGTCCGGCTGTTTCAGCCATGCCTCCGGGTTGGCGATGTAGGGCTGCTGGGCGTCGATAGCGCTTTTAGCAAACGCTTTGACGATCTCCGGATGCTGCTCGGCGAAGTCCTTACGGACCACCCAGACGTCGAGGGTCGGTGCGCCCCACTCCCCGACCTGCGCGGAATCGGTCAGCACCTTGCCCTCTTTTTCCAGTTCGTTAACCGCTGGCGCCCAGACGTAAGCCCCGTCGATATCCCCGCGCTGCCAGGCGGCGATAATCGCCGGCGGCTGCAGGTTAATAATCTGCACCTGGCCCGGCTTGATGCCCCAGTGTTTGAGCGCCGACAGCAGGCTGTAGTGGGTGGTGGAGATAAACGGCACGGCGATGCGCTTGCCGATCAGATCTTCCGGTTTGGTGATGCTTTTCTTCACCACCAGCGCTTCGGAGTTGCCGAGCTTTGAAGCGAGCAGGAACACTTCAATCGGCACCTGCTGGCTGGCGGCCACCGCCAGCGGGCTGGAGCCGATATTGCCGATCTGCACATCGCCGGAGGCAAGGGCGCGCACCACGCTGGCGCCGCTGTCAAATTTCCGCCAGTCGACGGTCGCCCCGCTGGTTTTGGCGAAGGTGTTGTCCGCCTGGGCGACTTTCGCCGGCTCAGCGGAGGTTTGATACGCCACGGTCACATTGACCGCCTGCGCCTGGAAGGCGGCGACGGCCAGCGCCGCCAGAAGAGTAATTCGCGATGTGAATGCCATAATGTCTGCTTCCCCTGAGTTGTTATAGGTGCAGTATTTCCGGCATCAGGATGGAGATGAAGTAATTAAAAATTCTGGCTAATAGCGAATCGTTTTTAGAACAAAAGCGGGAAAGGATAGTTGATTTTGCGCGGTGGATTGGCGGCAGAGGGTTGGCGCCGGGTGGCGGCTACGCCTTGCCCGGCCTACAGATCGCGCAAGGTGTAGGCCGGGTAAGCGCAGCGCCACCCGGCACAAAACTCAGCGCTTCGCGTTAAGCTCAGCGATATCCTTCGGCGTGGTGCGGCAGCAGCCGCCGATCAGCCTCGCCCCGGCCGCCAGCCACTGCGGCAGATAATCCGTCAGGCTGGCGCAGGCTTCGCCATGATGGTGCCAGGTCTTGCTCACCGCATCATAATGTTCGCCGGAGTTAGGATAGACCACCAGCGGCAGCGCCGTCAGGCTGTGCAGATGCGCCAGCGCCGCGGGCGTATTTTCCAGCGCGATACAGTTGATGCCCACCGCCACCACCTGCGGGTTATCCGCCAGGGCGGCCATCACCTCGCGCAGCGGCGTGCCATCGCTGAGATGTTCGGCGTCGCGCAGCGTGAAGGAGTACCAGGCGCGGGCGCGGGGATACTCCTGCAGCAGGGCTGTCAGGGCCTGGATCTCGGCGAATGACGGCAGGGTTTCACAGGCCAGCAGGTCGGCGCCCGCATCCAGCAGCGCTTCGACGCGCGGGCGGTGGAAGGCCTGGAACTCTGCCGCGCTGCGCTGATAATCGCCGCGATACTCCGAGCCGTCGGCGAGAAAGGCGCCATACGGCCCCACCGAACCGGCGACCAGCAGCGTGCCGGCGTGTGGATTCTCGGCGAGGTACGCCTCGCGCGCTTTGCGCGCCAGCTCGACGCTTTTGCCGATCAGCGCCCGGGACTGCGCATCATCCAGGCCGCGCGCGGCAAAGCCGGCGGGAGTGGCCTGATAGCTGGCGGTGATCGCCACCTGCGCTCCGGCGCGAAAGTAGTCGAGATGCACATCGCGGATCAGCTGCGGGTTCTCCAGCAGCACTTTCGCCGACCACAGGCTGTCAGCCAGATCGCAGCCGCGGGCCTCCAGCTCGGTGGCCATGGCGCCGTCCAGCAGCACAAAAGGCTGGGCGGCAAGCAGGGCGGTAAACGGATTAGTCTGCGACATGTTGTGGCTCCTGAGTCATTTTCCGTGAACGAGTAAGATACCAGGCACCATAGCACAGGGCCACGAAGGGGATCCCGCACCACAGCGCAATTCTCTGGCTCGGGTCAAAAGCGAGGCCCACGCAGGCCACCAGGCACAGCACAAAGCCCAGAATCGGCACCACCGGATACCAGGGGGCGCGATACTGCAGATCGCTCAGCGCCTTACCCTGCTGCAGATGGCGGCGGCGGAACATAAAGTGCGAGGCGCAGATGCTCAACCACACCGCCACCACCGCAAAGCCGGAGATCGCCGACAGCGCCACAAACACCGTATCGGGCGCCACCACGCTGGAGAACAGCGCCAGCACGCCGCCCAGCATACTCACCGACAGCGCGGTCACCGGCACGCCCCGTTTATTGACTTTGGCAAAGCAGGCCGGCAGCGTCTTCTCGTTCGACAGCGACCAGAGCATCCGCCCGGAAGCGTACAGGCCGGAGTTGGCCGCCGAGAGGATCGCCGTCAGGATCACGAAGTTGAAAATATCCGCCGCGTAAGGGATGCCCACCTTTTCAAACACCAGCACGAAGGGGCTTTTCTCCACCCCCGCCTGCTGCATTGGGATCAGCGCCGCCAGCACAAACACGGTGCCGATAAAGAAAATAATCAGCCGGGCGATGGTGGTGCGGATGGCGACCGGAATAACCTTATGCGGGTTTTCCGTCTCTCCGGCGGCAATGCCGATAAGCTCCGTCCCGGAGAAGGCGAAGTTCACCGCCACCATGGTCATCAGGATCGGCAGGCCGCCGTGCGGGAACCAGCCTTCGGCGGTGATATTGTGCAGGCCCGGCGCCGGGGAGCCATCCTGCATCGGAATGATGCCGAAAATGGCCGCGCCGCCGAGAATAATAAACGCGATGATGGTGATCACTTTCACCAGCGAGAACCAGAACTCGCCTTCGGCGAAGAAGCGGGTCGAAATGATGTTAAGACCGAAAATCACCGCGCAGAACACCACGCACCAGATCCAGACCGGCACCTGCGGGAACCAGTACTGCATGCAGAAACCCGCCGCGGTGAAGCTCGAACCCAGCGCCACCGTCCACGTCAGCCAGTAGAGCCACGCCACGGTATAGCCCGTCGCCGGGCCAAGGTAGCGCGCCGCGTAAACATGGAAGGCGCCGGTCTCCGGCATCGCCACCGACAGTTCGCCGAGGCACTGCATCACCAGCCAGACCACCAGGGCGCCAATCAGATACGCCAGCAGCGTTCCGGCCGCGCCGGTGGTGGAGATGATATAGCCGGTATTAAAGAACAGGCCGGTGCCAATCACGCCGCCGAGCGACAGCATGATCAGATGGCGCGTTTTCATGGTGCGCTTCAGTTGCCCACCTTGTTGTTGTGTTGTGCTTTGCATTTTATTTTCTCACGCCAGCCCGCTTGCCCGGGCCATGATGCGTATAAACGTATAGACATCTAAACATCCAAAAGAAGAAGTGTTATACCGTGCCACCGCGGAAAAAGCAAAGCCGCTGCACCAGGTCGCGCGCCGACAGCGTGCAGCCTGCCCCATTTTTGCGCAGCGCCGGTGAGCGCGCCAGGGGCTGGCGCCTCATCGCGGCGGACAACGTTCTGGCACTCTCTTTGCAGCCTGTCGTTCAGAACCTTTCTATCTGGCGAGGCAACACGTATGACAGAGCACACCACCACCTTAAAAAGAACGCTCGGCAGTTTTCGTTTATGGGGGATCGCCGTCGGACTGGTGATATCCGGGGAGTACTTCGGCTGGAGCTACGGCTGGTCGCAGGCGGGCACGATGGGGTTTATGGTCGTCGCCCTGGCGGTCGCCGCCATGTACTGCGCCTTTATTTTCAGCTTTACCGAGCTGACCACCGCCATCCCGCACGCTGGCGGCCCTTTCGCCTACGCCTACCGCGCCTTCGGGCCCACCGGCGGCTTTATCGCCGGTTTTGCCACCCTGATTGAATTCGTCTTCGCCCCGCCGGCCATCGCCATGGCCATCGGCGCCTACCTCAACGTGCAGTTTCCGGCGCTGGATCCGAAGTGGGTCGCCTGCGGCGCTTACGTGATCTTTATGACGCTCAATATCCTCGGCGTCGGCATCGCCGCCACCTTCGAGCTGATCGTCACCCTGCTGGCCATCTTCGAGCTGCTGGTGTTTATGGGCGTGGTCGCCCCCGGCTTCTCCTGGAGCCACTTCACCGCCAACGGCTGGGCGGGCGCGGAAAGCTTTAGCGGCCTGGCGCTACCGGGGATGTTCGCCGCCATTCCGTTCGCTATCTGGTTTTTTCTCGCCATTGAGGGGGCTTCCATGGCCGCCGAAGAGGCAAAAGATCCGCAGCGCACCATTCCGCGCGCCCTGGGCGGCGGCATTCTGACGCTGACGGTGCTGGCGATCGGCGTGATGGTCTTCGCCGGCGGCGTCGGCGACTGGCGCGTGCTGTCCAATATCAACGACCCGCTGCCTCAGGCGATGAAGACGGTGGTGGGCAACGGCAGCGGCTGGCTGCATATGCTGGTGTGGCTGGGGCTGTTTGGCCTCGTCGCCTCCTTCCACGGCATCATTATGGGCTACTCGCGGCAGATCTACTCCCTCGCCCGCGCCGGCTATCTGCCCGCCGGGCTGGCCTCCCTCAACCGCCGCACCCGCACCCCGCATCTGGCGATCCTCGCCGGCGGCGTGGTGGGTATCGCCGCGATCTTCTCCGACTCGCTGATCACCATCAGCGGCATGCCGTTGACCGCCTGCATCGTCACCATGTCGGTATTTGGGGCTATTGTTATGTATATCACTTCCATGGCGGCGCTGTTCAAACTGCGCCGTAGCGAGCCGAAGCTGATCCGTCCGTTCCGCGCGCCTCTCTACCCGCTGGCGCCGGCCTTTGCCCTCGGCATGGCGGTGATCTGCCTGGTGGCGATGGTCTGGTATAACCTGCTGCTGGCGCTGATTTTCGCGGCGATGATGCTCGGCGGCTACCTGTGGTTCCGCAAAACCGCAGCGGCCCGTGAACGGGCGCCAGTGGATCCTCAACTGCGCACGGTCTCCTGAGGAGGCGGCATGTATAAAACCACGCTATCGGGCCAGGTATGGCGCTTTGATAGTCTGAAAACGCTGATGGCGAAAGCGTCGCCGGCCCGCTCCGGCGACGCCCTGGCGGGCGTTATCGCCCACTCGGCCGAAGAGCGGATGGCGGCGAAAATGACCCTCGCCGAGGTGCCGCTGACCGACATTCTCGACAACCCGCTTATCCCCTACGAGCAGGACGAAGTGACCCGCCTGATCCTCGACACCCATGATGCGCAGGGCTTTGCCGCCCTGCGTCACCTGACGGTCGGCGATTTCCGCGACTGGCTGCTGGACGATGCCACCGATACCGCCACGCTGCAGCGGGTCGCCCGCGCTATCACCCCGGAGATGGCGGCGGCGGTAAGCAAGCTGATGCGCAATCAGGATCTGATCCTCGCCGCCAGCAAATGTCAGGTGGTGACGCGCTTTCGCAACACCATCGGCCTGCCCGGCCACCTCAGCGTGCGCCTGCAGCCCAATCATCCCACCGATGACCTGAAAGGCATCGCCGCCAGTATGCTCGACGGACTGCTGTACGGCGCCGGGGATGCGGTGATCGGCATCAACCCGGCCAGCGACAGCTTACCGGTGCTGGCGCAGCTGAACGTGATGCTGGACGATATTATCCAGCGCTTCGCCATTCCCACCCAGTCCTGCATTCTGACCCACGTCACCAATACGCTGCAGCTGATTGAGCGCGGCGCGCCGGTGGATCTGGTGTTTCAGTCGGTGGCGGGAACCGAAGCGGCCAACAGCGGCTTCGGCATCAACCTTGCCATGCTGCAGGAGGCCCGCGAGGCGGCCCTCAGCCTCGGTCGCGGCACCCTCGGCAACAATGTAATGTATTTTGAGACCGGCCAGGGGAGCTGCCTGTCGGCCAACGCCCACCACGGCGTCGACCAGCAGACCTGCGAGGCGCGGGCCTACGCCGTCGCCCGCCACTTTGAACCGCTGCTGGTCAATACGGTGGTCGGCTTTATCGGTCCGGAGTATCTCTACGACGGTAAGCAGATTATTCGCGCCGGGCTGGAGGATCACTTCTGCGGCAAGCTGATGGGTCTGCCGATCGGCTGCGACGTCTGCTATACCAACCACGCGGAAGCGGATCAGGATGATATGGACACCCTGCTGACCCTGCTGTGCGCCGCCGGGCTCACCTTCCTGATCGGCGTGCCAGGGGCGGACGATATCATGCTTAATTACCAGAGCACCTCGTTCCATGACGCGCTCTACGCCCGTCGTCTGCTGGGCTTAAAGCATGCCCCGGAGTTCGCCGACTGGCTGGCGAAGATGCAAATTATCGATCCGCACGGCGCGCTGCGGCTCACCGACGCCCGCCATCCGCTGCTGTCCGTTCTGCCGCAAGGAGCCCCCGTATGAACCGTCCCGACGCCTGGAACCCGCTGCGTGAATTTACCGATGCGCGGATCGCCCTGGGCCGCAGCGGCGCCAGCCTGCCGACCCGCGAAGTCCTTAACTTTGGTCTGGCCCACGCCAGAGCGCGGGACGCCATTCATCAGCCGTTCGCCAGCCAGCAGCTGGTGGCGCCGCTGGCGGCGCTCGGCCTCGACACCCTGACGGTGCACAGCGCCGCGCCGGACCGTCATACCTATCTGCGGCGCCCGGATCTCGGGCGTCAGCTCGCCGACGAGAGTCGCGCCGACCTCGCCGCCAGCGGCGTCCGCCCCGCCGACCTGCTGCTGGTGATCGGCGACGGCCTCTCTTCCTGGGCGGTAGAGCGTCAGGCGGTGCCGTTGATCCGCGCCCTGCTGCCCTGGCTGCAGACGCTGGGGATCGGCCTGGCGCCGGTGGTGCTGGCCCATCAGTCGCGGGTGGCGCTGGGGGATGATATTGGCGAAACCCTGAAAGCCCGCGCGGTGGCGATCCTGATTGGCGAACGACCGGGCCTCTCCTCGCCGGACAGCCTCGGCGTCTACCTCACCTGGCAGCCCCATCGGCAGCGGCTGGAGTCAGAGCGCAACTGTATCTCCAATATTCGCCCGGAAGGGCTGAGCCATGACGCCGCCGCCTTTAAACTGGCC
Organism: Klebsiella sp. V115_8; assembly: GCF_029967715.1. Taxonomy (NCBI): domain Bacteria; kingdom Pseudomonadati; phylum Pseudomonadota; class Gammaproteobacteria; order Enterobacterales; family Enterobacteriaceae; genus Klebsiella; species Klebsiella sp. V115_8. The sequence continues at coordinate 370,599 of NZ_JASCAR010000043.1, forward strand.
TGGCTGCTGGAGCAGGCTTTTTTACGACGGCTTACCGGCGTGCGCCTGAAAGATGAAAGCGATAATCCGGCGCTGCATGGAAAAATAAAACCATTGACCCCTTTAAAATAATAAGTCACGCGAGCCGAAGAATAGATTTTTAATATTACCTGGCGCACCTGAATATTATATTCGGGTGCGCTGAAATCGCCCGGCGGCGCTTCGCTGGCGCGAGCCTGTGGAAACCGTTCAACCGGTTTATATTGCTTTTTTTCCAGGCCGGATAAGGCGCCAGTCGCCACCTGGGAAAATACGTTCAGCGTATCAAAAGCCGTGTTGTCACCAGCCTTATGCCCTTGCCTGCAGGTAATAAGAATATTGCATGAGTAAAAACGAAACGGACGTTGTAAGGTAATTCAGCGCCTTAAAAATACCCGTCATACTTTAAGTTGCATGTGCGTTGGCTGCGTTCTCTCCCCCCAGTCACTGACTTCTGCAAGCGTCTGGGGACTCGCTCACATGCCGCCTTCATGCGACTCGAATTATTTAGGGTATATATCTCGTTATCTATTCAACATAACAGCCAATAATTCGCCAGATACGCTGGCGAATTATTCCTCAATGTTATGCAGTCATTGATGGTTAAAGATAAATAATCGACCGACGGAGAAATACCAATGAAATCGTTTTCCGGGAAAGCGTCTTTAATGGCCACGCTGGTAGCCGCGCTGGCCGGCGCGAGCAGCGCGCAGGCAGCGGAAATTAAAATCGGGGTGGTATTACCCCTGAGCGGCGCCCTCAGCGGCTATGGTCAGCCGTCGCAGAAAGGGCTGGACATTATTCAGACCATCACCCCGACGTTAAAAAATGGCGATACCATCAAGCTTATCGTTATCGATGATAAAAGCGACAAAGTCGAAGCGGCCAACGCCATGCAGCGGCTGGTCTCCAGCGATAAAGTGGATGCCGTGATCGGGGAAGTCACCTCCTCCAACACCCTGGCGATGACCAAGATCGCCGACGACAGCAAAACGCCGCTGGTCTCTTCCACCGCCACCAACGACCGCGTCACCCGCAACCATCCGTACGTCAGCCGGGTCTGCTTCTCGGACAGCTTCCAGGGGGTGGTCGGGGCCAATCTGGCCTCCCGCGATCTGAAAGCCAAAACCGCCGCCATCGTGTTTGACAGTAGCAACGATTACTCCGTCGGCCTGGCGAAAGCGTTCCGCACCCAGTTCCTGAAAAACGGCGGCACCATTCCCATCGAGGTACAGGCCCCGGGCGGCAGCAAGGACTTTAAAGCCCAGCTGGCGAGCGTCAAGGCGAAGAATGTCGACATGATTTATATGCCGATCTACTACACCGAAGGGGCGCTGATTGCCGTGCAGTCAAAACAGCTGGGGCTCAACAAACCGGTGGTGGGCGGCGACGGTCTGGCCGCGGATCAGGTCTTCTTCGATGTGGGTAAAGACGCGGTCAACGGCTATATGACCACCGATTACTACTCGCCGAACGCCAAAGAGCAGACCCCGGCCGGGGAAACCTTCATCAAAGCCTGGGAAGCCAAATACCAGCAGCCGACCCATACCTGGGGCGCTATGGCGGCGGACGCCTATAACGTTATCGTCAACGCCATGAACCAGTGCAGCGATCCCCACGATCGGGTCTGCGTGAATGAAAAAATCCGCGCCACCAAAGATTTCCAGGGCGTGACCGGCACGCTGACGTTACAGAACGGCGACGCCATTCGCAGCGCGGTCATCAACGAAGTGAAAGATGGCAAGCTGGCGTTTCGTACCGTGGTTAACCCTTAAGTTGTGACGAGGCTACAAAATGGACGGCGCCATTTTTCTCCAGCAAGTGGTCAATGGAATGAGTCTTGGGGGCATGTACGCCCTGATTGCCATCGGTTATACGATGGTTTATGGCGTGCTAAGGCTGATCAACTTCGCCCATGCGGACGTGATGATGGTCGGCGCGTTTAGTACGCTGTTTTTATTTTCTTCGGTTGGGCTACCCTTCGGGGTAGCCGTTTTCCTGACCCTCGGGCTGTGCGGCCTGTTTGGCATGCTGATTGACCGAGTCGCCTATCGTCCGCTGCGCCAGGCCTCGAAAATTTCCATGCTGATCACCGCCATCGGCGTCAGCTTCTTCCTCGAAAACCTGTTTAATGTGCTGTTTGGCGGCAGCTCGCGCTTCTTCTCCGCCCCTGACTTTTTCAACCAGACCCGGGCCTTCGGCAGCGTCATCATTACCAACGTGGCGTGGATTGTGCCGCTGATCACCGTCCTGCTGCTGCTGGCGATCCTCTGGCTGCTGTACCGCACCCGCTATGGAATGGCGATCCGCGCGGTAGCCTTTGACGTCAACACCGTGCGTCTGATGGGCATTGACGCCAACCGGATCATCTCCCTGGTCTTCGCCCTCGGCAGCAGCCTCGCGGCGCTCGGCGGCGTGTTCTACTCCATCAGCTACCCGACGATCGATCCCCTGATGGGCGTGCTTATCGGCCTGAAGGCCTTCGCCGCCGCCGTGCTGGGCGGGATCGGCAGCGTCACCGGCGCGGTGCTGGGCGGCTTTATCCTCGGTTTTACCGAGGTGGTCGCGGTGGCGATCTTCCCCGAACTGGGCGGCTATAAAGACGCTTTCGCCTTCCTGTTCTTGATTCTGGTCCTCTTGTTCCGCCCGGTCGGCATTATGGGCGACGAACGTCTGGAAAGGAGCCGTTTCTGATGCTCAACGCGACGACCACCGCCGGGGCGCAGCTGCGCAACCTGGCCATTATTGTCATCTGTATCGCGCTGCTGGCCGGAATCAACGTGGTTTTCAATGACTACATTGTTCGCGTCATCAGCACCATTTTTATCTTTATGATCCTCGCGGTCAGCTACAACCTGATCAACGGCGTGACCGGCCAGCTGTCGCTGGAGCCGAACGGCTTCGTGGCGGTGGGTGCCTACGTCACCGCCCTGCTGATCCTCTCCAGCGACAGCAAGGTAGACATGTTTGAAATGGCCGCCCCCAGCCCGTGGATCCTCAGCCTGCACGCGGGCTTCCTCCCCGCCCTGCTGATAAGCGGCCTGTGCGCGGCGGCGCTGGCGGTGTGCCTCGCCGTGCCGGTCTTCCGGGTGCGCGGCGACTACCTGGCCATCGTCACCCTCGGCTTCGGGTTTATCATCAAGATCCTCGCCATTAACAACCCGCAAATCACCAACGGCGCCATCGGGCTGAACGATATTCCGCAGCAGCCGCATCTCCTGTTCTGGTGCGGCCTGTTCGCCCTGCTGGCTACCGGCATGATCCTCCAGCTGGTGTGGTCGAAGTATGGCCGGATGATGAAAGCCATTCGCGACGATGAAGATGCGGCGATCGCCATGGGGGTCAACACCTTCCGCATTAAAACCTGCGCCTTCGCCACCAGCGCCTTCTTCGAAGGGATCGGCGGCGGTCTGCTGGCTTCCCTGCTGACCACCATTTCCCCGGGGCTGTTCGACTTTATGCTCACCTTCCAGCTGCTGATTATTATCGTCCTCGGCGGGCTCGGCAGCACCACCGGCGCCCTGCTCGGCACCGTGCTGGTGGTCGGCAGCGGCGAGTGGCTGCGCTTTCTCGACCAGCCGCTGCAGTTCTTCGGTCACGATCTCGGCGCCTATCCGGGCCTGAGAATGGTGGTCTTCTCCCTGCTGCTGCTGATCATCATGCTTTTCGCCCGCGAAGGGCTGCTGGGGAAAAAAGAGATTTGGCAGATGGGAAGAAGGAACAGCAGCTATGGCGGAAAATAAAATCATCCTGCAGGTGCAGGACGTCACCATGCAGTTTGGCGGCCTGCGGGCCATCGACAACGTCAGCTTCCATGTTGATGAAGCGGAGATCTTTGGCCTTATCGGCCCGAACGGCGCGGGCAAAACGACCCTGTTTAACGTCATCACCGCCAACTATAAACCCACCAGCGGCAGCGTCACCCTCGCGGGCACGTCGCTGAAGGGGCTAAAGCCCAACCAGGTGGTGAACGCCGGGATCGCCCGCACCTTCCAGAATATCCGGCTGTTTAACTCGATGACGGTGCTGGAGAACGTGATGGTTGGACTCGACCGCGCCAGCCGCTATTCGCTGCTGGAGGCGGCCCTGCACATTGGCCGCTACTTTCCGGCCGAGCGGGCGGCGAAGGCCAAAGCGATGGCCATTCTGGAAGACATCGGCATCGCCCACTTCGCCCATATGCAGGCCACGAACCTGAGCTATGGCAACCAGCGCAAAGTGGAGATCGCCCGCGCGCTGGCCACCTCGCCGAAGCTGCTGCTGCTCGATGAGCCGGCCGCCGGGATGAACCCAAAGGAGACAGAGGATCTGGCGGAGCTGATCTTCCGCATGCGCCATGACTATCAGCTCAGCGTCCTGTTAATCGAGCACGATATGCCCTTCGTCAACCGTCTGTGCGAACGGGTGATGGTCCTGGAGTATGGTAAGCCATTGTTCAGCGGCCTGATGGCCGAGGCGATCCAGCATCCGGACGTCATTTCCGCTTATCTGGGAGAAGCCAATTATGCTTAACGCCAGAGAACTGAAGGTCTTTTACGGCGTGATCCAGGGGCTGAAAGGCGTCGATATCGATGTTTATGACCGGGAGATCGTCACCCTGATCGGCAGCAATGGCGCCGGTAAAACCTCCACCCTCAATGGGATCGTCAACCTGGTGCGCTCCAGCGGGCGCGTCAGCTTCCTCAACGACGATATCTCGCGCAGCCAGACCCACCAGATCGTACGTCGCGGGCTGGCGCTGGTGCCGGAGGGACGCCGGGTCTTTACCAACCTGACCATCGAAGAGAACCTGCGCATGGGCGCTTACAATAATCTCGCCGGCTACACCCGCCTGCGCGATCGTATGTACGCCCTCTTTCCACGGCTCAAGGAGCGGCGCCATCAGATGGCGGGCACCATGAGCGGCGGCGAGCAGCAGATGCTGGCCATCGCCCGGGCGCTGATGAGCGAGCCGGTGTTATTGATGCTGGATGAACCAAGCCTCGGGCTGGCGCCGAAAATTGTCGGCGAGCTGTTCGGCATCATTAAGCAACTGCGCGAAGAGAATATGACGGTGCTGCTGGTGGAGCAGAATGCGACGGCCGCGCTGGCGATCGCCGATCGGGCGTATGTCCTGGAGAATGGCCGGATCACCTTGTCAGGCGCGGCGCGGGAGATGCTGACTAACCCGGAAATTAAGCGGATGTATCTGGGGGGATAAGGGTGGTTAAAACTGCCTGGGCTGCGGCGGCGCCTCCTGCGATGCCGCAACCTCAGGCAGTCTCTTGCTACACAAAGCACACCTCGTTCCAGTAGGCTTCTCGCGTCCTGCGTCGCTCAGTATGTCTTATCATGACGGAACCACCGGGTTTCCACGTTGCCAATGTCCACGCCGTAGAGGCTGGCCACCGGCAGGATCGCCTCCATGACGCGTTGAGTATCTTGCTGTCCGGCTTCACCGTTGGACAAAAAAGCCAGCCAGCCCGTTAACCGTTGCCACAATGCCACTTTCGTTTTCTCCTCTGTCGGGAAGCGAATCGCCTGGGTCTATTTCAACCACAGTTGGCCGGGCGCGGGAAATATTAATTCCGAATTTGCAATCCTGGCTGGCGCATATTACGCCCGGTCCTGTCACCCTCACCCTCTCTCCGGAGGGAAAGAGGGCCGCCCGGCACTCGTGACTGCGCCGGTAAAACGCTACCAGCGCATAAAGAATACCCACAGGTTTGTTAAGTTCTTTTTCGTTATAGATAAGAATTTTTTCTTCTTTGCCGCCGACGGGGAATGTGTGGGAGCGTGATGTCCACAAAACAAAACAGGGATTCAGGGGAAAAAATATGCGCAACAAAACCACAAAAATCGCACTGGCGCTGGGTATGCTGCTGCTCGCCTCGCAGGCGCAGGCCGACCAGCTGGCTGACATCAAAGCCGCCGGCGTCGTGAAAGTCGCCACCTTTGACGCCAATCCGCCGTTCGGCTCCGTGGACGCCAAAACCCACCATATCGTCGGCTACGACGTCGACTTTGCCCAGGCGCTGGCGAAAGCGCTCGGCGTCAAACTCGAACTGGTGGCCACTAATCCGGCCAACCGTATTCCGCTGCTGCAGTCCGGCAAAGCCGACCTGATCGTCGCCGACATTACCATCACCCCGGAGCGGGCCCAGGTTATTGATTTCTCAACGCCGTATTTCGTCACCGGCCAGCAGTTCCTCGTGCCGGCCGGCTCTCCGGATAAGCTTGATGAGTACAGCAAAGCGCGCATCGGCGCGGTGAAAGGCACCACCGGCGAACAGGCGCTGCACCAGCGTTTCCCGCAGGCTCGCGTCCTCTCCTATGACGATATTCCGCTGGCCCTGACCGCCCTGCGCAACGGCAACGTGCAGGCCATCACCCAGGACAGCACCATCCTTGCCGGTCTGCTGGCGGAAGCGCCGGATAAAGCCAGGTTTAAAATTCTGCCCGACCTGCTCAGCAAAGAAGAGATTGGCGTGGGGGTGAAGAAAGGCGAACCGGCCCTGCTGAAGGCCGTCAACGATGAGCTGGTGAAGCTGGAGAAAACCGGCGAAGCCGCGAAAATTTACGATGTCTGGTTTGGCCCTGCCACTAAAACGCCGCAGCCGCGCGCCTTTACCATAGAAGCGAAATAATATGTTCTCGGGTTTATTCTCCCACTCCGCGGCTCCGGCCGCGGATTTTTCACGTCTGCAGCGCGCCAGCATTACCTTTCGTGAGGTGGCCAAGCGCTACGGCGATCATCAGGTGCTTAACGCCATCAACCTGCAGGTCGATCCCGGCGAAGTAGTGGCGATCCTCGGCCCTTCCGGATCGGGAAAATCGACGCTGATCCGCCTGATCAACCAGCTCGAATCCTTAAGCGGCGGCGAGATCCTGATCGACGGCAAACCCACCAGCCGGCTGAGCGGCAGCGCCTTGCGCCAGCTGCGCAGCCGTGTCGGCTTTGTCTTCCAGCAGTTCAACCTTTACGCCCACCTGACGGCGCAGGAGAACATCACGCTGGCGCTGGAGCGCGTCCACGGCTGGGGAAAAAGCGCGGCACAGGAGCGGGCGCTGGCGCTGCTGCGTCAGGTCGGGCTGGAGGAGAAAGCGCAGCAGATGCCGGCGCAGCTCTCCGGCGGCCAGCAGCAGCGGGTGGCGATCGCCCGCGCCCTGGCCTCCTCGCCGCAGATTATCCTGTTCGATGAGCCCACTTCGGCGCTCGACCCGGAGATGATCGGCGAAGTGCTGCAGGTGATGAAAAACCTCGCCCACAGCGGGATCACCATGCTGGTGGTGACCCACGAGATGCAGTTTGCCCGCGAAATTGCCGACCGGGTGGTGTTTATTGACGGCGGCGACATTCTCGAGGTCGCCCCGCCGGCTGAGTTTTTCGCCCATCCGCAGCATGCCCGCGCGCGGCGTTTTCTGCAGAAGGTGCTGGATCCGCTGCACCAGGAGAGCCTCGAGTGACGCCGATGCTTGACTGGCACGGCGTCCTGAGCGGACAGCCGTTGCAATGGATTATCTCTGGTTTTCTCACCACCGTCTGGGTCAGCGTCGCCGGGATCCTGCTCGCCACTGCGCTGGCGGTTCTGCTGCTGGCCCTGCGTCTCGGCGGCGGCCGCGCGGGGCGCGGGCTGGTGGCCGCGTGGGTCTCGCTGTTTCGCAATACCCCGCTGCTGGTCCAGCTGCTGTTCTGGTACTTTGCCGCCTGGAATCTGCTGCCGCTGGCGGTGAAGAACGTGGTGAACGACGAACACGCCTGGTCCATTTTGCCGGGCAACGTCTGGTGGCTGACGCCGGAGTTCCTCTGCTCAATGTGGGGGCTGGGGGTCTTTACCTCCGCCTTTCTGGTGGAAGAGATCGCCTCCGGACTGCGCGCCGTCAGCCACGGGCAGCGGGAAGCCGCGCTGTCGCAGGGCTTTACGCCGTGGCAGGAGCTGCGCTTTATCCTTCTGCCGCAGGGGTTGGCCAACGCCTGGCAGCCGATTGTCGGCCAGTATCTCAACCTGATGAAACTCTCATCGCTGGCCAGCGGCATCGGCTTTGCGGAACTGACCTATCAGGTGCGGCAGATTGAGAGCTATAACGCGCACGCCCTGGAGGCTTTTGCCGTCGGCACCGCGCTGTATCTGGCGCTGGGGGTGGCGATGGGCGTGGCGCTAACGCGTCTCGGCCCGGGAAGAAAACTGCAACGGAGCGCCCAACATGAACGCTAATCTGGCGGTGATCGCCGATAACCTTGATTACCTGCTGTGGGGCCGGCTGGCGGAGGGCCAGCCCGGCGGCGTGGCCCTGACCCTGCTGATGGCTATCGGCGCCACGCTGCTGGCGCTGCCGGGAGGCATTGCGCTGGCGGGGCTGGCCTGGCGCTACGGCGGGCTGACGCGGCGTCTGCTGTTTCTGTGGGCGGAAATTATCCGCGGCATCCCGCTGATATTTGTCATCTTCTGGCTGTGGTATCTGCTGCCGATGCTGACCGGCGGCGATCTGCCCGGCGCGGTGACCGTGACCCTGGCGCTGGCGTGGTTTACCGCCGCCTCGGTGATGCACTCGGTGCTGGCCGGGCTGCAGTCGCTGCCGAAAGGTCAGTATGAGGCGGCGCTGACCCAGGGCTTCGCCCCCGGGCAAACGCTACGCCTGGTGCTGCTCCCGCAGGCGCTGCGCAACGTTCAGCCGTCGCTGGTGGGGATCTTTATCGGCCTGCTGAAGGACACTTCGCTGGCGTTTATCGTCAACGTCCCGGAGCTGACAACCGTGGCCGGCCAGGTCAACAACCGGGTGCAGATCTATCCCCTGGCGATCTTCGTCTTCACCGGCGCGGTCTACTACCTGCTGTGCTGCGGTCTGAGCCTGCTGGCCAGCCGGCGCTTTACCCGCCGCGCGGCCGCCGGGTAAGGTTCACTCCGCGGGGCGGGGCTTCAGCGGGCAGGTATCGCTGATCTTAATAAATTTGTCGTTATAGACCAGATAGTGGTTCCCCGGCTGGCGCAGCGCCGGCTGGCGAACCACGTCCCCGGGACGCAGATACCACGCGTCCCCCTCCTCTTCGGTCGAATCGCATCCTGGCTTAATCAGCAGCTTAAACCAGGTATTGCCGGTATTGCTCACCGTCCCGGCCACCTTATCGAAAGACCATTTAAACTGCACCTCGCGCGGGCGCACCACCAGAATGGTATCCATCACCACCACCGGCTCCATGCTGACCTCGCCGCCGGTCGGGCTGCGCCTCGTCAGGTTGCGGGTGGGGATTTCGCGAAACGAGACCCGATAATAGCGCTCGCGATTGTCCCGCGGGCCATGATAGTAAAATTTGAAGTATTCGCTCTCCCCGGCCTGCAGCGCCAGCTGACGGGGGGCGAACAGCAGCTCGCCATCTACCGGCCGGGAGCGCACTTCGCTGCCGCCCGGGCGATCGATGGCGCTGACGGCGATGCGGTACAGCCGCGCGCTTTTATTGTTGTTGACCACCCGTTTGCTGGCGAAATCCGCTTCAGCCGGCAGGGAAAAGGTCAGGTTGCCGACCGAGATAGCCTGCGCCAGCGGAGCCACCATCAGGCAGCCCACCGTCAGCAGGGCCTTAGTTAATGTTGCGCCACGTCGCCTGGACATGAATCTCTCCTGAAGCGCTGACTTCGCCAAACCAGCCGTTATCGTCTACCGTCCGCAGCGAAATGGCGTTATTCATCGGAATCGAGAATTTCACCGTGGTCTTATCCATCTGCCCCACTTCGCCGGAGATATCGGTCCACGGCGTGGTCAGCCACAGCGCATCGGTCATATCCCGCCAGCTGTCATCGCACCCGGCGTCGTAGGTCTGCGTCGCGCCGCTGCGAGTGATAAAAGAGAGCGTCGCCGGGAACGGCACTTTCGCCGTACCGTCATCGGAGCTAAAGAGACAGTAGGAGCGCCCGCCAATCACCTGCGCCGGTCCGGTCACTTTGATCAGCACTTCGTCGGCGGCCGTTTTACCGCTGGTGGTGACGATGTAGCCGAAATCGAGCGCCGGTTCGCCGCTGCCGACATACCCCTCCCGCGACGGCGCCGAGGTATATTCGTCGGAGATAATGCTGATGCTGAAATCACGGGGCTTGATAATCAGCGTGTTGGAGGTGGAAAACTCATACCAGCCTGACTCCGGCGAGGTGGTGTTCTGGAAGCGAAAGTTGAACAGATCCTTGGTATTGATATCGCTGATCCCGAGATTCACCATCTGCTTAAAGAAGTTGCTGGAGAAGAACACATAGATCGCGTCTGAGCTCTTCATCTCGTTGAAGGTGTAGTAATAGGCGGTATTGCTCACCGGCTTCCATGAGCTGCCGTTGAGGCTGAACTGCATATCGTACGCCCCGACGGCCGAGGCCAGCGACGAGTTGGCGATCGCCGGGAAAATATGGATCGAGGTGTTGCTTAACCCATTGGTCTGCAAGGTATAGTTGACCATCTTACAGCTTAATCCTGAGCGGCTGCCGATGGTCTGCGTCCGGCAGTCGGCGTTCCCTTCCCCGAGGGTCGGCACGCCATCGCTGTTGATAAACACCTCCGCCAGCGAGTGGGTGTTTATCAACCGCAGGCTCGCGGCTTTGGTGTGGGTGACGTTGCGCACATACCAGTTGCCGGAGGCCTGATCCTTACAGCGCGCGCCGCTGCTGGCGTCGTAGTTCACCGAGGTCTGGCAGGCATTGATGGTCATCGTGAAGCTGCCGCCGACCGGCATCTGCTGCAGATACTGATAGAAGGCGTCCGACATCATACCGTGCATCCACTTCGCGCCGCCGCTGGTCACCGTCGCGCCATAGAACCCGCTGGCGTCGGTGGTTTGCGGCAGGATCAGACTGGTGGCCATATCGCACCCGGCGTACCAGTTGATGCAGCGCAGGCCGGTTAAGGGGTGCGAAACCGGCGAGTTTTCCAGCCACATATCAAACTTCCAGTTGGCATTGAGCCCGGTGTTGTAGCCGTTATCGATATAGCCGAGACTCTGCTGATAGATGGTCCCGGAGCCGGTGTATTTTAAGCCGGTCCAGCGGTTGGCGCCGGTCATGCGCGGATCCAGCGCCCCGCCGGGGGTGACGAAAAAGTTGTCGTCGGAGTTGTTTTCCACAAACACAAACTCGCGCGCCGGCGCATCCGACCAGGTGGTCTTCGACACCGCCGCCCTGAGCGCGGACGCCGGCCAGAGCAGCGCGAGGATCGCCAGGGCGATTAAAGGGTTAACTTTCATTCTCTTCTCCTGTCTGCTGCGCCGCCGCCCACGACGAGAGGCCGCTGCAAACCACATCCCCCACCCAGACGGCGCCGCGCGCCTGGCTGAGCTCCAGCGCCACTTCGCAGGTTTTATTGCCGCCGTAGCTGAAATCGATCGTGGGGTATTTCTTATCCACATCCATGACAAACTCGCCGTTTTCATCGGTGCGGGTACGGCCGATATGGTTGTTAATCCGCGCATTCGCCAGCAGCGTGCCGTCTTCCGCCCGAATACGACCGGAGACGGTGACCATCTGCTTCACCTCAGGCTCAATCACCGCCACGTTGCCGGGATAGAGGGTCAGATGACTCTTGCGCCCGCTGACGATGTCGTAACTGTCGAGCGAGTTTTTGCTGTTTTGCAGCTCCACCTCATAGCGGCCATAGGGTGAGAGCGGCAGATAGTTACGCTTGCCGCTGAGCGGGAAGATCCGCCCGTTGACCCTGGCGCTGATCTGACCGTCATCCTCCAGCCCGGTGTTGAAGATCACCCCGGCGTTACCGTCGGTTCGTCCGCTGGCGGCGATGTTTTTGCCCTGCCAGCCGACGCTGCCGCTGGCGGTGAGGTTGGTGTTGACGTAGCCGTCCGCCGCGCTGTTAACGTTCAGCGTGCCGCTGGCGTAGCGGGCGTCGAACTGGGCATACGCCCCGCCGCTGAGGGTTTTGTCATCCCCGGTATCGCCGGAGATGGCCCGCGACAGATTGGCGCCGATGGTGCGAATGGTGCCTTCATCAAACTGCTTGCGCGCTGAGAGGTTAGCCATGGTGTAGCCGTTCTGATGGGTCATCCCGGCGCTGAACCAGTTGCCCAGCGGCAGCGACAGATCGAGGGCGATATATTTCCCGGTGTTGGCGCTGCTGTCGCCATTGTTATAGCGCTGGATCCCCGCCCGCAGGCCGAGCGAGCCAAAGGCGCCGCTGTAGACCGTCTGATAGTAATCCGCGGTGTAGTAATGGCTGTTGTAGCGACGGTCATCGTTGTAGCTGACGCTGAACGTCCCCAGCTTCGACCACAGCGCGTTGAGGTTGAGGGTGCCGCCGATCGCCCGGTTGTCGGCATCGCTGCGCCGCAACTGATCGCCAATGCGGGTTCTCTCCTGGTTGACCCACACTGAACTAAAGCCCCCCGGCAGCGTGGCGCTGATGCTGCCGACGCTGCTCCACGAGCTGTCGCTGGCCAGCATATTTTGCAGGTTAACGTTGATCGATTTGCCCAGCGGCAGCGTCAGGCGGGTTTCTCCCACCGCCTGGTTGTCGTAGCCATAGCCCGTTGCCGCCCAGCTCAGGGTGCTGAGCGACCCGGAGGCCGAGAGGCCCGCCAGCCAGCTCTCTTTCGCCGGCCGGGTCTTTTTCCCGCTCTCCGACCAGTGATCCATATGAAAACTGCCGCCCCACACCTGCCACGCCAGCGGCGCGCCGGCGCCGCGTCCCCGGCTGAACAGCTTATTGACCCGCTGGGTGCGTTTGCTGACCACCCGCCCGTTGACGATCACCTCCACCTCCACGTCGTAAATACCGTACGGCAGGCCGCGGGTATCCACTTCATGGTTCCCCATGGCGAAGTTCTGGACGCTCAGCAACCGGCCGTCACGAGTGAGATGCACCTCGCCCGCCGCCGGCAGAAAGGCGATCACCGGCGTGGCGGACTGGCTGTTGTCGAAGACGGTGGAGCTGGCCTGGTTCCCCCAGGAAAGGCCGTAAATCTTGCCCGCCGAAATAGCGGTCATCGGCCCCAGGGACTGCAGGTTCCAGGTGTCAAGCATCCCGCCGGCAAAGCGGTGGCCGGCGAAATCGCGTTCATACATGGCCTTATATAATTCACTGTCCTGCTGACCGCTGCCGATCCCGTACAGCGAGCCGTCGAGCACCACATGATGCTCACGCAGCGCCGTGACGTTGTTCAGCGACAGGTAGCTGGAGGTGTTGCTCCCGCCGTTGCGCATCTGGTTGTTATAAACGCCGAGGTTATAGCTCAGGTTGCTGCTGAGGGCGTTGACGCTCGACTGGCCGATGTCTTCGCTGCGCGAGCGCAGCACGGTGCCCAGCGCCTCGCGCTTGACCACCAGCTGCAGCAGCAGCTGGCGCAGGCTGAGATCCAGCTGCGCGCTGTCGGTCAGCGTGATGGTGAGCGCCTCGCTGAACGGGGCGTTGGCGAGGCCAGTCAGCTGCTGGCGGGTCTGTTCGCTGACGCTGGCGTTACCCTCATTGTCCTCCAGCCGGATCTGCCGAACGCGCAGCTGGCCACCGTCCAGCCAGATAAAGGCGCTGCCGATCCGCTGATCGTCCCGGGTGTCCTGGCTGCCGACAAGATGAATATAGAGAGGAACGCTCATGCCGTCCTGCAGCGCCTGGCTGAAGGCCTGCGGAATAATCACCCCGCCAATCTGCTGCGCCCCTGGGGCAGCCGCGCTGGCGTCGGGCTGAACGAACAAAAAAAACATGCCGAAGGCAAGCGGTGTTTTCAGTCCTGGGGAAATCCGTTGTAGAGGCATCGTCGTTATCCATCTGCACAGCTGTCTATTTCACGGGAACAAACTGCTCACCCTGCCAAAGCGCAACCCGTCCTTTTTTATCCGCCGTGTCCACGCGCGTAAAACGGCGTGATTTACCCGGCATCAGGTAGTAGTTCTCTTTACACTCCTTACCCTCGGCGGCCTTCAGGCAAGGGCCGTAGGCGAGGATCCGCAGCGTCGCGTTCCCGGTGTTGGTCAGGGAGCCGTTGGCGTACTGAAAGCGGTAGTTCACCTGCCGGGGCGCCACCACCAGGATGGTGCCGATGCGGGCGGAAGCGGTGGCCACCGCGCTGCGGGTGGCGTTATCGCGCTGGGCATCGCTGAGCGCCTGGTCGAACCAGACAATGCGGTAGTAGCGCTCTTTGTCATCCGCCGGGCCTTTGTAGAAGAAGCGGATCACATCGCTGGCCTGGGCGGGTAGCAGCAGGCTGGCGGGAGTGAGCAGTACCTCATCCGGTTTATCCATCGGAATAACCTGTCCGTCATCCAGCGGGGAAGAGAGCCGTTCGAGATGGATATTGATCAGGCGGCCGCTGTCGGTGCTGTTCTTGATCGTTTTGCTCAGTGTGCTGCTGCCGCTGTTCATAAACGATGAGATATCGCCGACATCCAGCGCCTGCGCCGGCGATACTCCGGCAAGCAGCAGCCCGAGGGCCAGAAGGTGCTTTTTCATAACAATTCCGTCCGTGAAAAAAGCAGGGGGAGCCCCCCCTGCTGGTGCATCAGAAGGATCAGCTGGTCCAGGTGGCGTCGAACTGGACGCTAACGTCGCCGCTCCAGATCCCTTCCGGCAGGGTGCTGTAATCGGTCACGGCGGTGGTGCCGTCAGTGGTGCCGCTGATGATAGAGAAGGTGAAACCATCCTGCGCGGTGGTGCGGCCGCTGGCGTTGTAGCCATTAGCCAGCGCGCTGAGGTTGCCGCCCAGAATGTTGTTGGCGGTATCGATCATCACGGTATCACCGGTTTTTTCCACCGCTGCGCCGTTATAATCCACGCCCACGCTCAGCGTGGAGCCGGAGGTATCCAGCTGGGTTAAGGTGTTGGTGATAAGACGCGAGGTCAGCTTAAAGGCGGTCGCCGTTGCGTCACCCTCAATTGCCACGTCAAACAGACCTTTCTGTGAGTTAAAACCTTTCACGCCTTCGGCATACTGGAACGCCAGGCTGCCGAGCGGGGTGACGACCAGTTTGCTGGTGGTGTCTTTTTTGGCGGTCGCAGACCAGGTCGCTACAGCCTGAGCCGTTACGTCAGCAGCCTGCGCCACACCCATACCGGTAAACGCCGTTACCAGAGCTATTGCCAGAACCTTTTTTTTCATCGCTTTTTCTTCCTGAGTTGAATTAAGGACAGGATGTCCCGGTGAACCATTCAAAAATTAACTTGCCTGGGTGTTACTGAACTAACTTATATATTTTGGAATACAGCTTGGCCTCAGCATTGCGCCGATGGGTATACACTGTCTTCACGCTACAATTTTCAATTCTGGCGATCGATTTCGGCTGCATGCCCTGGGCGGTCATGCGGATAATTTTCATTTCCCGGTCTGTAATTTTATCTTTCTTAATATCTTTACGGAGAAACCTGCCATTAATCACATAGGCCAGCTCTTTTCGAATATCGCGACTCAGGCCAACATATACCACGCCGCGAATATCGCTATTGTAATACCAGTAATTCGCTAAGGCCTCTGACTTTCTGGCCGCAATTAATACGACCTGTTTCCCCTTTACCGCGGATAGCCATTCGCTGTCGCGCCTGATAAATTCGTTTAACGAAGCCGTATTGAGATTGATAAACACGAAATCTCTTCTGATTTTCTCTAGCGACAGATAAATTAATTCGTCGATATCTACAATCAGTTCGGATAATCCTTTATAGAAGTAGGAGTCATGGGCAGACCAAATATACTTATCGGAACAGCTTTTATATTCCATATAGTTTTTAACCTCATAGTCCTTGAAGTAATCATTTTTACAACGTCACTGCTTGCCAGGCCTATAAAGTTAACTGGCGTATTCCATTCCTTTAATAAATCGCCATTAAATAAGACACGCATCACCTATCAATATTGGATAAGCGGGGTTAAACTATAATTATTTTCTGCTTGGCGTTGAATTTAAGTTTTTTCCTATAGAGTGTCAACATGCGGAAAGGCAATGAATTTCGCGCCCAGGTCAATATTTACAAAAACTGAAAATATCGTTTTTTTGAGGAAAGAAAAAAGACATTTATTTTCATAAGGTTATTGGCAATATTACCGTCGATTCTTAGCTGAATTTTATATTACCCAGGATCTTCACCCTATTATGTTAGGAATATTCTTAATGGAGGGTAGAGTGAAGCTTCCGAATAAACCAAATTTATTAAAAAATAAAGAATATAAATCCAAAAAGAAGCAACAACCAGGATGATTCACCAACACATAAGACTCATGAATAGATTAACCTGCCGCACAAAATAGTTATGTATATGTTAATACCTGGGGAATGTTGAATGCTAAACAAAGGCAGACGCATTATCTATTCGATATAACAGTTCTCATCAGCAAGATTAAGCGAAGATTGACGAGGGTTCCGGCCGTCAAGGGGCGCCTGTCTTCGCGCCCCCGAAAGCATAGCCACTTTTCGGCGCTTCGCCAGCGCGCCACACGCGCGCGGGTGGACCGCTCACCGCCGCCCTTTCCCGCCTGTTCACGGTTTGTTCGCAATACCGTCATCGAAATTTCACATAAAGACCTATTAATAGTGGCCAGTTAATGACGAACCTGGACACTCTTATGAACAGCTCTCTTGCCGCGGTGGCCGAAACTGATTTCCAGCCGTTCACCGATCTCAATGCCGGCCGGCAGCGGAAGGTCTTAAGCGTGCGTAACCTGAGTAAAGCTTATCAAGCCCAGCACAAGGTGCTGGACGGCATCAGCTTTGATCTGCACGCTGGCGAAATGGTTGGCATCATAGGCCGCTCCGGCGCCGGTAAATCGACGCTCCTGCATGTCCTCAACGGCACCCACAGCGCCAGCGGCGGAGAAATTCTTAGCTACCCGGAAGTCGGTACCCCGCACGATGTCTCACAGCTGAAAGGTCGCGCGCTCAATGCCTGGCGCAGCCACTGCGGAATGATTTTTCAGGACTTCTGCCTGGTGCCCCGTCTCGATGTGCTCACCAACGTCCTGCTGGGCCGCCTCAGCCAGACTTCAACCCTGAAATCGCTGTTTAAAATCTTTCCCGCAGCCGACCGGGCGCGCGCCATTGCGCTGCTTGAATGGATGAACATGCTGCCGCACGCGCTGCAGCGGGCGGAGAACCTCTCCGGCGGGCAGATGCAGCGGGTGGCGATCTGCCGGGCGCTGATGCAAAACCCCGGGATCTTGCTCGCCGACGAGCCTGTCGCCTCGCTGGATCCGAAAAACACTCAGCGCATCATGGATGTGCTGCGCGAGATTAGCGAGCAGGGCATCAGCGTGATGGTCAACCTGCATTCGGTGGAGCTGGTCAGGACCTACTGCACCCGGGTTATCGGCGTCGCCAACGGACAGCTTATTTTTGACGATCACCCCGCCCGGCTGACGCAGGATGTACTGCAGCAGCTGTACGGCGATGACGTTAGCCAATTGCATTAATTTCACTCACACGGGCAAGATAATGAAAAAATATATGACTGGCGCAGTTCGTTTATCCGCAATGGTCGCGGGCATGATGATGGCATGGCAGGCAGCGGCGGCGCAGCCGAAAGAGCTGAATCTGGGCATTCTCGGCGGCCAGAACGCCACCCAGCAAATCGGCGATAACCAGTGCGTGAAGACCTTCCTCGATAAAGAGCTGAACGTGGATACCAAACTGCGTAACTCTTCCGACTATTCCGGGGTGATTCAGGGTCTGCTGGGGGGTAAAGTCGACGTGGTGCTGAGCATGTCCCCCTCCTCTTACGCCTCGGTTTATCTCAATAACCCGAAAGCGGTGGATATCGTCGGCATCGCCGTGGACGACAAAGATCAGTCTCGCGGCTATCACTCGGTGGTGATTGTCAAAGCCGACTCCCCGTATAAAACGCTGGACGATTTAAAAGGCAAAGCCTTTGGCTTCGCCGACCCGGATTCCACTTCCGGGTATCTGATCCCTAACCATGCGTTTAAAGAAAAATTTGGCGGCAACGCCGACAACAAATACAACAACACCTTCTCCAGCGTCACCTTCTCCGGTGGCCACGAGCAGGACATCCTCGGCGTGCTGAATGGCCAGTTCGCGGGGGCGGTGACCTGGGCCTCGATGGTTGGCGATTACAACACCGGCTACACCACCGGCGCGTTCAACCGCCTGATTCGCATGGATCATCCGGATCTGATGAAACAGATCCGCATTATCTGGCAATCGCCGCTGATCCCGAACGGCCCGATCCTGGTGAGCAATGCGCTGCCGGCGGACTTTAAGGCGAAAGTCGTGGCGGCGGTGAAAAAACTGGATACTGAGGATCACGCCTGCTTTATCAAAGCGATGGGCGGTACGCAGCACATCGGCCCGGGCAGCGTGGCTGATTTCCAGCAGATTATCGATATGAAACGCGAGCTGGTGAGCGCGCGTTAATCCTGCCTCAACGCCGCCGGCTTGCCCCGAGGTGAGCGGCGGCGCTACGTTGAAGATCCCCGACGCATGAAGACGACCCACATCGAATTTGAACGCTATTACCAGCAGATACGCTCGCGGCAAAAACGCGATGCCGTCTGCTGGTCCCTGCTGTTGCTGGCGCTCTATTTTGCCGCCGGCAGCGCCGCGGAATTTAATCTGCTGACTATCTGGCACTCGCTGCCCCACTTCCTGGACTATATGGCAGAGACCATTCCGCCCCTGAGCGCCGGCAACCTGTTCGCCGACGTGCAGACCAAAGGGTCGCTGGCCTGGTGGGGCTATCGCCTGCCGATCCAGCTGCCGCTGATCTGGGAAACCCTGCAGCTGGCGCTGGCCTCAACCCTGGTGGCGGTCGCCAATGCCACGGTTTTCGCGTTTCTCGCCGCCAATAACGCCTGGTCCCCGGCACCGGTGCGCTTTGCCATTCGCGTGCTGGTGGCGTTTTTGCGCACCATGCCCGAGCTGGCGTGGGCGGTGATCTTTGTGATGGCGTTCGGCATCGGCGCGATCCCGGGCTTTCTGGCGCTCATGCTGCATACCGTCGGCAGTCTGACCAAACTGTTCTACGAGGCGGTGGAAAGCGCGCAAAACAAACCGGTACGCGGCCTGGCGGCTTGCGGCGCATCGCCGCTGCAGAAAATTCGCTTCGCCCTGTGGCCGCAGGTGAAGCCGCTGTTTCTCTCCTACGGCTTTATGCGGCTTGAAATCAACTTCCGCTCGTCGACCATTCTCGGGCTGGTGGGCGCGGGCGGCATCGGCCAGGAGCTGATGACCAACATCAAGCTCGACCGTTACGATCAGGTGAGCATCACCCTGTTGCTGATCATTCTGGTGGTGTCGGCGCTGGACATGCTGTCCGGTCGTCTGCGCCTGTGGGTACTGGAGGGTAAGAAATGAGCGTCTGGCACATGCAACCGGATATCGCCGCCAGCCGTCGGCAGCATAAACAGCTCTATCAGGTCCAGGGGCGCTACCTGCGCTACGTCGGGCTGGTGGCGCTGGCCTGCGTGCTCTATTACGTCTGGTTTTTTCTGCAGTTCGGCATCAGCGGCGAACAGCTGACCACCGGCCTGCAGCAGATTGGCCGCTATCTGGCGCGGATGTTCGTCTGGCACGACTTCTGGAACTGGCCGTTCGGCTATTACTTCACGCAAATCGGCATTACCCTGGCTATCGTCTTCGCCGGGACGCTCACCGCCACGGTGCTGGCGCTGCTGCTCTCCTTCTTCGCCGCCCGCAACATCATGCGCGGCGTGGTGCTGGGGACCCTCGCCCTGCTGATGCGCCGCCTGTTTGATGTGCTGCGCGGGATCGACATGGCTATCTGGGGGCTGATTTTCGTGCGCGCGGTAGGCCTCGGGCCGCTGGCCGGGGTGCTGGCGATCATCATGCAGGACACCGGTCTGCTGGGACGGCTGTACGCGGAAGGACACGAAGCCGTGGACCGCTCCCCCGGGCGCGGGCTGACCGCCGTGGGCGCGAATGGCCTGCAAAAGCATCGTTTTGGCATTTTTACCCAGTCGTTCCCGACCTTCCTCGCGCTGAGCCTGTACCAGATTGAATCCAACACCCGCTCCGCGGCGGTGCTGGGCTTCGTCGGCGCCGGCGGTATCGGGCTTATCTATGCCGAGAATATGCGCCTGTGGAACTGGGATGTGGTGATGTTTATCACGCTGCTGCTGGTGGCGGTGGTGATGATCATGGACACCCTCTCCGCCTGGCTGCGCCGTCGCTATATCGGCGGCGCCGTAGTGCCGCTGTATCAGGAGGAACGCTAGCGCGCCTTTGTGCCGGGTGGCGGCTGCGCCTTACCCGGCCTGGAGGATCCTCTCACAGGCTCACACCCCGTAGGCCCGCGCAAGCGCAGCGCCGCCGGGCAAGATATCAGGCACGGTATCCTTGATTTCGCCGGGTGGCGGCTGCGCCTTACCCGG